>CANQWE010000004.1 GCA_947627475.1 uncultured Clostridia bacterium
CCAGACGCGGAAGAAGGGGACGTTTACAACATAGAAAAAGACAGCGCCCAGCGAGATGCCAGGCGCTGCCGTATGGACGTTAAAATGTGTCGCTTGTTTGAGAAGTAATAAAAGCCTTTCCCTTTCGGGAAAGGCTTTTTTACTTATGCCCAAGAAATCGAAGTGGGCAGCGGTTCAGAGATAAGGGTATCCTTTAAAAATTCTACAGCCTTGGTCAGTCCCTCATCCACGCTCATGAGACTGTCCTCGTGTTCGATGGAAATCGCTCCATCATATCCCACAAGGCGCAGGTTGCTGATCACATCTCTCCACCATTGGGCATCGTGACCATAGCCAACGGTTCTAAACGACCAGGAACGATCCTTTACATGGATATAATGCTTGGTATCCAGCACGCCGTTTCTGCCTGTATTGATCGAATCTACCTTGGTATCCTTTGCATGGAAATGATAGATGGCGTCACCCAGATACCGAATTGCAGCCACAGGATCGACTCCCTGCCAGATCAGGTGTGAGGGGTCAAAGTTTGCACCGATCACCGGACCCACTGCTTCGCGAAGCTTCATCAGCGTTTCTGGGTTGTATACACAGAAGCCGGGATGCATTTCGAAAGCAATCTTCGTCACGCCATGACCCTGCGCATAGGCGCTGGCCTCTTTCCAGTAGGGGATCAGCACTTCATTCCACTGAAACTCCAGCACGTCTAAAAAATCTCCGGGCCAGGGACAAGTTACCCAGTTGGGCCGTTTGTCCTCCGGACTTCCGCCAGGGCAGCCAGAAAATGTTACTATGGTGTCGCATCCAACCTTTTCTGCCAAAAGAACAGCTTCCCGGAAGTCTCGGTCAAAGGCTGCAGCCGTTTCCTTGTCGGGATGTACAGGGTTGCCGTGACAGGCCAAGGCCGCCAGTTCCATATCGTATTTTTTAAATGTATCTTTCCATTCCTGGAGCGCTTTCTCATCTGCCAAAAGCTTTGCAGGATTGCACTGGTTTTTTCCGGGGAATCCGCCGGCGCCGATCTCTACCGCCTGCACCCCCATGGGATTCAGCTTTGCCAGTGTTTCGTCCAGGGTGAGATCCCCAAACAGATTTGCCAAAACACATAATTTCATAGTAATCTCCATTCCGTCAGCAGATACCGTTAAAAGTCCTCTCACCGACACAAAATAGTATTAAAATGTAGCTGTGCAAATACAGATACATTTATACATTTGGGTGTAAAAAAGCTGTAGGCTCAACTTTTTCCGCCCTTAGCATTCTTCTTTTTGTATCATTTTCAGCAATCATGAGGTCTGCTGCACATATCATGCATTTTGCAGCAAGGACACTTGAAATTTGCCTTATTATATGTATAAACAGAAAATTGTCTAAAAATGAGCTGATACCACTTCACATAAAATCGATGGCCGCAGTTTGGACATACAAACGGTTTATCGGCAAGGGACGCTAAAATTGCAATCTTAGGAAATAATTTTAACCAGGCGAAAAGCACAAGTACCAATATAACAACAATGACTGCAAGGATAGCTTCCATAGTATCCTCCTGTGACTCTCATTGACAGAAAACCGACAAAGCAGAAGCGCAATATTTTATTATTTATTCAAGAACACAATGTCGCCGGTCTTTGCAGATTCGTAGATACCCTCCAGAATCTGTGTAACGCAGTATGCCTGCTCCGGCAGAACGCAGGGATCCTTATCGTCGATTATGGACTGGATCCACTGATATGCCTCCCGCTCTCCATCGGAACCGCCACTAAATCCGCTATAATATGCTACAGCGCCTGTACTCAAATCAATATTCTTGACAACCTGCCGATTGCCTTCAACTGAGTTAAAACGCAGGCCGTCCAGCATATCGGCACCGCCCTTGGTACCACAGATCAAAGTCTGTGCTTCCCGAACTTCCAAAGTATTCAGCGCCCATGCAGATTCCAGGCTGATGGTAGCGCCGTTTTCCATCACAATAAAGCCGAATGCAGAATCCTCTACCGTAAACTCATCAGGATTCCAGTCACCGCATGCGTTGCCGGTTTGTGTCTGATAACGGAACTTATGATAGGAGGTTCCCACACAGTATTTGGGCTTGTAGTTATCCATAGTCCACAGAGTCAAGTCCAGCGCGTGGGTTCCGATATCGATCAGAGGACCGCCACCCTGCTCATACTCATTCAGGAAAACGCCCCAAGTAGGCACAAATCTGCGGCGAACCGCAAATGCTTTCGCAAAGTAAATATCGCCGAATTCTCCCCGTACAGCCGCTTCCTTCAAATACTGGGAATCGTTTCTCTGCCGGTTCTGATAGCCGATGGTGAGCTTTTTGCCAGTGCGCTTTGCAGCGTCGATCATCTTCATAGCTTCCGCAGAGTTGATCGCCATAGGCTTTTCACACATAACATGCTTGCCGGCTTCCAGCGCGTCTACCGTGATGAAGCTGTGAGAGCGGTTAGGGGTACACACGTGCACTACGTCAATGGAGGCGTCCTCCAACAGCTTTTTATAGTCTGTGTAAACCTTTGCGTCCTTGGTGCCGTATTTTGCTTTTGCAGCCTCAGCCCGGGACTCCTCCAAATCGCAGAAAGCAACCATTTCTGCCTGGGGAACAGATTTGAGGCCGGGCATATGCTTTCCGTTTGCAATACCGCCGCAGCCGATGATCCCTACCCGTACTTTTTCATTTGCCATTGTTGCCATTCGTTCTTCCTCCGAACTCTTGTTAGTTTATGTACTTATTTCATTTTAATGAAATCATTTTGGGATTGCAAGGGCTATCAAATAAATTGTGCGGGCATTTTTGAATATCGTGTTTTTGCACATAATATGCAAATCATTTTGTGCATTTTTGCTATACAATACTACAGGCGGGAACTTGCCCAAACAAGATCCCGCCTTATATTATTTACCATTCAGTCTCCATTTTGTATATAAAACACTGGTATGCCAATCACCAGGCCAGCACTGATAATATACCGTCATGATAGAACCGTCGGACAGTTCTACAGAAGCAGGGTATCCCATATCCAACTGCCCGTCTACTTCATCATTGATACAATAATCTTCTGTCCAGGTTTCCCCATTGTCATAGCTGACACAAGCCCTCTCACTTCTATCCTCAGGATCGCGGTCTTTCTTGAAGCCGGAGCCTCGACGGCGGCCGTAAGAACAAATAACAGCGCCGCTGGAATGCACCATCAGATGCGGAGGAGCGCCATCTACACCTATACAGACCGGTGCAGACCAAGTTTTTCCATTATCATCTGAATACGTTGTATATACGGTAAAATCCGGCTGTGTTTTTCTCTCGTGAACACGGATGGCGCCAAGAAGCCGTCCGCTGGGCAGTTCTACCACATGGGGCTCATGCATATTGTCCACTACGATGTCCTCTCCCACCGGAACGGTACCCGTATGGGTCCATGTATAACCACCATCCCCACTTGTATAAACCACAATAGGATTTGGTGCCTCATAATCCGGATCCATCTGCTTGCCCATATATACCAGAGTGCCATCCTTGCATACAGACGGGCCATGGGGAGCGGTGAGCGGAACGCGGATAGGATCGCTCCAGGTCACGCCGTAGTCCTCAGACACTTTTACAAACGCGCCGACTGCATTTTTTCGATCCTCTTCGGAAAGCAGCTTCCAGCATTCAGTAAAGCCTTTTGAAATCGCCTTGTCGTTTTTTGGAAACCAGTCGTAAGACTGAATGCCCTCACAGTAGTCCTCATAGCAAAGAGTAAACCAACTCATGAGCATTTTCCCGCCGCCTATGTAGGTGATCCCGGCGTCCCGATCGTCAAAATAAGAATCATTGACCACAATGGGAGGACACCAGGTTTTTCCCTCGTCCCTACTGATCCACATACAGTTTTTACCGGTAGGATCCACATGGGACATACGCATAGACGATGCGGCTGTATACAGCACACCATTTTCATCCTTGCAAACAGTTGGCCAGCCGTTGTACTTGAAGCATGTGGTCGGTTTTTGCCGGAACACAATGCCATGCTCTACCTCTGGTCTGAACGATTTCATATATAACTGCTCCTTTTATGCAAGGGGCCCTGCCCCTTTTTTGTGAAAATAAACAGATACTGCAATCTGCCTCATCTGTTCCAGCTTCTGCTCCATATCTGCAGCCAATTTCAGCTGATTGCGGGCGCGATCCCGATTGTGAGCAGGATAGCGGGTCTGATAATATGCATCTCCCACCAGATAATCCGTTAGGAATCGAATTCCCGTTTCCAAGGTCATCAAATAGGCGCCCATCGGAAGAGAGGCGGCTTCTTCCTTTGTTATCACATCCCGCAATTCTCCCATAAATCCCCGTACAATTACCTCATACTTAGATAGACTCAGCTCTACCCCATCCAGGCTTACCGCATCTTCCTTTGCCGTAGACGCGCCAAACCGTACAGTCTCTCCAAAATCGTACAGAAGAGAGCCGGGCATAACCGTATCCAAGTCAATGACACAAATGCCTTCCCCGGTATCTTTATCCATTAGGACATTGCTGAGTTTGGCATCATTATGCGTTACACGCAGCAAAAGCCTGCCATCGGCTATACCATCTGTAATATATGACAAATCCCCAGCCCGTTTTAGGACAAAATCGATTTCCCTCTGCATTTCTGCTGCACGGCTCATTTTGTCTCGGCGTACTGCCTCCTTTAATACGGCCAATCGACCTCTGGTATCATGAAAGTTCGCAATCGTCTCATAAAGAGCGTCTGCCGGATAATCGGATAACTGCTTCAAAAAGCGGCCAAAGGCAGCTGCGCTTTGATACAGTATCTGGGGATCATCGGTAAAATCATAGGAAACCACATTTTCAATTTCCAAAAAAGCACGCCAACATCCGCCGTCCGGGTCCACATAAAAATCACCGCCATAATTGGTGGCGATCACCGTCCTGGACCGTCTGGACGGATCTCCTCCTTCGTCTGCCACTTTACGGGCGATATGCAGACTGATCTCCTTAATATTGAACATCAGCTGCCCCGGATTTTGAAAAATACCTGTGTTTATTCGCTGCAGTATATATTGGGGATTACCCTCGCCGCAGTCAACAAAAAAAGTATTATTGATGTGTCCCGAAGAAAAGGGAATAAAACGAACCGGCTTTGCGGCAAAGCAAAAAGCCTGGGCTACCCTTTCAAGATATTTGGGGGACATACGGCTCCCTCCGCAGCTTTTATATAAGATTTATCTTACAGATACTTTCTTACAATGGCGTTCATCTGATCCATCTTTTTATCCATATCCGCCACAAGCTTGAGCTGATTGCGGGCACGGTCCCGGTTCTGCTCAGGATAGTGAATCTGGAAGTAAACATCACCATTCAAATAGTCGCCAAGGAAACGGATGCCCACTTCCAGCGTCATAAGATATGCGCCCATGGGAAGGCCAAGAATTTCTTCTTCCGTCATGGCATCCCGCAGCTCCCCTACAAAGCCCCGGACAAATGTCTCAAACATTTCCAGATCCAGTTCTACCTTATCCAGATCTGTTTCGTCCTCCCTTGCGGTAGATGCGCCAAAGCGGATTGCATCGCCAAAATCATATAAAATGGAGCCGGGCATAACCGTATCCAAATCGATAATGCAGACGCCTTCACCGGTGACTGCGTCCATCAGTACATTATTCAGTTTTGTATCGTTGTGGGTCACGCACAGCTTGATTCTGCCGTCGGCGATCCGGTCAATGATATAAGAGCATTTGTCCGCTTTAGACAGTGCAAATGCAATTTCACTACGCATTTCAGCTGCGCGGCCCATTTTATCTTCTGCTACTGCCTGTTTAAAGTCGTTCATACGGCTTACAGAATTGTGGAAGTTGGGAATAGTTTCAAACAAGGTATCTGCAGGGTAGTCCGACAGCTGCTTGAAAAAGCGGCCGAAAGCCACGGCACTTTTGTAGAACAGCTCGGGAGAATCGGGGGAGTCATAGGAAATCACATTGTCGATTTCCAAATAGGCGCGCCAGTATCGTCCGTCCGGATCGATATAATAGTCGTTTCCGTCTTTGGTCTCGATAATTTTACGAGCCTCTCTGTCCGGATTTCCACCGGCTTCCATTACTTTTTTCGCAACATGGCGGGTGACGCCTTTGATATTGGACATCAGCTCCAGAGGCTTTTTAAAAATATCTGTGTTGACCCGCTGCAGTATATACTGGGGATTGCCCTCGCCGCAGTCAACAAAAAATGTGTTGTTAATATGACCTGTGTCACACCGCTCAAAACGCACCGGTTTTGCTGCAAACTGAAAGGCATTTCCCGCCTCTTCAAGATATTTGATCGACATAAGTCCTCCTGTAATAAACACGGCCTGGGGCCGATATCGTTTATACCGAAAATTCGGCATCTGCGCACGCGCAAAGGAAAAACGTGTCCGTTCTTTTGACACATTTTTCTGAGTTGCAGTCCTTTCATTATACCTTTCCAAATTGTACCTGTCAAGATATTTGCTAAAAAATACGGATGTGCGATTCCTTCCCACAGAAATTGCAAAGATAAGGCCGCTGCTACTTGACTAAAGTTTGGTATTGGTTTATAATGATGAGTAATAATAAATTTTGCCAATTTGGCATGACATAGGAAAGGACTTCTATTATGAACAGAGTATTCAACTTCTCAGCCGGTCCCTCCATGCTTCCGCTGCCTGTTCTTGAAACAGCCGCAGCTGAACTGGTTTGCTACAAAGACAGTGGGATGTCTGTGATGGAGATGAGTCATCGTTCCCCAGCTTATGAAGAAATCATCACTGCCGCCGGAACCTGCCTGCGGTCCCTGATGCAAATTCCCGACAACTATCAGGTACTTTTCATGCAGGGCGGCGCATCCACCCAGTTTGCCTGCGTTCCCCTGAATCTTATGAAAACCGGGAAGGCAGACTACGTTCTTTCCGGACAGTTTTCCACAAAAGCATACAAAGAAGCCTTGAAATTTGGCGACGCACAGGCAGTTGCTTCTTCCAAGGATGATAATTTCTCCAAAATACCCGCGCTCACCAGAGATACTTTCCGTCCGGACGCCGACTATGTGCATATCTGCTTCAACAACACCATTTACGGCACAAAATACAATGCAATTCCTGATACAGGCAATATCCCACTGGTAGCAGATATGTCCTCCTGTATTCTTTCTGAACCCATTGACGTATCCCGTTTCGGCGTAATTTATGCCGGCGCTCAGAAGAATATGGCTCCTGCAGGTGTTACAGTAGTTATTGTGCGCGAAGATCTGCTTGGCAATGCACGCCCCGAGACACCTGCAATGCTGGATTGGAAGCTGATGGCAGACAACGACTCCATGTACAATACGCCTCCCTGCTATTCCATTTATATGCTGAAACTGGTTTGCGAGTGGGTACAGTCTATCGGTGGACTTTCCGAAATGAAAAAACGCAACGAAAAGAAAGCCGCTCTTTTGTATGATTATCTGGATAGCCAGAACTATTACATCGCTCCGGTAGATCCGGCATACCGCTCTATGATGAACGTAACTTTCATTACAGGAGATGCGGATCTGGATAAAAAATTTGCTGCCGAAGCTGGTGCTGCGGGACTGAAAAACCTGAAAGGCCACCGATCTGTAGGCGGTATGCGCGCTTCTATCTATAATGCAATGCCCATAGAAGGCGTGGAAGCACTGGTTGCCTTTATGAAAAAATTTGCTGCTGAGAATCCCAAGCAGTAAGTAAATCCTTCAATATATCATTATATGAAAGGTTCTGTAAAATGAAAAACATTAAACTTTTAAATAAAATCGCCGCCTGCGGCACAGAAGAATTTGACCCGGCAGCATATACCGTAGGGGAAGATATTTCCGCTCCCCAGGCTATCATGGTCCGCAGTGCCGCCATGCATGATATGGAATTCGGCAGCGAATTGGAGGCCATCGCCAGAGCTGGCGCAGGCGTAAACAATATTCCCGTGGATACATGTGCCGACAAGGGAATTGTTGTGTTCAACACTCCGGGAGCCAACGCGAACGGCGTAAAAGAACTTGCCATTGCCGCGCTGCTTCTGGCATCCAGAAAGATTGTAGACGGTATCAACTGGGCCGGCACACTGGAAACAGATGTTGCCAAATCTGTAGAAAAAGGCAAGAGCAAATTTGCCGGCTGTGAAATCAAAGGGAAAACCCTTGGCGTTATTGGTCTTGGCGCCATCGGTGGTCTTGTTGCAAACGCTGCCAGAGAAATGGGCATGAACGTGATTGGCTGCGATCCTTTCATGACGGTCAATGCCGCCTGGAAGCTGAGCCGTGGTGTAAAAAGCGCCGCTACATATGAAGATATTTATAAATCTGCCGACTATATTACACTGCATGTTCCTGCAACTCCCCAAACAAAGAATATGATCTCGGCCCAAACTCTGGCTATGATGAAGGACGGCGTAAAGATTATCAATCTTTCCCGTGCAGACCTGGTATGCGCCGACGATGTTAAAGCTGCCATTGCCAGCGGCAAGGTTGCAAAATATGTAACAGACTTCCCTACGGAGGATTTGATCAACCAGCCCGGCATCATCACCATTCCCCATCTGGGTGCATCTACCGTAGAATCGGAGGATAACTGTGCCGTGATGGCCGCACATGAGCTGATCGACTATCTGGAAAACGGGAATATTACCAACAGTGTAAATTATCCTGCGATCTCTATGCCCCGGTCCGGTTTGGCACGACTCGTGGTGCTTCATAAAAACCAGCCAGAAATGCTCACAAGCATCACTGCCGTTTTGGCGTCTGACGGCGTCAACATCGATAATATGACCAGCCGGTCCAAAGGCGATTATGCCTGCGCCCTGCTGGACTGCGTGGGGGAAGTCACACCGGCACATGCGGCTGATATTGCTGCAATCAACGGTGTTATTCGTGTATTGATTAAGTAGAATAAAGAACCAGGAAACTTTCTTAGATACTTCCCTGAAAGCCTCCTAAGGCGAAAAACATTTGTTACCTTGGCGGGCCACACACAAGGCTACACTTCCATCACACGGTTCTGCCATGACACCTCCCCGGTGTTTCAAGGGATGAAACACCGGGGAGACTATATAACTATGCTTCATCGATATCCCCTTGGAGTTTTCTGTACTCCCCCCTCTGACGAGGGGGAGTGAAGTTGCTGAAGGGAGATATATTACTATCCCGTTAAAACAGCTTTAAAAGTGTTTGTTTTGAAGCTGTTTGGTTTATCTTCCTGTCCCTTTTCGAGCGAATCAGCAAACAGAACTCTGCAGGATGCGCATAGCGCATCCTGCTTTCATATAATGTGACCGCATAAGCGGCAGAAATGGAGCTTCTATGGAAATTCTGTATGAAGACGCAAGATTGATTCTTGTAATCAAGCCCCCTGGCGTCCCTTCCCAGGACGATCCCACCGGGCGGCCCAGCATGGTCGGTCTTCTCTCTGACGAAAGGGCCTCGCAGGTTTATTGTATACATCGGTTGGACACAGCGGTAGGAGGTGTTATGGTATATGCCAAAACAAAACAAGCAGCCGGCGCCTTGTCTGTACTATTTCAAAACAGTCAAGTGACAAAGCAATACTGTGCGATTGTCCATGGCGGGGGAAAAGGAGGCATTATGGAAGATCTATTATATCACGATAAAAGAATCAACAAATCCTTTGTCGTGCAAACGCAGCGAAAGGGAGTAAAACATGCGGTGCTGGAATACAAAACAGTGAATACCCGTGGAGAACTGTCTCTTGTAAATATCCAGCTAAAAACCGGACGCCCACATCAAATTCGTGCCCAGTTTTCCTCCAGAGGCATGCCACTCCTGGGCGATCGAAAATATGGATCCCCCCAGCGCTGCCCAATCGCTCTGTGGTGTCATCATCTTTCTTTTGTACACCCCTTCACCGAAAAACAAATAATCGGTACTGTCCCTCCGCCACAGGCAGAGCCGTGGATGCGATTTAAAGATTCTTTAGAAAATGGAGTTTCCAACTCATAATGAATATAAAAGTAAATATAAAAAGGCTCCTCTCTGATGGGGAGCCCTTTTATATTTAAAAATACCGCTTTAATCCAGTCGGTGCTTCCGGCTTGCGTTCCTTGCCTTGCAGCATGCCCAGGAGTTCATCCAATTCATCGTCAGATATATCTTCACTGTCATCTTCTGCTGCAGTGCTCGTCTGCTCTGCCTCTTTTTTCTCTGCAGGCGCAGCGTCAACATTCATTTTTTCGTTTAAATTCTTGGCGGATTCTGCCTCGTTTTCATTTTCAAAACCGGTAGCAATGATAGTGATTTTCATAGAGTCTTCCATGTTGGGATCAAACGCAACACCCCATATCACGGTAGCATCCTCATGGGCCTCATCGGCAATCATAGTACATGCAGTATCGATCTCTTCCATACTGATATCCGGGGAAGCAGTAATATTGCCCAATATACCTCTTGCACCACTGATAGAGGTCTCCAGGAGCGGGCTGGAAATCGCCGCTTTTGCAGCCAACTCCGCCTTTTCCTTACCAGAGGCTTCACCCACGCCCATGTGTGCAAAACCTGCGTCCTGCATAACAGATGTAACGTCCGCAAAATCCAGGTTAATATATCCAGGTACATTGATTAATTCGGAAATACTCTGCACACCATGGCTGAGTACATCGTCAGCAATTTCAAAAGCATTGATCATGGTGATGGGCTTGTCCGATACCTGCTTGAGCCGCTCATTGGGAATAATTACAAGAGAATCCACAAACTTGCTCAACTCTGCAATTCCAATATCTGCCTGTGTCTTTCTTTTTTTTCCTTCAAAAGCAAAGGGCTTCGTGACAATCCCGACAGTGAGCATACCCATTTCTTTTGCGATCCGCGCAACAATAGGCGCCGCACCTGTTCCTGTACCGCCTCCCATACCAGTAGTAATAAACACCATGTCAGCACCGGTTATGGCAGTTTTGATTTCTTCGATGCTCTCTTCTGCAGATTTTGCACCAATCTCCGGATTGGAGCCGGCGCCGTGTCCTTTGGTGATTTTCTCACCAATGGGAATTTTATGGGTTGCAGTAGAATGTTGCAGCGCCTGTTTATCTGTATTGATGGCGATAAAATCTACGCCGCGCACATTGGTTGTAATCATCCTGTTTACCGCATTGTTTCCGCCGCCGCCAACACCTACAACTTTTATATTTACGCCGCTTTCAAATTCTTCATCCAGTTCAAAAGGCATATTTCCTATCCTCCGTAATTGATTGGGGCACTGACCTGCACTTTCTTTTATATGTACACATGCAGGCAGAATTACATATATACTATAATATACTGACTTGGCGAATTTTGCAAGATGTTTTGCAATATTTTTTTGTTTTTATTTTATTTTTTTGCAAAAAATCCAGTTTTTCAAGGGAAATAACCACATTTTTCCTATTGTTTACAATTGCAAAATATTGTGAATTCTGCAATTGCATACAAATAAATGCTTCTAATTCAGATCCAATTGGTTGTCGATAATTACGCTGGTGGCATTTAAGTCCGTCAGATCAACGCTGGCTTTGTTGTCTCCCGAAAAGAGCTCGTCTTCCAGCACGGCAACAGCCAAGCGAAGCTTCGTTTCGATCACATCCGTATTTCCAAAGAGAAGCTTGTATTTTTCATCACAGACCATAGCGATGTTGTGTGGACTTCGCAGATCTACCACACTGATGCGCCCTGCCAAATCTGACGCTGCAAGAGCATCCAAAACCGTTTGCATATATGTCCCGCTGCGTTCATTGGAAAACACGATTTTTTTACCGGATATCGCTTCCTGAATCTGCGGGAGCTTTAATTTCATGAGGCCCTGCTCTTTTGCATCTGTTTTGGAAATTGGATCGAGCATTCTGAGCGAAGGAGAAATTTCCCAGAATTCTCCGTAAAATTCTGCATAATACATAGGGGCTTCTTCCTCAATAGAAAAAGCAATGGATCCGGGCGGCGTACGTTCCACATCTACTGCAGACACATATGGACATTGCAACATGATTTTTTCCTGCACGACACGAGAGCTAAAGGAATATAAATGATCGCCCAGGTCAACGCCGCAGGAGGCAAGAATTTCTTCTGCAGTATATTGGCTGTTGCCGGTAGCATCCAAATTGCGTATTACAAATAAAAGCTGATAGGTAACAACGCACAGGACCACAAATACACCAAAGACCAATGCAACGGATATTAGGGCTTCCCGCAGTTTACGCCGCCTTCTTCCTTGAGACGCCCGCTGATATGCTTCTACGCGTTTTTTTTCTTCCTGAGGGCCCCGATCCCAACGCTCTTGCTGATTTCTTGAAGTACCCTTCGACGTGGTCCTGTTTCCTTGGGACGTAGCGGGACGCTGCTGCCGATCCGACGCCGATGCACGTGCTGCGCTTTGGTGACCGGGGCGGGAACCCGGTTTAGAATCATGGGGGGTGGGCTGCATGCGGGAACGGAATCCGTCATAATACGCTCTGCCTGTGTTTGTATGAGACTTGTCCGCTCCTATAGAAGGTCTGCCTGGGGGGCGTGTTCTGGGAGGAGTCAACTGGGGACTGCGGCGCTGTGCCGCCTGCAGTTCTAAAAGCTGCTGCAATTTTTCTGCATAGTAAGCCTCTGCAGATTTACCCATTCGCTCGCCCCCTTTCAAAATCCATTTATTTTTTGTTTCGAATCAGCTTCTGTATGTCCCGGAAAATACGCTTGTTGGTGTCTGGTACTGCAAAGCTGCTGATTTTTTCGCTTTGCTTTCGCCGCATTTCTGCACTTTCTGTAAGTTTGCAGACCACATCCCGCAGACTGTCGCTCAGCTGTTCGTTTTCCGGCAGCAAAGTCGCCGCCCCCTTGTCCGCCAAAACCTTTGCGTTTTTGTACTGCTGATTGTTGGTCACGTTGGGAGACGGGATCAGTACCGCACATTTTCCTGCAGCTGCAAGCTCCGAAATTGTCATGGCGCCGGCGCGGCATATTACAATGTCCGCCGCCGCCATCCGGCGCGGCATATCGAAAATATATTCTGTCAGGAACAAATTGTCAAACCGGTCCAGTTTCTTATCCCGGAACCATCCTGCGGCAATATCCTTTTCAATGGATCCGGTGGCATGATAATGCAGGACATTTTCTCTCCCTCCGGTATACCGTTCCATTAGATCCAGCACTGCCGCATTGACCTTTTCGGCCCCCAAACTGCCGCCGTAGGACAAAATATACACAGTCCCCTCGGGGATCTCCAATTCTCTGCGCGCCGCTTCTCGGGAAATCCCCGTCCCCGCAAAACCTCCCCGCAAAGGGCAGCCTACATGGAGCAGTTTCTCGGGACAATGGAGTCCTTCCCCTGCCTCTGTAAAGTTTAAATAGATCCGGTCTACCACACCGGACAGCATTTTTACCGCCATCCCCGGAACTGCGTTGGACTCATGTAGGGCCGTAGGAATACCCATACCTGCAGCCGCCTTTACCACCGGCCAGCTGACATATCCGCCGGTACCGATAACAATATCCGGCTTCCACTCCCGGATAATCCGGCGCGCTTTTCCAGGAGAAGTCACCGCCAGATAGGCCGCCTTTATATTTCGGGGCGATAGGCTGCGGCGCAGCCCCATCACATTGACGTGATACAGCGGATATCCGGCATCCGGTACAAGCTTGTTTTCAATTCCTCTGTCCGTACCAACAAAAGCAATCTGCGCATCCGGTACATTTTCCCGGATCGTATCCGCGATTGCAATTGCCGGGTTCACATGTCCTCCGGTACCGCCGCCTGTCATCAATACACGCATAAATGTTTCGCCTTTCCCTCTTCTATTTTTTCTGGTAGGAATGCTTTGAAATAGACAGCAGCATCCCCATTTCTCCCATCAGCATGATCAGTGCCGATCCGCCATAGGAAAAAAACGGAAGGGATATCCCTGTGTTGGGAATTAGCGCCGTCACCACCATGATATTTAAAAACGCCTGTATGCCTACCTGACAGGTGATGCCGAAGGCCACCAGGGAAGAATATGTATCCGGCGCCTTTTTCGCGATGGTGATGCCTCTCCAAATAAAGGCTATATACAGCGCCACCAGTAAAACAGCGCCTACAAATCCCATTTCCTCACACCAGATAGTAAAAATAAAGTCATTCTGCGCTTCGGATACATAGTTGTATTTTAAGCGGCTTTCTCCAAGTCCAACCCCTAAAAGGCCGCCGCTGCCTATTGCAAACAGCCCTTGAGTACTCTGCCACGCTTCGTTCAGTACGTCTGCTCCCTCGTTGCTGTGAGTAATAATCCGTTGCAGCGCGTAGTCGTTGGTCAAAAGATATCCAACACCGGCGAGCACTGCCGGGACCCCATAGCAAAGCGCCATTTTCCCAATATTGGCGCCGCTGAGAAATATGACGCAAATACCGATCATACCCAGAATGATCGTACCGGACAGATGCTTTTCCAGCAGCACCAGACCACATACCAGCGCCAAAATTAAACCGGGAACGACGATCCCTTTCCAAAGGGACGCCTTTTTATTCAGCGGATTGGAGATTTCTTCAAAATGCCGGTCAATATACCAGGCAAGCATCATAATCAACGATATTTTTGCGACTTCGGACGGCTGAATGGAAAAGCCTCCGATAAAAATCCATCGCTGGGCGACGCCGCGGGCCGTTCCCATTACCAAAACCAGCGCTAAAAGCCCTAGGGAAACCAGAAAAAACGGCGGTGTCAGCTTTTTATAAACATTGTACGGAACAAAAACCAGCACGCTCATTACAATGCCCCCAAGGACCAGCCAGAGCAACTGATGGCGTATGTAATACAAACTGTCATTTTTGGATGCCAGTGCGTTGGGGTAGCTGGCGCTGAACACCATAATTGTTCCAAGACAAAGGAGCACCAATATGATAATCAGCATAGGGCGGTCCACACCATGTCTTACCCGCTGCACGCCCTCTTCCCACGCCTGTTCTTTCTTTATCCGTTTAATCAGGGATCGCTCCCGTGTAGGAACAACTGCATTTTCTCCCCCTCCGGATGGGACACGACGCTGACGTACGCGCCCGTAAGGCTGCACACCGGGTGCAGAAGTGTTCCCGGAGGGTGCACGTCCTGCAGAATGCCGTCCCTGTTCCCCTCTGGGATTTTTGCTGCGTCCATATTGATAAGACCGGTTCTCATTGCTCATGTGATCTTATATCATCCTTCCTGTGCAATCACAGCCCAAACCAGGCACAAACACAAAGACACGCTGTCAAAAGACTGAACACTGCTACAATTTTTATTTCGCTCCAGCCGCATTTTTCCAGATGATGGTGAAAAGGCGCCATTTTAAACAGACGCTTTCCTCCAGTCAATTTAAAATACATAACCTGAAGCATAGTAGATGCAGTTTCAAATATATAAACCAGACCGCATACAACCACGATCAGAGGATTATCCATCATAAAGGCTGCCCCTACAACGAGGCCGCCGAAAAAGAGAGAGCCGGTATCCCCCATAAACACTCTAGCAGGATAAAAGTTATAAATAAGAAATCCAGCTGCTGCGCCTGCCATGATGGCGGCCACCGTCGCAAGGCCCGGCGCAGGGACTGCCGCATGAAACAGGGCTGCTGCTCCATAAAACAAGCCAACAATCAGCGTCATAGAGCTGGCAAGCCCGTCGATCCCGTCTGTAAGATTGACACTGTTCATCATACCGCACAAAAGCAGCAGTGCGACAATATAGTAAGCGATGCCAAAATCGATGGCGATATCCAGGTAGGGAATGTACAGCTCTGTAGTAATTTGTCCAAATCGGCTCATACCAAACAGGTATACGCCAGAGCATATTAGCTGCAGCAAAAACTTCTGGGGGGCTGTAAGTCCCTCGTTTTGCTTTTTACGAAGCTTCGCCATATCGTCGATCATACCAATCAGTCCGCTAGCCACAGCCATAGCCAAGGTAAGCACCAGCGCAGGGAGCTCCTTTGCCCCCTCCCGCAAAAAAATGATTACGCAGGCAGAAGTACCGGTGATCAAAGCTGCAATAATAAAGGCAAGACCGCCCATAGTGGGGGTGCCCTCTTTGTTTTTATGCCATCGGGGACCGATTTCCAGAATTTTTTGTCCCATTTTATGACTGGCAAGAACCGGAATCAAAAAATGAGAAATCCCCGCTGTTAGCAAAAAGGTAACGGCAAATATGCCGATAAAGAATACGGGATAAAACATACACCCTCCGCATTTTGTTTGCATTCACCATGTTAGTCAAATGTAAAATTATACAAATCTATTAAAATAAGTATACCATATTTCCCCGCTTCGGTCAACCTGTAACGGGATATTTCCTACGCCCATATCAGCCCTTTTTCAATCGTTTTACCGTTTCAAAAACAATATCCCGCTCAGAAAATGGCGATTTACCTTCCGGTCCCGTTTCATAATTTTCATGGCCCTTTCCCGCAAGAAGGATGGCATCTCCCGGCATAGCAGTCTCAACGGCATAAATAATCGCCTCTCGTCGGTCAGGGATGACAGCATCCGGCTGTGTCCGCATGCCCCCAAGAATATCTTGAATAATGGCGTCTTTATTTTCTGTCCGCGCATTGTCCGACGTAATGATGACCCGATCGGATAACTCCTCTGCCAAGCGGCCCATAACAGGACGCTTGCCCTTATCCCGATCGCCTCCGCATCCGAAAACCACTGTGAGCCGCCCGCTGCGCGGTACTGCTTGGCGGAGTCCTTCCAAAGCAGCGCGCAAGGCATCCGGCGTATGCGCATAATCGATATACACATCAAATCCAACGTCTGCAGATCGAACGATCCGCTCCATTCTGCCGCTGATCCCGCTCACCCCGGCAATCCCCCTGATCACATCTCCGGTAGAGATTCCCATTTCAAGAGCGGCAATTGCCGATAACATTGTATTATATATGGTAAAGGCCCCTGCCACCCTGGATCGAATTGGCAAAGACTTGCCTCTGTACTGAAGTTGATACGCTACACCTTCCGGACGTATCCTCCGATTTTTTGCCATATACAAACCAGCATGAATTCCCCGGATTCTCCGTCCGTAGGGATCATCTCCATTGACGACTGACGTTTTGCAATTGTCAAACAAAGATGCTTTTGCCTGAAAATAGGATTCCATATCTTTGTGATAATCCAAGTGCTCCGCAGATAAGTTGGTAAAAATTCCCGTTTCAAAATAAAGGGGGTCTGTTTTTCGCTGAGCCAAGGAGTGGCTGGATACCTCCATGACCACCGCCTGCGCCCCGTTTTGTTTCATATACGCCAGCATTCCGTATAAGTACCGCGGATCTGGGGTGGTCATGGCTGCGGGTATATCGGGATTCTCCGCCCCTTCCCAGGTGATCTGCTGCCCACCCAGCCGATACCCCAAGGTTCCGATTGTACCCGTTTGCATTCCGGCAGCAGATAGAATCCCCGACAAGAATGACAATGTAGATGTTTTTCCATTGGTTCCTGTAATCCCCACAAGACGCAGGGACCTGCCAGGATTCCCGTAAAAATTATTCCAGACAACTGCGGCAGCCTGCCGCGTATCTTCGACCAAAATACAAGGTATACCGGAAAGATAGGTATCACAAATGCAGGCGGCTGCACCTCGCAGCACCGCTTCACTTGCGTACCGATGTCCGTCTCTTGTTGTGCCCCGCAGGCAGATAAAAAGCCCTCCTGGACGCACACTTCTGGAGTCTGTTGCCGGGAAAGATATATCGGCATCCATAGGAGCCCCGCAAACCCTATAGTCCAGTCCTATTAATAAATTCGTCAGTTGCATAAAAAACCTCCGGAAGATTTATTCTTTCAACTTCCGGAGATTTTTCGCTTCTGTTTTTTTAGTCCGTTACGCTCAAGTCACGCAGAGAAATTTCCACAACGGTTCCTGCAGGCACCATTGTCTTTTCGGCAATGGACTGTACAGCTACCGTGGACTCACTGCTGTTGGAGGCACCTTTCACGCTGACGTTGAGCCCTGCATTGATCAGGATACGGTTTGCTGCCTCTGCGGATTTGCCCACAACATTTGGTACTTCTACTGTGTTTTTTGCTTCTTCCCCATCTGTATAGAGAATCACGCGCCCACTGTCTTTGGACAATGTACTGCCGGCTGCCGGCACCTGTCCGGTAACTGTAGTTCCAGTTCCAACGACTTCACATTTCAGTCCTTTGGCTGCAATGTCGCTGCTGGCCTCCGCCGTAGTGGTACCAACATAATTTTTTACACTGATTTCTACAGATTTCAGTTCTTCCTCTGTATACTGAGGCTCATATCCCATATAAGGAAGAATCGTGGACAGGAAATTGGAAACATAAGGAGCCGCTACCACACTGCCATACACACTGCCACCCATAGGCTCATCTACTACAATGATCACTGCAATTTCCGGATCGTACGCAGGAGCAAAAGCTACGCAGGAGCCGATACGTAAAAAAGTCTGCCCGCTTTCATCCTTCTGGTCAATTTTTTCAGATGTTCCTGTTTTGGCTGCCACCTTATATCCCTTTACGTAAGCGTTCTTGGCACCGCCATCTGTGGATACGCCTTCTTCCAGGATCCCTGCGATGGTATCGCACACCTCAGTGCTCACTACCTGTCGCTTTATGTCTGTTTCATAAGTGTCTTTCACCTTGCCTTCGCTGTCCACTACTTCCTTGAGCAAATGTGGCGTTACAAGATTTCCTCCGTTTGCTACAGCAGAAATTGCAGTCAGCTGCTGCAGCGGCGTTGTCTTATAGGTCTGACCAAAAGAATAAACTGCAAGAGACACGGTGGTAAAATCGTTGAAATTATGGTAATATGTTGCCACTTCGTTGGGCAAATCAATACCGGTAACATCCCCATAACCAAAATCCAGGAAATATTTATAAAAGGTTTCTCTTCCCAGACGCATTGCCACCGTCATCAGAGCCGGGTTGCAGGACTGCTGCAAGCTCTTGGCATAGGGCAGCGTTCCATGTCCCGTTCTCTTATGACAGCTGATAGGACGGGAATATCCTTCGATTTTCAGACTGCCGGTACAGGTGAAATTCTCTGTAGGATTGGTTACGCCTTCTTCAAAGGCCATTGCAGTGGTCATAATTTTGGAGGTAGATCCCGGCTCATACAGCTCTGTGATCGCTTTATTTTTCCACATTGTGTAAAGCAAATCGAAGTATTTGCTAGTCCTGGCCTGCTCATACAGATCCGCAAAGTTGGCATCGTAATACTGATCAGCTGCAGCGGTCAGCTCTTCGCTGCCGTCTTCCAGCTTTTTGTTTTCCTCCTTCACTTTCTGTACCGCCAGTTTATATGCATCATCGTTGCGCTCGTCGCTGCTTTCATATGCCGTCAGCTTTTCCTGGGACCAAGCATCCAGCGTATATGGATCGTTGCAGTCAAAAGAAGGATAGGTAGCCATACCCAGTATGGCGCCAGTGTTCACATTCATGACAATGCCGGCTGCACGGTTGGCTGCTTGATTTTCGTTTACGGTAGCCTCCAGTTGGTTTTCCAATTCGTACTGGATATAGGTATCGATATTCGTCACGATATCGTACCCATCTTCTGCGGCAACATAGGTTTCGTACGCAAAACCCATATCATTGTTCAGTGCATCCTGGGCCGTTACATACCGGCCACTGGTTCCTTCCAGCAGGTTATTATAATATGCCTCCAGACCGTAGATTCCAATTCCATCGCTATTGGTAAAACCAAGGGTGTGGGCAGCAAGATCCCCGTAAGGGTAGTACCGGATTGCTCCGGCGCGCAGATATATCTGAGAAGTCAAATCGTACTCTTCAATAAACTGGCGTACTTTTTCTGCGTCTTCTTCACTGATCTCGTTGGCAATCACCTCATACCGGCGGTTTTTTTTGCCGGTCTTTTCCAGCACTGTATCATAATCACATCCCAGTGTATCCGCAAAAAAGCGGGAGATCAGCTCATCCATTTTAATATCGTTGTACTCTGCACCGGCGGATTTCCATGTATACACCGCCTCTTCACCGTCATCCTCTGCTTTTGCCATTGCGTCAATAATGTCCTGGGGAGATATAAAGCAAAGATATACTGTGGCGTTGGTAGCAAGAATATTGCCGTTGGTATCATAGATCGTGCCCCGTTCCGGGTTGACCTCTGTCTCCATGGTAATCTCGTTCATTACCTGTTCCTTATAGTAATCATAGCTATATACCTGCAGATATGCCAACCGTATAGCCACAAGAATCGCGAGCGCGCCAAACACCATTGCAAGGACTGTGGCGCGGGAAGTAGTGCGCCTGGTAATTCTCTTTCTGTTTTCCGCCATTCAGCTATCTTCCTTTCCCCGGCACTGCAACTTGTTCGTTTGATTCTATGTGCCGATGCAGCAATTTATGTATCCCACATAATCTAAAGAAGGTGTGCGCGGCACACCTTCTTTAGGATGAAAAGATCAGTCAATATATTCTAAGAGCTTATCCCAGCCGCTTCCAACAGAAGATAAAAGTGTGGTAAAAATCCCGAAATCTTCCGCTTTTTCTTCTGGATCCTCTATTACTTCAACCCGGTCTCCCTGAGCAATGTTAATATATTTGGATTCAACCTGATTGCGGCGTACCATACCAATATCTTCTCTGGCAGTTTGTTCAATCACACGAACATCATTTTTTAAATCCAACTGGATCGCCAGCTGTTCCACTTCTGTACTCAATTCACTTCGTTTGGATTCCAGTCCGGAAATTTCCCGTTTAAACTCATTGATTTGCGCAAAACTAAAAATAATCATCATTACTATAGCGGTAAACAAAACGATTGCGATCAAAATACTTTTGGGAACAGGAGCGCTTTTCACCTGCACTTCGTCTGCGCGGCCGCCGCGAATCAGCTGAAGCAGTCCACCTTTTGCGCGTTCTGGTTCTTTTGTCTTTGGGCGCGGCCTGCTCTGTATAGTCGCCGCTTGGGCGCGAATAGAAGCTGCCCGCGCATAGGCTGATGCATATGCACCGGAGGGAAACGGCGTAACTTTTGAAAAGGCACGGGTACGCTGCTGTGCTTCATAAGCTGCACGCTGCGATGCTGACGGGCCAGACTTTGCAGCTGCTGCAGCCTGGACATCTGCTCTTTTCCCAGCAGGAACAAATTCAGCTGTATCTTCAAAGGGATTGACAGTTTTGGCAATTTTCCCATTTGCCACCTTGGAACTTCTATGAGCCTGGTAAGATGCAGAAACTGCGGCCGCACCTCTGCCGCTGAATTTCTGCTGCAATCTGCCGCACAGCGGATTTTCTGCCGCGCCTGTTACATGCATTTGCACACTTGCCATGTCTTTCCCTTTCCTTTCTTTTATCATTCCGCTATATGCGGCTCACTCTGTTAAATTTTTTCTACCACCCGCAGTTTCGCACTTCTTGCCCTTGGATTCTCCAATATTTCTGCATCAGAAGGTACAATTGGCTTTTTTGTGATCCGTGTTACGATCGGTTTTTTTCCACAGGTACATACCGGAAAATTCGGAGGGCATTCACAAGGCGAAGCCATCTTTCCAAACACCTGCTTTACAATTCGATCCTCTAAAGAGTGAAACGTGATCACCGCGGCACGTCCGCCAGGACGCAGCCGCTCTACTGCCGCTTGCAACGATGGCTCGATCACCTGCAGTTCTCCATTTACTTCAATACGCAGCGCCTGAAATGTCCGGCGTGCAGGATGTTGATTTTCTTTATGTCGGGATGCAGGCGGTATAACACTGGTAACCAACTCGGCAAGCTGCTGCGTTGTTTCAATTGGCCCATCAGACCGTTTTTCCACGATGGCCGAAGCAATTCTTTTGGAAAACCATTCTTCTCCATAGTCCCGTATAATTCTGTATAGCTCCTCTTCGCTGTAGGTGTTGACGATGTCTGCTGCGGTTTTGCCGCTAGAGCGGTCCATACGCATATCCAAAGGAGCGTCCATCATGTAGGAAAAGCCCCGCTCTGCTTCATCCAGCTGAACAGATGAAACACCAAGATCCCACAAAATACCGTCTATTTTTTGTATACCTAAGCCGTCCAGCACATCGCCGACAGCTGCAAAATTTGCTTTTACAACAGTAGAAGCAGTCCCATACGCCGCAAGCCTCTGCCTGCAGCGCAGCACTGCGCGTTCGTCCTGATCTAAGCTGATAAGTCTTGCACCATGAGGAGTGTGCCGCAAAATTTCTTCAGAGTGACCGCCGCCACCGGCAGTACAGTCTACAAAAATGCCTCCACGCTGGGGTACAAGAGCTTCCACCGCTTCTTTCAGAAGAACAGATACATGTGCATAGTTCACATTATCTCTGCCTTTCTTATTATTTTTTACAAACCGTATTCCAGCATCAAATCCCGGATGCTGGCCACCTTTTCTGTATCATACATATCCGGGATCTGTGCGCTCTCAGAAGCCCAAAGCTCCACTCTGTCCCCACATCCGATGAACGTGACCCCTTCCGTCAGGCCTGCATACTCCACCAAATCCTTGGAAAGCATCACTCTGCCCTGCCCGTCAGGCACCGATTTTTGCGCGTTACCACATATAAATCGGGTAATATCCCGCACCTGGGTTTTCGGCAATTCCTTAAGTTTATCAGTATAGTTGGACCATTCTGCCATGGAATATGCTGACAGGCAACCGTCGACATTTACTGTGATTACAATCGGAGAGCCAAGGTCTTCACGAAATTTTGCTGGAAAGAACACACGATTCTTTGCATCCAGCGTGTGGGTGTATTTACCCAGCAAATCCACTTTTGGCTCCCCCTTTTCCACCATTTTCATGGAACAATTATGTACTATTGCTCCACCAGCATGTAAATATTATAATATGGACGTTGCAAATTTGCAATACATTTTTATAAGTTTTACAAGGTTTTTTTCATTATTTCGTACTATTTCTCACGTCTTTCCTCTGAATATTCCGTATCTTTTTACATTTTCTACCAATTTATTTATTTTTTGCCATTTCCATATATAAACATTTGTTTTTTAACAGAGCAAAAAACAAATGCAGTCGTTTGTAAAAAAAGCAGCTGTCAAAAAGACAGCTGCTTTTTTTACATTTGTTTGGTATAAGTACATTGTATTTCATGATTTACATACAACGTGTTTTCTGACATATGATTGAATGATACGACGTATAAAAAAGAGAACCGATTGGTTCTCTTTTTGTTCAATTTTCTTTTTACGTAAAGGATACCGGATCGGTATATCCCGGCTTTACCAGTACGTTGTCCTTGTCTTTTACAAATTCATTGTATACGTCTTTCCATTGGGAATAGTCGTATTCCTCAACAGAAACCGAAATATATTTCTCTGGCTTTCCCATGGTTTGGTTTACCACGGCGGCAATTTTATCTGCAGCCTTTTTTAGCTGCTCCTGAGAAGGTCCGCTAATGGTTTTAATTACGATATGTGGCATATGCACGCTCTCCTTTTTTGCTTTTTATTTTATTGAATCCATAAAATTTTATCCATATCCGGTGTATGGGGGACAGCGCCGGCTTTTTCTGCATACCCCAGCAAAACTGCAATTCCCAAATCATATCCAACCGGAAATCTGAGTTTCTCTTTGAAAGTCTCCCCCTGCTCCCCTGCAAAGGAAAACTGTGCAAGGCCGCAGATCAAAGAGTCTATCCCCAAGGATGCAGCAGAAAGAGCAATATTTTCTGTAACGATGCCGCAGTCTAATAGTGCATTTTCAGCAACAGGGATCAGCATCATGCAAGGGGCATTGTAATATAGTTTCCCGCCTCTGGACAAAATGCGTTCATAAATACTTCTGTCCGGCAAGGCCGCCAGATTCTTCATTCCTTCCCGTTCCAAGTCCTGCATCAGTTCCTGATTTTTCAGCACGATCACCCGCCAAGGTTGGCGATTCATCCCGCTGGGCGCACATACGCCTGCCTGCGCGATCGTCTGCAAATCAGAGTCGCCGGGAATTTTTTCTGTAAATGCCCGGCAGGAATACCGGGTGCGAATGGTTTCGATTGTGTCAAGTGGCATAATCCGTCGTCTTCCTTTTCCTTATATTTATCCAAAAACCTCGGCAGCCCCTATGACCTGCAGCAAATCTTCCTCTACAGACGCACGTCCGTATCCGTCGATAAATCGCTGCCGATATTGATCTGTTTTTAAATTATATTGCAGCGTCCACAACGCCCAGAATAGATCGACATGCCGATCTCCTACCCCGCCAGAGTCCAAATCCACAAAGCCGCTAAGCTTCCAGTCCCGCAGGATAATATTGGGCAGGCAGAAGTCTCCGTGCAAAAGCGTATCTGCGCATAATAGATGGCCTTTTTGTGAAAGGACATCGTAGGCTTTCCCCGCGCTGGCGTAGCCCCAGTTATCCGGAAAAAGCGTGTTGTCATATTTCCCTTTTCGGTAATTGAATGCAGCCCGCTCCAGATACAGCTCCGTGTGATTTCCTACAGGGCAGCCGGTATAATCCATATGATGCAGTGACCACAAAAGCTGGGAAAGCACGTCACACAGGCGTGCCGGATCCGATAAATACTTGTCCGATACGCAGTCGTTCCCCGGCAGTTTTTCTGTAAGCATCCAATCCTTATCACAGGAAATATAGGCGATCACATCTGCGGCAAGTCCTTTTTTGTGAAACCAAGCAGTCAGCGCTGCCTCCTGCTGCAATGTGCCCTTTAAGGCAGACTTTAGAAAATATCCGCTGTCCTTCTGGATATAGATCACACGGGCGTTTGAGGAACTGCTGCTGTCATACAGCTGTGCACCGGATAAAAACGGCAGCAGACTTTCCGGATAGCGCTCCGGACGGCAAGGAATCGGTTTCAAAGTCATAAGAGGCACCCCGTTTTAGTATAGCAGTCTGCCGGCAGAAATGCAAGTAAAAAACAGCCAGAAAGGGAAAACAATATGAAGCTCCCTCTCTTCCGGGTAAGTGACAGATCTGACTGTGGGAGATATTTTGCAGTTTTCCTATCATTCTTTTGTTTGAGCGAATCTATTATTTATAGATTCGCATTCTTTAGACGATATATCCAATTATATTTCATATCCATACAACTGATTCGGATCCGGCACGGGGACATATATACCATATCTGAAAAAAGGTTCCACCCTTATGCTGCAGAAAATTAAGCAACGTACGTATGTCCCCCATATCCTCATCATTAAAACCAATCGTCATTTCCCATATACGTTCGGTTTGTGTTTTCATAGAAGCTGCAGAATATCCATCGGCCCAAAGTGTATCTGCAAACCGGTCAATCAATATATTCGGGTGGACCCAGATCCCCCCATATGCCCTTTAACTCGTATGATTTCCTCTTGGGTGATTTCTTCTAACTGCTTCCCTTTGAAATACGATAGCGATAAGCCGATTCCCCCCAACCTGCCCCCAACGCTGTTGCCGTATCGAAAGGTATAATTCCTGATCTTCCCCATACGTAAATTTCTGCTGTGTACTATTTTGTTCCACTGGATTTCACTATACGGCGACGGAGCGGACAAGTCACAGTCTTTGATTTCTACAAAAAGTTTCCCCCCTACTGGTACCGGAGCGTGGAATCGGAGTAAGCTTTTTACAGGCGGTAAACGCTGCAAAAAGCCCGGCCAAGTCTGTTTTTGACTGATTCGATTCTGCAGGAATAGCGCGGCATAAATCGGGGACACTATGGACCAGTTGAGGTGAGTATATGGCACGTAAGGTTTTTGTTGAGGTAATAGCAAAATTTGACACTGAAGGGAAAATAACGCCGTTGTCCCTGTTCTGGGAGGATGGAACACGGTACGAAATCGATCGTGTCCTGGATATGCGCCGGGCCGCTTCCCTAAAAGCAGGCGGCATGGGTATTCGATATACGATTCGTATAGGCGGGAGAGACAGCTATCTATTTTTTGAGCAGCCGCGCTGGTTTGTAGAAGCAAAAAAATAATGTAACTGGAAATGCAAAACGAGATAACACAGATAAACTGCCCTTTGCGGGACTTCTATATGTGTTATCTCATTTTTAAGTCTATTTGGAGCTACACTTTTGAGAGGATATTACTGAAAAGAAGGGGCTTCAACTTTTGTTTCGGTAAACCTGCTATCCTCGGGAGACGGCTCAGACATACTAAAATACATTTTTGCCGCCTTCGTTGTACCAAAATCCCGGTTAGATCCGGTATTCTGCACTTTATTAAAAGCCTCTCTGAACATAGCATTATGGGCTTCCTCACGATTCAGCAGGAAGTCAATGGTTTCCTTTACCTTTTTGTCGTTAATTTGTCGATACAAATACTCATAAACCACTTTTGCGCGCTGTTCAGATGCAATATTAGAAAGCAAATCAGCACAAAGGTCCCCAGTAACCGTCACATAATCTCCTGTCCAGGAATATCCGGAAGCATTGATTAACCCGGGATTTAAGCCTAACAACACGTGAGACTGAATTTCACCTGCGGGAACAGCCGATGCTTCCACATCATGACCATTAAGCATATGGATAGTTTGTGCAACCATTTCCATGTGCCCTAGCTCCTCTGCCGCAATGTCAAGAAAAAGGTCTTTTATTTCAGGATCTTTGATCCGAAAGCTTTGCGACATATATTGCATGGCAGCTTTTAATTCACCGTTGGCTCCGCCAAGCTGCTCCTGCAGAAGTGCTGCATATTGCGGATTGGGTTTTTCAATTTCAACTGGATGAAACAACATTTTTTCATGTTTAAACATAAATGTATACCTTCCTTTCACAAATAGTATTCTGTGTTTTGGATATTTTATACATTATAAATGTTCAAAAATACAGGGACAATACTAAATAGAAAAAGTCCCGGTACACATTCTGTGTGCCGGGACCGTAAACTGGCATCCCCGTCGAGAATCCAACGCACAACTAACCCTCAGGAGATACCGAAGAAAACGTATGAGAAGTTGCTTCCAGTCCCTGATAATCCCCTATTTTCCTTTTTTACTTTGAATGCTACCCTGTGTTAGGGAATAATCATCGCTAATTATACCCTGTTTTTGAATATCCAATTAAATAGGAATTAGCAGGGGCGTTAAATTTAGGGAAATGGTTATAGTCCCACAAAAATACCTTAATTTAATCGCCTTTCATTCGAGCTGATATACAGTGCTGAGTTTTTGCATTTGAATAGCCTTGATAACATCGTTCCATCATTTCCAACATCATTTTTCGCTCTTCATCAGAGAGAACTGTTAATGCTTTTTTCTCAAGATTCCATAAAGGTTCTAAAACTGTTTGTGCGTAATTTTGTCCCACATCAGTAAATAAAACATATTTATTCCGTCTGTCCTCGGAAACTTCTACAAATTTTATGTACCCTTTGTTTGAAAAGCCTTTAACAATCATATTTACTACTTGTTTGTTGTAGTGGCATAACGCACATATGTCTTTCTGTGTTTGAGGTGCTTCTGCATAATAGACAATTTCGAGGACTGTAAGGCTCATATATGTCAGTCCCACAGTCTTTGCATAGTCGTCATAGATTTTCTCTATACCCTGCATCAACTGATTAAACTTTGCAAGTTGTTTTCTCAGCATATACGACTCCTTATCTGAATTTGTAATCAATAGTTATATTTTCATACTTTGACTTGACCTCGTGAAATATTTTCTGCCTTTTCTCAATGAGGTATTGGTATAACTCGGAATTTAGCGGTTCTTCAATAATGATGGACAGTTTAATAAACATTCCTTTTTTGTAGATATAGTATGAGTGCTTTGCTCCCACTAAGTACTTACTGATCACATTGCCAATAAACCCGTTAATACTCTTGTCCTTTGATACTCCACCAGCGATTTCTCTGAACGCTTCAATTATTTCTGAAATCGGCTGCTTAATTGTAACAATAACAAGTATAGTCGTCACAAAAAAGTCTCCCGTATAATACAAAAAGCCGAAAGGACCATTTATGTTAGTGAGTAAAAGAAGAAAAGTTGCGAAACCAATGATAAGGGATTGCAAACCGTCAATAAAATTTATTTTTGCTTCCGTGCGTAGCATTGTGCTTACATTGCTGATACGTTTATTCTGTATTGTGTTGTTGATACTAATTGTTGAGCACAGAATAAACATGGCTATTGTATAGGGCAACACCGGAGTTAAATTTAACGGAGTTCCATTTCCGGTTAAAAAATACTGATAGGTAGATATAGCTGTTTTCACAACTGAAAATATGAGCAGTGTAACGATAAGCATTGCTTTGAATACAGAATAAAGTGGTTCTAAAAATTGTAGTCCTTCCGGAAAACTCCTTGTTTTTTTATTGCTAATTTTTGAAATTATGATTGCTGCGAATGTGGAAACTAATGCAATAAAAGAAAAGAAGAAGTCAAGAAACAACGCCTGTATACCGGTTGTCAGATAAACCCATAGACCTGCACAAGTCAGTAAACCGTTCATAAACGTTGTGAATATCAAAGCCCTTTTTTCAATATCTTTTTGTGTCATACGCACTGCCTTCGAAATTAGTAATAAATTTGGACTAATTATACATCTTGATTTTGAATAAGTCAATATAACGAAAAGAAAACAGGCAACCAATTGATCTCTATGCAAGCCGCCTGCCTGATTTTCATTTTCCGCCAACTAATAAAGCCATATATCGTTTATGAAAAATACAACAAAGGAAATATAATGGGGTGTCTGATATGCTTACAAGAACCCCTAACACAATAAGCACAATATCATTTGTTGCGTAAGCCTAAGTAAAACAAGGACTTCTGCTAAAAGTGAGATATACTGCCAAGAAACAAGAGCAACCCTGCCATTGCCATGGTCATTCCAAGATAGGTAATTATCTCCCCGTAATAAGCATAAGAATACGTTATCATCCCATACAGGATACTGAATATTTCCCCCAAAGGATTCTTTTCGCATTGAAAATGCGTGAAGTGACACCAACTAACGATGCGCATAAGGTTAGATACATTTATTTGTCAGAAAGGAAAGTAAGATAAATGCGACAGAGATAATCCATAATAATCTTTCTGCCTTTGAAAAACATTGAAACATTTTGGGGGTTTCAACAGAATGACCTCAAACAAATAAGCATACGCATACACCTCTTAAAAGACCTAATGATGTGTAAACAAATGCGTTTGCATTACACTACCCGGTGACGATTTTGTTGTATTTAGTTGCTTCTAATTTACTATCGTTTCTGCAGTATATCACAAAGATTATTATTTTGAAACACGATAAAGTAAAATGGAATGGAATGAATATTGTGGTTGTACTAATCTGAAAAATAATAAAAGTCTATAGATGGAACATACGCCTGTGCAATTTAGCTGTTTTTGCTAAAATTCCGATTAGCAAGAATCAGAGTGGTGTTTGTATATAGTCTGAGTTTGTTTTGCTACCATAAAAACAAAAACTCACTCAAAAAAATAAGTGAGTAATAAAAAATAAAAGCGCCGAAAACATTGCGTTTCGGCACTTTTTGGCGCGCTTGCCCGGATTCGAACCGGGGGCGTTCCGCTTAGGAGGCGGACCCTCTATCCTGCTGAGGTACAAGCGCATACACTATACAATTCAAAACAATGAGCATTTTCCTTTTAGGGGCAGGCGAGCGTTAAAGCATACGCTTAGGAAAGGCTTGTTAGATCCATTTAACTACGGAGGCATTATGAAAACTTTTTGCTCATGGAGTATAGTATACCATAAATTTCTTTTCAAAGCAAGCTTCTTTTCAAAAAAGCAGCGGGCCATTAACCCGCTGCCCTTTTTTTACGCTTGCAATGATTGTGCAACTTCTTCGTAAACCGCTGTTTCATGGACTTCACTGAGTGCTTCCATATCCGCAATATACTTCTCTTCCTCCAATGCCTGCTTTGCCTGATTTTTCCACTGAATTTGTCCGTCTCCTTCAAAATACACAACAAAGTATGCTTCGTTTCCTCGAAGCACCTCTACATCTCCCACCTGTCTGTCCGGATTATAAAGCCACTCAATTACAGAATCCGGAAACTTACTGGGGGCCTGACCTAAGTTTTCCTGAAGCCCGCCCACATAGGAGGTGGCCCCATCTTCACTGTAATTGTAGGCAAGTTCCCCAAAGCTGTGGGCATCCGCATCCCCTGTCCTCCACGTTTCCAAGAGCTCGTCTGCCCGCGTCCGTGCTTTTTCATATGTGCCATAGGTATCCAGCGTTATATAAATGTACCGAAAATTTTTCGTAACATAGTCCTGTAGGTACGGCGCCCTTGTCAGCAGATAGACTGTATAAATTCCATCTACCTCATTTTTATCCACATAGGTTGTACCGGCTGCCGCTCCATGAAAGGCCCATTCACTGAAAGCATTGTCCGCCTCTTTACGTACATATGTGTTCGAAAGAGTAGAGAGATCAACTTCATCTTCACCTTTTTCCAATGTTTCCATCTCGTAAGTACGCACGTAGGTTTCAAAGGAAGCACTGTCTGTTACCGCCGCCACTTCCCCTGCCCTGGCAGCAGCATTTGGATCGGTATCCTCATCAAACGTATAGGAAAGGTAATCGATAAAATAAAATGCATCTGTATTAGCTTCCAAATATCCAATAAGTTCGTCTTCAGAAAGATCGTACTCGGCAATCATAGCATCCCGATATTTGTAGGCCAGTCTATCCTTTTCCATATAGGAACGCATCACATCCAGTGTTACATCCTTGCCAAACAAGCCAGAAAGAAGTTCCACCAAGTCATACTGATAATCTGCCGCGTACTGCTCATAGCTCTCCAGCGAAATATCGATTTCCTTTTGATCCTGCTCGTCCAGTTCTATACCAGCTGCTTTAGCGCCTTCACACAGGACAAGGATCTGACGCATATATTCCAAAGAAGGTTCAGCAAAATAGTCAAACCAAGACTGCTCTTCAGAATAAGACTGTTCTTTTAAAGAGGCACTGGTATCAAATCCAAAATGCTGCATATAGCTTTGATTGTACTGAAGAAAATCCTGGTAATTCAAATAAAACTGATAGGAAAATTCTCCTCTGGTAAACTGAAAGTTCTCACTTTCCATGACAATATCCGCAGCCGTATACTGTTTCTCTTCTTTGTTTTCATCCTCCCCTTCTTTTCCGTTTCCCTTACTACAGGAAACAAGGCCCAAAAGAAGTATCATCGCGAGAAATGCGGCAAGCAATTTTTTAAGCATGGCAGGTACCGTGCCTTTCCTTTAAATCTTTTAATATTCTACCATAGAGACGTGCAAATTGCAAGGTGGTTCTTTATGGCAACGCAAACCATGCTGACATATTCCCTCTTGCAAAAGCAGAAAAACCGTCGCCCTATAGGGTGACGGTTTTCTTATAAAGCTCACAGAGACCGTTTTACATAATGTGTGTGCAAAAGCTCATGTGCCTTATGGCTGTTTGGCTCACCTAGGAACTCATCATATACAAGTTTGACGATGGGGTTTTCATGAGATTTACGATAAGGCAGATTTTTGTCTGCATCGTAAAGAATCTTTGCACGGACAGCACGCAAATCAATAGAATTACGCACGCTTGCAGGCTGGATCGGCTGTCCTCCACCGTTTACACAGCCGCCGGGACATGCCATAATCTCGATAAAGTCTGCTTTATATTCTCCACTCTGGATACCACGCAGCAGTTTGCCTGCATTTGCGGTGCCGCTGGCCACTGCCACACGAACAGTCATATCGCCCAGCTTATATTCAGCAAATTTGATCCCCTCTGTACCACGTACATCTTCAAATTCTACCTTTTCCAAAGTAGTTCCCAGAATCACCTCTGCTGCAGTACGAAGCGCCGCTTCCATAACGCCGCCGGTAGCGCCGAAGATTGCGCCTGCACCGGAACCGATGTCGATCGGTGTATCGAATTTTTCCTCCGGCAGCATTTTGAAGTTGATGCCGGCAGACTCGATCATACGGCCAAGTTCTCTGGTGGTAACGGCGATATCCACATTCTGCAGGTCGTCATTGGACTGGCCCTCTCTCCCGACTTCAAATTTCTTAGCCGTACAGGGAATCGCAGATACAAATACGACATCCTCCGGATCTACGCCCATCTTTTTGCAGAAGAACGCCTTATAGATAGCGCCAAACATCTGCTGGGGAGATTTACAGGTAGACAGGTTGTCGATCATTTCCGGGAAGTAGTGCTCACAGTATTTGATCCATCCGGGAGAACAGGATGTGATCATAGGAAGGGTACCGCCGTTTTGGATACGGCCCAAAAGCTCAGTAGCCTCTTCCATAATCGTCAGGTCCGCTGTAAAGTTCATGTCGTATACGCCGTCAAAGCCCAGGCGCTTCAGAGCAGCAACCATTTTTCCTTCACAGTCGGTACCAGGCTCATAGCCAAAGCATTCACCAATCTGCGCACGTACAGAAGGAGCACAGCAGATCGCCACATGCTTGGTGGGATCGTTCAGTGCCTCACGGATTCTGTCTGTATCATCCTTTTCATACAGCGCTCCTACAGGACATGCCACGATACACTGTCCGCAATTGATACAGGTGGTATCTGCAAGATCGGCCTCAAAGGCGCAGCCTACAACTGTATCATAGCCGCGGTTCTGCATGCCGATGGCACCGATTCCCTGCACCCGGTTGCACGCACCTACACAGCGGCGGCAAAGGATACATTTATTGGGATCCCGCACAATAGAAGGGCCTGTAGTTTCCAGCGGCATCGGCTCAGTTTTCACCGGCTTGAAGTAGTCCTCCTCCACGCCGTAATCCAGAGCATATTTCTGCAGTTCGCAGGTCTTGGAACGGATACAGGAAAGACATTTTTTCTCGTGGGCAGAAAGTACCAACTGTATATTCATTTTCCGGGCAGCCTGCACCTTGGCCGTATTGGTAAGAATTTCTGTACCGTCCCGCTCAATGGGATACACACAGGAGGTCACCAGACCTCTCGCGCCTACTACCTCTACCAAGCACAGACGGCAAGCGCCGATCTCGTTTACATCTTTCAAATAGCACAGTGTAGGGATTTCAATGCCCGCCTGTCTGCACGCCTCCAGAACGGTAGTTCCGTAGGGCACAGAATACTCTGCGCCATTGATTTTTATATTGACCATTTTGGTTTCCATTTATTGCATGTACTCCTTCCTTACTTCTTGTAAATCGCGCCGAATTTACATTTTTCAATACAAGCGCCGCACTTCAGACATTTCTCCGGATCGATGACATGCGGATTCTTGACCGTACCGGAAATTGCGTCTGCAGGACATACCCGGGCGCAAAGGGTACAGCCTTTACACTTGTCAGGATCGATGTTGTAAGAAAGAAGTTTTTTGCACACACCGGCAGGACATCTTTTTTCTTTGATATGGGCTTCATATTCATCCCGGAAATACCGAAGCGTGGACAGAACCGGGTTAGGGGCTGTTTGTCCCAGACCGCAAAGGGATGCAGACTTAATATAATTTGCCAGTTCCTCCAGCTTATCAAGATCTTCCATCTCCCCGTTGCCCTCGGTGATTCTATTCAGAATCTCCAGCATACGAACAGTGCCGATCCGGCAGGGAGCACATTTACCGCAGGACTCATCTACAGTAAACTCTAAGAAGAACTTAGCAAGGTCTACCATACAGGTATCCTCATCCATGACGATCAGACCACCGGAACCCATCATAGAACCGATTTCCAGCAAATTGTCATAGTCGATAGGCGTATCGATCAGAGATGCGGGAATACATCCGCCGGAAGGACCGCCGGTCTGGGCCGCTTTAAATTTTTTGCCGCCCGGGATACCGCCGCCGATTTCTTCTACGATTTCCCGCAGTGTGGTCCCCATAGGCACTTCCACCAGGCCTGTGTTGGTAATCTTACCGCCCAGGGCAAATACTTTTGTACCCTTGGACTTTTCTGTACCCATAGAGGCAAACCATTCCGGCCCGTTCAAAATGATCTGGGGAATGTTTGCATAGGTCTCTACGTTGTTCAGAATCGTAGGACGCTCAAAAAGGCCCTTCACAGCCGGGAACGGAGGACGCGGACGGGGCTCACCGCGCTTGCCTTCTATGGAGGTCATCAGCGCTGTCTCTTCACCACATACGAAGGCGCCGGCGCCAAGGCGCAGCTGAATATCAAAATTGAATCCGGTATCCAGAATATTGTTGCCAAGCAGGCCGTATTCTCTTGCCTGCTGCAAAGCGATCTCCAAGCGGTTTACGGCAATGGGATACTCTGCACGCACATAGATATAACCCTGGTCGGCACCGATAGCATAACCTGCAATGGCCATTGCCTCCAGTACGGCATGCGGGTCGCCTTCCAAAACGGAACGGTCCATAAATGCACCCGGGTCGCCTTCGTCTGCGTTACAGCAAACATACTTCTTCCCTTCGCTGCCCATAGCAAACTTCCATTTCAGACCAGTGGGGAATCCTGCTCCGCCGCGCCCCCGCAGGCCGGAATCCAGCAGTGTCTGCACAACATCCTCTCTGCTCATTTCCGTCAGCACCTTTGCCAGGGCAAAGTACCCGTCCATTGCTATGTATTCATCAATTTTTTCCGGGTTGATTACACCGCAGTTGCGCAGTGCAACACGCTTTTGCTTTTTATAGAAATCCGTATCGGAAAGAGAGGTGTGCAGTGCATGTGCCTCTCCTTCTGCGTCATCGTTTTTATTATAAACCAGACGATCTACGATGCGCCCTTTCAGCAGATGTTCAGACACGATTTCCGGGATATCCTCTTCGGTAACTCTGGAATAAAATGTTCCCTCCGGATACACGATCATAATTGGTCCCAGCGCGCACAAACCAAAGCATCCGGTCTGGACGATTTTTATTTCTTCGCTCAGGTCATTGGCTGCCAGTTCCTTTGCAAGCGCCTCCCGCAGCGCAGTACTGCCGGAGGATGTACAGCCTGTACCTCCGCAAATCAAAACATGTGAACGTACCATTCTTTTTTGTCCCTCCAGATCAAAGCTTTGTATTGCCAATCAAATATTCCATAACAGGTTTCCCACCCTTCAGGTGCTCTTCTACAACCCGTTTGGCTTTTTCAGGCGTCATTTTTACATATGTAGTCTTTTCTTTTCCGTCCTCAAAGATCTCAACTACCGGTTCATACTGGCAGATGCCGATGCACCCGGTCTGGGTTACCATCACCTTGTCGGTGAGATTGGCTGCAGCCACTTCCTCCACAAAGGTATTGAGCACCGGTCTAGCGCCTGCTGATATTCCGCAGGTAGCCATACCCACTACGACACGGACGTCTCCGGATCCTGTCCGAATGGCGACTTTGTCTTTCATTTGCTCTCTGATCGCTGCAAGTTCTGATAACGATTTCATACGATGCTTCCTTTCCCATATTTCTTTATATAAATTATAATTGTTGATATTGTTCTTGTAAATACGATCTGATAAAGCCAAGCACTTCATAGCTGTCCAGAGGAATATCCTCCCCCAGTATACTGCGCATTTCAGCCGTATTCATTGCAACACTGCCGGAAGGTTTACAGTGGCAGTAAACAAAATCTACGTCCGGGCTTCCCTGAACCAGGGTCACGATCGTTTCTGTAAGATCCCCAAGCGGGATAAAATCAATATGATCTGTGTGAAACACAGCAGTTACCACCGTACCGTGATCTGCATACTCCGCTGCACTTTTGGAAGCAACCGTAACGTCGCCCCCAGTCTGCCGGGCAAGCATCTGCAGAAAAGGAACGCCCAGTCCGACGCTTCGGGTCTTTCTGGTAGTGTAAAACGGATCAAACAGGCGTCTGACCTGCTCCGGGGTCATACCGCAGCCGTCGTCCTGAACGGTCAGCGTCAGTACCGCATCCCGCTCCTCCAGTCGGATTTCAATATGCTTAGCTCCCGCCCGTACAGAATTCATGGCAATATCCAATATATAGAGAGATAAATCTTTCATTTGCCCTCCAAAATTGCCAGAAGATTTTCCCGCACCAAGGCACTGCTGTACGGCTCGTCCTGGATTTCTATACTGTGCTGCGCACCGGATATATCCCACAAGTAATGTGCGTCGGAGCTGGTAACACAGCGTAAATTCTCTAACACAGGATAGGCAGACGCAAGCTCCAGCCGATTTCCTGTGGGACTCAGCTCGAAGCTGGTATACCTGGGCTCTGTAGGAAACGTGCCCAATACAGAAATCACGCCGCCGGATTCCCGGTCAATGTGCGCAGGCATACACATGCCCCCAAAGGAGCGGCACAACCGGGTCCCCTCTTCCAAGGAAAGGGACGTGGCGCTGATCAGCAGGGTTTCTTCCTCCCGCAGCACCCGGTCTGCAGCATCCATCACAAGCTGGTGTCCGAAAATATCCGGCCGGTTCTTCACAGGCATTCTTGCCGCCGCCACATGCTCTCCAAAAGCCATCGCTCCGTCCAAATCCCGAAACAGGCACAGCAGATGGATCTCCTCCGCAGTAGTGAGTTCCATACCAGGCACAGGAATAATACCATATGTCCTGCACGTCTGCCAAAAAGCAGGGCAGTTATCTGTTGTGTTATGATCGGTAAGGGCCGCGATCTGCAGCCCTGCCACGGCCGCCATGCCGGCGATGTTCGCAGGCGTCATATCCGTATCCCCGCAAGGGGACAGGCAGGAATGGATATGCAGATCGTAATAATATTTACTCATTGGACAAAGCAGAGCCAAGGGAGCAGCACAGTTGATACACAGACCGGGTATCGGAAAAAAAGGTCACATCCTTTTCCGCGGCAGCCTGCAGCGTCTCCGCATCCGGCTGCACGCCTTCTGCTAAAATCACACACGCCGCTTCTGTAAGGCTGGCTACCGCCGCCACATTTATATTGGACATGATCGTAACCCAAATATCCCCCGCCTGGGCATGGCTCATCACCCAGCTAAGCAGGTCTCCCGCATAAACGCCGGCAGCTTCCTTATCCAGGCTGCCGCAAATATGGGAGAGGGAAAGTCTGTCCACCAGTACATGCAATTTCATAAGCAATTATCCGTTCTCAGGCTTTGGATGCGTATCCTCTCCGCAGGGCTGTGTACGCAGTACTTCCTTCACCTGTGCGGCATCCTTTCTCTTTTCAATATAGTCGTGAAAAACCATCCGCATGAATACCACGCATTCGTCTGCACACGCCTCTCCCCGGACAATATCCTCAGCAAACGCTGCGCAGGTCGGGGCGCCGCAGGATCCGCAGTCCAAATCAGGAAGGTCTTTTCGAATATCCTGAATATCTGCCATCATCCGCATGGCTTCTTTCCTGTCCTGGGACAGCGGGGACGCCGGCGCATATTCCACAGGCGGCATAACCGCTTCCTCCGGCACATCCCCTTCTCCTGGATGGAGATTGGGCGATACAGGCAAATACCGCTTCAAGGACTGGATCCGCGCCTTTGCTATGTATGGATTCGCCACAGTCATCACCCCGCCCACGCAGCCGCCGTCACAGGCATTGAGCTCTACAAACTCCAGTTCGGGGAAATCGGCGTTTTCAATCTGATCCAGCACACGGATGACATTTTCAATTCCATCGGCTGCAAGATACCGGTCGTTAAACACCGCGGTAGATTCCCCGCCGGCAACTGCCCAGCTGACGCCCACCATCCCAGAATCTGTTGAAGTCTGCGGAACGATGATTTTATTCATATGGGATACCAGTGGAAAGTATACGTCGGATATAGATAGAACCAAATCAATGTTGCTCTTTTGTCCTGCAAAGGAATTTTTCACATAACTGACTTTTGCCGGGCAAGGAGAAATAAAGCAAATGCCGATTTCCTCCGCTGTAAGCTCAGGATGCTCCCTAAGCACTTTTTCTCTGGCCAGTTTTCCTGCGATTTCAACGGGAGGCAGAATCGGCAGCACATTCTCACATAAGTATGGAAAACGCATACTGATCAGCCGAACGATCACTGGGCAGGCTGAACTGATCACCGGTTTTTTGAGTCCCTCCCTGCGCAGATACTGTCTGGTATAGCCAGACACCAGTTCCGCTGCTTTAGAGACCTCATACACCTCGTCAAAGCCCATATCTAAAAGGCCCTGCAATACAAAGTCTATATCAGAAAGATGATCAAACTGTCCATACAAAGAAGGAGCAGGAAGTGCAACCTTATACCGAAACTGCCCCATCGCCTCTAAGGAATCATGGGTCGCTTTTTTTGCCTTATATGGACAAACACGAATGCACTCGCCACAGTCAATACACCGCTGGGAACGAATTCTCGCCTTCCCTTCCCGGATGCGGATCGCCTCCGTCGGGCAACGCTTCAGGCAGTGTGTACACCCCTTACATTTATCCACATCAAGGGACACTGAATGCTTATATTCCATTCTATCAGCTCCACAACCGATGAAGCGGCGTTACACCTTTACCTTCATCACAATTTTTGTACCCTTGCCTAGCTCTGTCTCAATTTCCATGGAATCCGTATATTTTTTCATATTCGGCAGTCCCATACCGGCTCCAAATCCAAGAGAGCGGATGTTGTCCCTGGCTGTAGAAAAGCCCTCCTGCATGGCAAGAGACACGTCCGCAATACCCGGTCCCTGGTCCCGCAGCACCATGATTATTTCATCGGGAAGCACAAATACATCTGCAGTACCCCCATTTGCATGGATTACCATATTGATTTCACCCTCATACATAGCAATTGCCACCTTGCGGATGATGTCCGGCGGGAAACCCAACTGGCGAAGGTTCTTTTTTACCTCCACTGACGCAGCGCCGGCAGAAGAAAAATCCTCTCCGTCTACGTCAAAATGAAAATTGATTCCTGCGTCTGTCATTCTGCCGCCACTTTCGTTCCATTAAGGCCGGCGCTGTACAGAGTGCCGCAGGCTTCATACATGCGAAGCGCAGAGTGCATCACCACGATGCCGCTGCCCCGAGCAAGCTCCACCATCTCCGGCGTTGGATTTTTCCCGCGCACAAAGACGACGCAGTGCATATCCATCATTTCCGCAGTACGCATCACCTGAGGATTGACAAGACCCGTGAGCAAAACGGCCTGGTCCTTTACAAAGGCAAGCACGTCGCTCATCATATCGCTGCTGCAGGCTGAGTACACTTCTCTGTCCAGTTGGTCTTCTCCGCACAGGAGCTCAGCGTCCAGAAGCTCTCTGATTTTTCTGATTTTCAAATTTCTGCCCATGCCTTTCCGATTTCATATCAAATAGATATTTTCTGCAGGAAGGTTTTTGTCTCAGCCTTGATATTTTGCGATAATTCCTTTAATGTCGTCCGGCACAAGTCTTCCGTAAACGTCTTCTCCCACGGTAAGCACGGGAGCCAGTCCGCACGCACCGATACAGCGGGTAGCTTCCAGGCTGAATTTTCCATCGTCTGTCACACCGCCGCTTTCGATTCCAAGCTCTTTTTCCAGTCTCTCCATCAGAAGGCCGCTGCCCTTCACATAGCAAGCGGTTCCAAGACAGACGCTTACCGGATACTGCCCCTTCGGATTGAGCAAAAACTGGGAATAGAACGTGGCGACGCCAAACACTTCAGAAACAGGGATTCCCATTTTCACTGCAATATGCTTTTGTACCTCGGGGGGGAGGTAGCCATAAATCTCCTGGGCCTTCTGCATGATCGGCATTAAGGCGCCATCTTCGTCCTTGTGCTGCTCGATGACCGCATCAAGCTGCGCATGCAGCTGGGGATTGTCAGTAAATTCTACTGACGTCAGTTTCTTTTTCATAGATCTTCCTGTCCTCCTGAACAAGTATGTTATCTACAGTATTATACAATAAAATATTATCGATTTCCATAGTTTATAGCAATTTTATTGATTTTTTTCGTGCTATTTTCTATTGTTTTATCCACTTTGTATTATTTATGGTTAAAATATCCACAACAGCAATAAAAAGAGGGACTTGCCGTCCCTCATTTTGTACCTGTATTTTCTTTCGGAGCTACCAAAAACGCGTTCGGCAAAATACGTCCAAGGGAAGGATTCGCCGAACAGTTTTTTGTAATCACTTCTCCCTTGTAAGCCAATACACTGGAAGCACCCCCGTCACAGCTGGATGCATTGATCACATTATAGGACATAAGAATATCTGCCATATCCCCCACTGTACATCCGATGGAGTGCGAGACGTCCCGTCCATCGATGATCAGCATTGCGATGACGCCATCCTCCCGCTGGCCAATTGCAGTACGGGGCTGGAGTCCGTATCCCGCAGAGCCAGATACCTGTTTCACACCGTCTGCGATCAGTACTGGGCTGAATTGGATTCCATCCCGTATGTTGGTATATGTACTCCAAAGGGAGATATTGCCTACCACCAATTTGTTGTCTGTGGTCAGAACAATACTGCCGTAGTAATTTACAAAGTCTCCCCAGTATTCGCCCTGGGAACAGCTGATGCCCACAACAACTCCGCCGTTTCCTTCTCCTCCCGGGTCCCGGAATCCGCTTGCATTGATTCCAGCGATAGCGCCATACTGTTCCATCATGTCCAAAATACGCATGCCTGTTTGGTTTTTATAGGCGGTGGATCCCAGATACACTCTGGAAGGATCGTCCACCAGCATGATTTTTCCTTTGTATCCGGACCCTATGATTTCTGATACCACCAGCCCCTGTTCAATGTCGTTGATAAGCACGGTATTTCCGGCATAATCTTTGCCGCCCACCACCAGATTTTTCTGATTCAGTATATCCTTTTGAACCGGCGGCTTCTCTACCGGCTTATCCACCGGGTCTCCGGTGGATAAGCTGTCTCCCCCGCCAAGTACATCATCATCCGTGGCCAGATTTGCCATGACCTCGTCTATGATATCCTGGGGGAAAAAGCTTTCTGCCAGCCAATGATGCCGTCCGGTCGTCATTGCTGTCTCGATCCAGATCCCTCTCCAATGGGCAATAAAAGGATTAGAGGAATAGACAAATATCACATAGCACACAGTAAGGAGCAGAATCAGTCCTACAGGAATACCGATGCCGATATAAAACCGCTTGCGTTTTTTACGCTCTGCCGCAGCATCTCTCTTTCTGTGCAGACTCGTCAGATTCAGCTGTTTATCCTGTTTCGGCACCCGTTTCTTAGGTTTCGGCAGGAAAGCGACTGAAACGCTTTCCTGCCGTTTTTGCTCTTTTGTCATGTTTCTGTTTCCCATATTTTATCAGCATCTTGCCAAAGCAATTACAGACCTTCTACAGCATCCGCTGCAGGTACGATATATTCGTTTTCCATCAGTTCGATCACACCTTTGTCTACCAGTGCTGTCAGCTTTGTATCCAGAGGAATTCTTGCAAGAAGAGGAATGCCATATTCTCCCGCGACCGTCTCAGCCCTGCTTTCGCCAAACAACGGGATTTCCTTGCCGCAGTCCGGACATACCGCATAGGACATGTTTTCCACCATCCCCAGAATGGGAATGTTCATAAGCTTCGCCATATTCACCGCTTTTTCCACAATCATAGAAACCAGTTCCTGGGGCGTTGTCACAATAATGATTCCGTCCAGGGGCAGAGACTGGAATACGGTAAGGGGTACGTCACCTGTTCCGGGAGGCATATCTACAAACATGTAGTCTACATCTGTCCAGATCACATCTGTCCAAAACTGCTTTACAGCGCCTGCAATCACAGGTCCCCGCCAAACTACCGGGCTGCGGGCATCCTCCAAGAGCAGGTTGACGCTCATCAGCTGAATGCCTGTTTTGGTATATGCGGGAAGCATCGTTTCTCCACTGACTTCCACGCCTCCGGATACACCAAAGGCCTTCGGCACAGAAGGGCCGGTTATATCTGCGTCCAATACGGCAACACCCCAGGAACGCCGACGCATCTCTGTGGCCAGCATGGAAGTGACTAGGGATTTACCAACACCGCCTTTTCCCGAGACAACGCCAACAACGTGCCGCACAGAGGAGGCAGGGTTTAAAGGTTCCTTCTGAATTTCGGGCCCCCTGGAAGCGCAGTCCGCACTGCAGCTGGAGCAATCATGGGTACATGTATTTTGTTCGTCCATTATATCAAACTCCGATCTACTTATTATAGGATATTGATCATCCATACCGTTTATTTTATAACAAAATCATCGATAATACAACACCTTTGCATGGATTATATAATTATTTACATTTATCCGTCTTTTGCCGCACAGTCAAAGCGCGCACAATAGACACCGCCGCCACAGACACAAGCACTGGCAGCAGAGCAAAGATAAACAAAAGCCAACCCGGCGCCAGCGTATGCAGCGTAACATTTTGCGCCGCGGTGAGTCCTCCTGCAGCGATTGTCCATACGGTTCCCAAAATTGCAGCTGCATAGGGGATCCAGAAAAACCGCCCATAACGAGAGTCCTTATGAAACAATCCATTGCCTCCGCAAAATTCCGAGGCGATGAAAGGCATCGCGCATATGCAGGATAAAAACATGCAGCTTTGCTGTATGCGTCCGTTCAGATCACAGGACGGCCCCAGCAAATCGATCAAAGCGCGGCCTAAATAGGGGGAAAGCACTGCCAGCACCGCCAATAAGGTTCCATAAAGGGCCAGCACCAGTGTACTGCCTGCCTCTGTTTGCAAAAAACCTTTTTGGGGCAGAGGGGATTTTAAAATTTTTTTATCATCGATATCCTCGGTCTTTGCCTCCTCCTTGGAAACAGGAGGCACATATTTTCCGGCTGGAATCAATGCGGCAGCGAAAGATACAGAAAAGTCCATAAGCATTCCCCAAAACACCACCTGAGAAGCCGAAAGAAGCGGCAGCCCTGCGGCGGCGCAGATCAGAAGCAGCACCACACGGGTCATATGGGATACAACCAGATAGGAAAAAATATTGTGGATGTTGCGAACTGCGCTACGGCAGCGCATCATCAAGCCCATTACCGGAGAAAACCCGTCTTCTCCAGAGCCAACTATGCCATTGGCTGTAACGCGAAGCGCCTGGGGAATATCTGCTCCATATTTGCCCGGTACCGGAGCCGCAAACGCAATGTCCGCCTGCTGCATGATCCACATATCCTCCACACCCCAGCCAAGATATCCCCGGCAAAGGCCGCTTTTCTTGCTCAAACGCATGAATCGTACCCTTTCCCGGATGCCCTCCATTCCCCCGGGAGTACTGATCATTAATAGCTTTCCAGGCTCCAGTGGCAAGCTGCGTGCAGCCATGCCTTCCTGCTGGGACATGTAAATGTCGTCCTGCTCTAAAATTCCCTGGGCCCGGGCAAAACAGTGATCCTCCTTCGAACCGTCGGAGAACAGCACAACGCGCCCCCCTTCTTTTCGAAAGTTTTCCAGAGCAGCCAAAGTATTCGCCTGGGGGCGCTGGGATACTGCAAAAAAACCCTCAAAGCACAAATTTGACTGGAGCACAGAGATCCGACGCAGGCTGTTGTAATGGGAGTTTCGAAATCCCACTGCTGCCACTGCGATCCCCTGCATGGTAAGAGAAGCTGCAAGAGATAAAATTTTGTCCCGCTCCTGAGATGTAAGGGGAAGCGTTTCCTCACCGATTCGCTGGGTAGTACATTGGGACAAAACATTCTCTACTCGGCCAAGGCAAGTAAAATAATAAGCGTTTTCCTTTGCCAGGAGCGCACAGTCCATGCCGCCTGCCTCTGTCTGCTCGCAGGACACATGCTGCACAACCATATAGCGATCCTGTTCCGGCATTTTCTCAATTTGTTGCTCTTTCCACAAAGAACGGACAACAGAATACGCAAGAAAGCCCTCCTGCCCTTGACTTTGCCCAATCTGCCCAGCAGCCGGCGCGCCGTCAGGAGCAATTCCTGTGGCACAATGTGCCAAATACAGTAGTCTTTGGGGCACATGTCCCGTTTTCTCCGTAACGGTTTCATAGGTATTTCCTTCATAATAGGCGTGGAAAGAAAATTTTTCACTTTTTAAAGCCGCAGAGGAACGCAGAAACAACACCTGTATTTCAGCTGCTCGCTCAGCAGAGGTAGCATTGTGGTACACCGCCTCGCCCTTCTTCTTTTGATATAAGGAAGCAGCCCATGCTGCAGCACCAGCCGCGCTTATGTATTCGTTGAGGCAGGCTGCCGCCATTGCAATAGAAGGAAGAAAAACGGTAAACAGATCCAATTTGCCGATTGCCGTGCCTACCAGACAGATCACCAGGGCAATCAGAATGAGTCCCAGGCTGCACTGGCGGCCCAAATCCGATAATCTGCTCAGTACCGGCAGATCTTCCCCACCGGACAGTTCGATCTGCCCTTCTCTGGCGTAGATCAGTGTATTTTCTCCAGTAGCCACTGCCATGCCCATACAAAAGCCGCGAATAACCGCAGAAGAAGCATACAGCATATTGGTACGCATGGAGATCGGTGTGGGCTCCACCCCCTGAGGAATATCCTGGGCATTTTTGGAGACGATTCCCTCGTGTCCCGTAACCATTCCCTCAGACACCAAAACATTGTCCGCAGCGGTCAGCCGCACATCACAGGGAACTGTATCCCCCGTATCCAAAACAATGACATCTCCAGGGACCACCTGGTCCGCAGGGATCGTTTTGACCGTACCGGCCCGGACGACTCTCGCCCTGGGGAGCGCGGAAGCGGCGTTTTTTTCAAAAACCCGCTGGGCGAACACATAGGTAAGAATCCGTGCGCACCGAACTGCCGCGAGCATGACGCAAACAGCGGCGGTTTCGGCCGCATTACCGAAAACCGCCGCAAGAAGCGCCGTGATTACAAGAAGCACTGTGGAAAAGTCAGCCAGAGACCTGCCGGCATATCGCTGTAGCGATATGCTCCGAACCGTCCATATTTTATTGGCCCCCCTGCGCAGCCGTCTGGTGGCTTCCCGGTCTGTAAGCCCTGTCACGCTGTCTGTTTTAAAAACAGCTGAGAGTCTGTCGACCGTCAGGTGATGCCAATTTTTATCCTGTTTCATATATGCTCCAAATTTTTACTTTCTTGCAAGTTAAATTGCTGTAACAGAAAGGCTGTCCCTATCCACCCCTACATCCAGGCTGATCCCGGAAAGCTGTCCCCGCATGGCAACGATCTTTTCTGCCACCCGGTCTTCCACTGCCGTCTGGATATACCGGCGCATGTTTCTGGCGCCATACTTCACAGAAAAGGACTCTTTTGCAATATATGCTGCGGCAGCGTCCGTATAATAGAACTGGATATATTTTTCTGCCAGAGCTTTTTTCAGATCTTCCAACATAATGGAAGCGATTCGTTTAAAGTCGTCTTTATCCAGGGAACGGAAGGTAATTACTTCATCCACACGGTTGAGGAATTCAGGACGCAGAAAATCGGAAAGTGCCTTTTGGGTCTTTTCCTTGGTACGCATATCTCCCTGATCGGTAAAGCCTGCCAGCGCCATGCCGCCGGTGCTTCCGGCATTGGTGGTCATCACGATCACAGTATTTTCAAAACTGACTGTCTTACCGTGGGCGTCGGTGATACGTCCGTCGTCCAAAATCTGCAGCAGAATATTCATCACATCGGGATGGGCCTTTTCAATCTCGTCAAACAGCACTACAGAATACGGCCGGCGCCGAATTTTTTCTGTCAGCTGTCCGCCGTCGTCATATCCCACATATCCGGGAGGAGCGCCTACAATTCTGGAAACAGAGAATTTGTCCATAAATTCACTCATATCCAGCCGAATCAGCGTCTCTGGGGAGGAAAACAAATCTGCCGCCAAAACCTTTACCAGTTCTGTTTTACCCACGCCGGTGGGGCCTGCAAAAATAAAGGATACCGGTTTACGCTTCGGAGACACCCCGGTCCTGGACCGCCGGACGGCACGGACGACCGCGTCTACCGCCTCGTCCTGTCCTACGATCCGTTCCCTCAGACGATCTCCCAGGCCTTCCAATCGAGCATATTCATCTTCTGTTATGGAAGACGCAGGAATCCCCGTCCATATTTCAATTACATCTGCCAGATCAGACTCCTTCATTTCTACTGCATCACAGATTGTTTTTAATTCTTCAATCCGGTTTTGTATGCGCAGCTGTTCTACTTTAATATCTGCCAGACGACGATAGGTGTTCTCATCTGCATCCTCGCCTGACTCTGCGGCAGCTTCCAGTGCAGCCTGCTCTTTTTCAATGGCCAAAAGCCGGTCTCCCAACTCATACCGTTCGTTGATAGCAGGACTAGACAGGGAAATATGGGCCGCTGCTTCGTCAATGAGATCGATAGCTTTATCCGGCAGATACCGGTCTGTAATATAGCGTTCACTCATTACCACGGCAGACCGAAGCACGTTCTCGGGGATACGGATTCCATGATACGCTTCGTAATAGTGCTTGATTCCCCGCAGAACATTTTCACTATCCGCGAGGCCCGGTTCCTCCACAGTAACAGGTTGAAAGCGCCGCTCCAATGCAGAATCCTTTTCGATATATTTCCGATACTCGGTCATCGTTGTGGCGCCTACGACCTGAATTTCTCCCCTGGACAGGGCTGGTTTCATAATGTTGGCGGCATTCATAGACCCTTCTGCATCACCTGCGCCTACGATATTGTGGACCTCGTCGATCACAAGAATAATATTGCCCGCGGCCTTTACTTCGTTGAGCAGGCCGAGAACCCTGGACTCAAACTGTCCCCGGAACTGGGTCCCGGCAACGAGAGCCGTCAGATCCATCAAAAACAGCTCTTTCCCCCGCAGCTTATAGGGTACGTCCCCTGCAACGATCTTTTGGGCAAGCGCTTCCGCGATTGCCGTCTTACCCACGCCGGGCTCACCGATTAGGCAGGGATTGTTTTTTTGCCGCCGGCACAGGATTTGGATTACCCGATCCAGCTCCCGCTCCCTTCCGATTACCTTATCCAGTCCGCCCATAGCAGCTTTTTCTGTAATATTCTGACAATAAGTAGTGAGAAACTTGCGCTCCTTTTTTTTGCGCGCTTCTCCTTTCTCACCAGTACGTCCTTTTTCCTTTGCAGGTTTATTCTCCTGGGGAAGTCCAGCAGCAGCCAGGCCTTCCCGCATTAGTTTGCCGAAATCAACCGCCGGGGCCCGGGATTCATCCTCTCCGCTTGGCACAAGACCTTCTCCCCCGCCGACCCCCAAAGGATCTTCTCCGTTTGCAATACCGTCCATAATATCCTGCATCTCCTCGGACATGCGGTCTACATCCTCGTCGCTGAGTCCCATTTTCGATATAATATCGTTCACCGGTTTAATGCCCAGCTCTTTTGCACACTTTATACAAATGCCTTCCTGCTTCGACTCGCCATCGTCCACTCTTGTTATGAACACGACTGCCATCCGTTTATGGCATCTTGCACACATTACCATCCGTTGTCGCCTTTCTATGCTTCTTCATTTTGTTCTTTAAATAACTGATATAATACAGAATGAGTACACCAAACGCGATCACCGCCGTAAAGATGCACAGGGCATAAGTCGCCCACATATTTGCACCCAGCCAGTCCTGGAACAGCAAAAACAGCATGATTACAGCATAAAATATCACTGTGTACGCTTTACCAAAATATTTTGCCACACCGATTTCCCGACTCTTCTTAAAGAGAACAATCGCCCCGCAGCCCATAAGCAGTTCTTTGAGCACAATCAAAATCAGAATCCACCAGGGAACGATTTCCCGAAACACCAGGCAGAGCAGCGCGGTACACTGCATCAGCTTGTCAGCCAAAGGATCCAGGATTTTTCCCGCATTGGTCACCCAGCCGAATTTTCTGGCAAGTATTCCATCAACCACGTCTGTCACGCCGGACAGAATAAAGATAATTGCAGCCAGCATTACATAATCCGGATATCCCCAGATAAAGATCGCTGCAAATGCAAAAGACATAAAGAGCCGGATAATCGACAAAATGTTTGGGATATACTTTGCCTTCATAAAAATGAAACCTTTCTAAAAATGTTTGCGCATATTACCGCAAATCTAATGGCCGGCAATTGCGTTTGAAATGGCCTCTACAGGGTTATATTTAGAAAAAAACTTAAGCAAAATGGAATCATCCAAAATTTTCGGGTCTACGGTTCCCGGTGCAACAGAGGCAATCGCATCCAGTGCCGCAGCCGCAACCATTGCAAAGATCCACACAAAAAGTAGCGCGCTGACCACGCCGAATACCAGTCCCAATGTTTTATCCACCCCGCGCAGTACCGGCAAAGTAAATACAGCGCCGATCGCCCAGGTGATCAGCCGCAGCACAAGAATTGCAGCCAAAAACAGTCCGATAAATACAAGGATGTTTGCAAGAGTCCCCGCAATGGGATCTGACACTGCATACGCCACCTGCTCTACCGCCGCGTGGCTACCGTCGTTTGCGCTGTTTATCAGCTCCGTTACAGCCTGTGAATCTGCTCCGTACTGATCTAAAATAGAAAGAAATTGGGAATTTTCCAAAAGCTTCGACAAGTCATATACTACGGTTTGTGCCCCCTCGGCCCCTGCCTTCGCCATGGAAGCCAGCGTATCTGTCACACCGCCCGCGATTTTATCCAACAGGAATTTTTCTTTCACAATCAAGGCCAGCTTCGGTGTAAAAGTATATGCGATAAGAAGCGCGCCGATCCCGGAGCATAGGCTCATCACCGACTTAAAAAATCCCCGCTTGTAGCTCACAAAAATCGTCAGGGCGCACAGCGCCAAGATCACAATATCCAATATAAAATGCATTTTACAACCCTGCCTTTCTTTGCAGTGGGCACGTTTCTATATATTGTATTGCATGTTTTTCCTGCTCATTCACCGAAAAAGAGAGAATATGTTCCGCTGTCCTCACAGATAACGGCTCCACCACCGGCAGGCAAAATATCCAGTGCCTCCCCCAAAAGCTTTTCTTCTACCGGATCTCCGCCGGTCAGGGAAAGCTTCAAGGCCTTGTCCTCACAAAGGATATATATGGCCCGGTCCCCATCTGTCGCGACCATCCGGATTTTTTCATTGATTATATTATTATATATGATATTCCCGTCGGTGTCAAATAGAATTATTTCATTTTCTGATCCAACTGCGTTTTTTGCTACCGAAAGAGCCAAAAAATCTCCGTCCAAGTCAAAGGCGACTGGCACAGCGCCTGCTATATCGTAACTGCCGCACTGCTTTTCTCCGTCGTAAAATAAAATTTTATTGTCACAAACAACCACCAGCCTGCCGTCGTCTGCATAGCGAACTGCAAGGGGCATCGTGCCCTCCAGTTCTACAGAAGTCGTCTCCTTGCTGCCGATTCTGCAAAACATGATTTCACAATATGCACCGGCTCCGGCAGCGCCTGCAGAAGCCACCGCCATATGCTCCCCTTCGGGGTCTATAGCCATATCCACCACATATTTGTCCTTATAATACTTGGCAAGCGGTTTGAAGTCCGAGCTGTAAACAGTGATCAGATATTTCGATTCATCCGATCCGGTGAGCAGTGCATGGGTGCCGTCATCCGCAACGGCTGCGTCTTCAATGACCGTCTCGGCCTGACTATTAAGCACCCGGGCGATCGTAGTATAAATAGAGTAGGATTTTCCCGCCGCATCATAAAACAAAGCATATTTATTCCCCACAACCAGACGGGGATCACTATAGGCGCTTTCATAGTCCAATTCTTTGGAACCGGAAGCGTTATACAGACGAAACCCTGCCGCACCTGCCACTGCGATCCGATCCCGGAACAGGGCAAAGGAAGGGGCATACTGCCGCTCATAGCTGATGTCGGCATATTTCCCTACGGTGGACACCACGCCGGTGTCCAGATCCCGTATCAAATACATCAGATTGTTGTAGGTGATATTTTCCCGATAGAAAAGAAGCATGATCAGCAAAAAAGCCACCAAAAGAATCACAGAAAGCAGGCGTGCCCACCGATACCGGTTTGCAATGGCGATGTAATAGCCGTTTACCTCCGGTTCCCCTGCATCCAGCTCTATGGAAACACGGGGAGGACGTCTCTTTTTTCGCACAGCCGGGTCATCCGGCGCTCTTCTCCTGCTGGTCCGTGCGGCGTTTGCCTTCTTTCTGCGTCTTCCCGTACGGATCAGCTCGTCCTGTTCCCATTCGTCTCTTTTGCCAGCCATTTGCATGCCTCCTTTCCTCCAAAAATCGTTCATTCACATTGCCATGAAATTTTTGACGGATACCACACTTGCCGCAGATACAATCCATCAGGCGGGGCAGTAAAGCCGGCCCGGCTTCTGTCCCCACAGGATAGAATTTCCGAAATATCCTGCGGTAAAATCCTGCCGGCAGCCACATCCAGCAGGGTACCTGTCATAATGCGCACCATGTTATACAGAAATCCATCGGCAGCCACAGAAAACTGAATCATGCCGTCTGTCTGTCGCTCCACCCAAGCACGCATTACCGTGCGCACTGTATCCTTATCCGCCGTCCCCCCCGCCATAAAAGCGCGAAAATCCTGTTTTCCTATATAAGCTGCCGCCGCAGTTTGCATACAGTCCAGCCCCTCTGGTGTAATCCGGCGAATACTGTGATAGCTTCTGTCCTTTAGGAAGGGAGTTGCATAGGGAGCATCCCAGATCCGATAGACATATTCCTTTTCCACAGCGTCATACCTGGGATGGAATGTGTCCTCCGCCTCTGCCGCGGCGCATACAGATATATCCGGCGGCAGGAAGAGGGCAAATGCCCGATGGATTTTGGGAACGGGGATCCTGCACCAGTCGACCGTCTCCCCGATGGCGGGGGATACAGCGCACACATATCCCAGCGCATGCACCCCCGCGTCTGTCCGGCTGCAGCCGGTGACACTGCAAGGCCGGCCAAATACACGCTCTGCAGCCTGGGTGAGCACTTCCTGAATACTGGATCCGTTTTTCTGGCACTGAAAACCACAGTATGCCGTGCCGATATATTGCACCTTCAATAGTATTTTCATAAGCGCATTATAAGGCCAGCGCATATCCCGGCGCAAAAATGTTGAGCAGTACCACGCCGGCGCACAAGGCGCACAAAGCAAGCAGCGCAGCGACGTCCCGCCAGCTGGAATGAAGAATATTCATACGTGTTCGTCCCTTTCCACCGGTATAGCAGCGGCACTCCATGGCGGTGGCCAGTTCCTCCGCCCGTCGGAATGCAGATATAAACAGGGGAATCAAAATGGGGATCAGAGCTTTTGCCCGGCGCACCAGCGATCCGGTAGAAAAATCTGCGCCCCTGGCCTTCTGCGCGTTCATAATTTTCTCTGTTTCCTCCACCAAGGTGGGAATAAACCGCAACGCAATGGTCATCATCATGGAAAATTCGTGGACAGGCAAATGGATTTTCGCCAGAGGAGACAGCAGCCGTTCCAGTCCGTCTGTCAGGGCAATCGGCGTAGTTGTATACGTAAGCAGGATGCTGGTACCTGCCACTAAAATCACCACCCGTACAACGATGAGCAGCGCGTTTATGAGCCCCTCCAGATAAATATGGATGATCCACCAGTCTACCAGGACCGTATCTCCCTTAAGCCAGAAAATATTGATGATGGCAGTAAAGAAAATAATGAAGACAAGGGGCCGCAGTCCCCGTAAAATCGTACGCAGCGGGATCCTGCTGATCAAAGTCAGGAAAATCGCAGATAAAATGAGCAGGGCAAAAGAAAAAATATTTTTTGCAAGGAAAATGATTACAATATAAAAAATGACAAACAGAATTTTCCACCGGGGATCCAGCCTATGCAAAAAGGAATTTCCCTCGTAATACTGTCCGAATGCAATATCAGCCTTCATGCGCTTCCCTCCCGGACAGCAGCCGATGGGCTGCAAATTTTACCGTATAGATATCCAGCCCGATATCCACCCCCGCGTCCCGCAGGGCCCGGGCAACCCGTGTGATTTGCGGCACGTCCAGTCCTACGGCGATCAGTTCCTCCGCCCGGCTGAAAACCTGAGCAGGGGTACCGCTCATGACAAGCCGTCCGTTTTCCATCACCAATACCCGGTCACAGTACAGGGCCATGTCCTCCATGCTGTGGGAGACGATGATCACATTGGCGCCGCTTTTCTGCTGGTATTCCCGGATTCGGCCAAGTATCTCTCGGCGGCCCCCCGGATCCAGCCCCGCTGCCGGCTCATCCAGCACAAGCACCGCAGGCTCCATAGCCATAACGCCGGCAAGAGCTGCGCGCCGTTTTTGTCCGCCGGACAAATCGAAGGGAGATTTTTTGAGAAGCTCCGGACGCAGTCCTGTAAACTGCGCCGCACGCTTTACCGCCTCCCTAATTTTCTCCGGATCCATACCCATATTTTTCGGGCCAAAGGCGATATCCGCCTCCACCGTCTCGTCAAACAGCTGATACTCGGGATACTGCATCACCAGCCCTACTTGGAACCGGATCTGCTGAATCTGTTTGGGATCCTCCCAAATATCCTTTCCATCCAACAGCACCCGGCCGCTGTCCGGTTTCAAAAGTCCATTGAGCATTTGTACAAGGGTGGACTTGCCGCTGCCAGTGTGGCCGATCAGACCGGTAATTTCCCCGGCCCGAAAGGTAAGGCTTACATCGTCCAGAGCGCGCATCTCATATGGCGCCCCTTTCCCGTATACATACGTTACATTTTCAAGTGTTATCTCTGCCATGCGCTGTCCCTTTCAAGACTCTTGCAATTTCGGCTGCACACGCTGCCGGGTCAAAAATATCCAAGGCCACATCGTACCCGGCCTGACGGACATACCAGAGCAGCTCTGTCGTCTGGGGCACGTCCAGTCCCGCGTCCCACAGCTCCTGCGCCCTGCTGAAGACCTCTGTGGGCTTACCCTCCATAATAATGCCGCCGCCCTGCATGACCAAAACCCGGTCTGCCATCGTCGCCTCGTTCATGTAGTGGGTGATGTGAATCACAGTGATCCCCTCTTCCCGGTTCAGCCGAGAAATGGTGTCCATTACTTCTTTTCTGCCGTGGGGATCCAGCATCGCGGTGCTTTCGTCAAATATGATGCATTTGCGGCGCATGGCGATAGCGCCTGCAATGGCCACCCGCTGTTTCTGTCCGCCGGACAGACGATGGGTGGCATGACGTGCATATTTGGTCATACCCACTGTCTCAAGTGCCCAATCTACCCGACGGCGGATTTTTTCCGGAGCAAGGCCCAGATTCTCCGGTCCAAAAGCCACGTCCTCTTCTACGATAGTGGCCACCAGCTGGTTGTCCGGGTTCTGAAACACCATGCCCACCTTGCGGCGACCTTTGTTGATGTCCTCTTCCGTAATATCGTCTCTGGTCATATCTTCGCCGTCGATATAAAGCTTTCCCTCTCCCGGCTGGAGAATCATGCAAAGGATCTTGGCCAGGGTGGACTTGCCGCAGCCGTTGTGGCCGAGAATCGCCACAAATTCCCCTTCTTCAACGGAAAAGCTTACATCCCGCAGGGCCTCTACCGGACGGTCTTCCTCATCTCCCGGATAAGAATAGGATATATGTTCCGCTTTCATTATCGTACTCATCTGCTTTTCCGATTCCTTTGCTGTATTGTTCCCGGTGTCCACCGGGCGCTGGCTCCTGCAGGAAGAAGCAGACCTGTATCCTCTACCCGCAGGCCAAGCTCTCCCGTGTCGATCCGGCCCTGGTTTCCCATCGCCTGCATCACCATATATCCCATTGTAGCCGGTGACAGGCCGGTGGTATACGAATTTACTAGAAAAAACAGGGGATCGTCTGTCATTAGTGACGCCGCAAGAGCGATCAGCTCATGGGCGCAGTCCTCCAATTTCCAAATTTCTCCTCCTGGGCCCCGTCCGTAAGAAGGCGGATCCATAATCACCGCATCATACTTTCTGCCCCGCCGTATCTCTCGCTCTACAAACTTCTTACAGTCGTCTACGATATACCGCACCGGCGCATCTCCAAGTCCGGACAGACGCAGGTTTTCTTTTGCGGCCTGCACCATTCCCTTCGCCGCGTCCACATGACATACAGAGGCGCCGGCAGCCGCAGCTGCCGCTGTAGCGCCGCCGGTATATGCAAACAGATTCAGTACTGCCGGCTTGCAGCCCTGGGCCACAGCATCTCGAATGATAGAGGAAAACCAGTCCCAGTTCACCGCCTGCTCCGGAAACAGCCCGGTATGTTTAAACCCCATAGGACGAAGCTGAAAAGTCAGGGGGCCGTAGGAAATATTCCAGCTTTCGGGAATATTGCACACCTTCCAGGATCCGCCCCCGGACCGGCTTCTTTTGTATACGGCGTCCGCCGCCCTCCAAAGAGGATTTTCTCGCTCTGTGTGCCAGATCACCTGAGGATCCGGACGGATGAGAATATACTTTCCCCATCGTTCCAGCCGCTCGCCGGACGAAGCATCCAGCAGTGCGTAGTCTTTCCATGCATCGTTTGCCCACATTGTGTACTTCACCAAATTTCTATGTTATTGATTGTAAAACTGTCCGATCCGGGAAAAGGTGCTGTGTCCGTGACATATGGCAATTGCCAGCGCATCCGCCGTATCGTCCGGCTTAGGCGGCTGGCGCAGTCCCAGAAAAGACGTTACCATTGTAATTACCTGCTTTTTATCCGCGCGTCCATAGCCTACGACAGACTGCTTCACCTGCAGGGGCGTGTACTCCGAAATCGGAACCCCACGCTGATGGGCCGTCATTAAAATCACGCCTCTGGCCTCGGATACGATGATGCCCGTCTTTTGGTTGGTATTCCAAAACAGTTCTTCCACGCACATGGCGTCCGGGCGGTACTTGTCCAAAATCTGACCAAGGGCCTCATGGATCTGCAGCAGCCGCTCTTCCGTTTTCTCCCCGGCTTTGGTTTGAATCGAACCGTAAGCCAGAGGGACAAAGCTTCTCCCATCGTATCGCAGCACGCCCCATCCTACAATGGCGATTCCGGGGTCTATCCCAAGTATGATCATTTTCCTGCCCCGCTTTCTCTGCGAATTTGCAACCCAGATCCGCAAAGCCACAATATGGCATTTTAAAGATTATGTTATTATACCATACTTTCCGCGTCCAGTCAAAGGAAGCGGCAGAAAAAAACGGGATTTTACAATTTTATTACATTTGTTGAGAGGCCCCGCCCCGACACAACGGATCCTGTGCAAAAATTCCCTTTTCTTCTTTACATTGAAAAGGGGTTGTGTTATACTAAAGTATCTATTGCTTTGCTGCAAATGTTTCAGAAACAAAAGGATATACTGTAAATCATGTCGGAAATATTAAAATTTTGCATAGGGGATGTGCTGGAGCTGAAAAAACCGCACCCCTGCGGAGAAAAACGCTTCACTGTACTGCGGCTGGGCAGCGACGTGCGCATCGTCTGCAGCGGCTGCGGGCGGGATATGACACTACCCAGAGTAAAGCTGGAAAAGGCCGTAAAAAAGATTCACCCGGCGCATGCCGACACTTCCAAGAAAGGATCATGCAAACATGAATAATATACCTTCGGAGATCGTCCCTGTAGAAACGTCTGCGCAAAAGAAAACGGACAAGCCGCCTGTACTGCTAGCACCTCGCCTGGGAAGGCAGTCCTTTTGGAAATCAGTATTTGGCCAGTGGCGGTATCTGGGCCTATGTTTTTTGGTCCCCGCACTGATTATGTGGCTAATTTATATTTGCTTGCAAACGTTTCCCTTTGGAGAAGAATCTGTGCTTGTGCTGGATCTCAACGGACAATATGTATACTTTTTCGAAGGACTGCGTGACATTCTCTTGGGGGAGAGCAGCCCGATCTATTCCTTCAGCCGGGCCCTTGGCGGTGAGTTTTTTGGAATTTTTGCCTACTATCTCTCCAGCCCCTTCTCTTTTCTCGTACTCTTATTTCCCAAGTCTATGATTACAGAAGCCCTGCTGCTTATGTTCCTCTTGAAGGTAGGCAGCTGCGGTCTTACCTTTGGCATCTATATTGAAGCCACACGAAAGAGAAGCAAAACGGCAACGGTGATGTTCTCCTGCATGTACGCTCTGTGTGCCTATGCCGTGGTCATGCAGCACAACACCATGTGGATCGACAATATGATTATGCTGCCCCTGGTGATGCTGGGGATCGAAAACCTGATCAAATACGGCAAATTCAAACTTTACGTAATCAGCCTTACCTTAGCGATCTTTAGCAACTTCTATATCGGCTACATGATGTGCATCTTCTCTGCCGTCTATTTCTTCTACGCGTATTTTTCCAGGGATCCAGAGGAACGCAATCCCCTTGGAATGCGCCATCACTTTGCCAAAAGCGCTGGGCGTTTTGCTTTGTTTTCCATTATCGCGGCGGCGATCTGCGCTGCCCTGCTTCTGTGTACCTACTACTCGCTTAGTTTTGGGAAAACAGAGTTTTCCAACCCCAATTATGCCTTCAATCAGAAGTTTGACTGGATGGACCTGGTATCCAAACTGTTTATCGGTTCTTACGATACGGTGCGTCCCGAGGGGCTTCCGTTTGTTTACTGCGGTACGCTGACATTGATTCTTCTGCCCCTGTACTTTTTTGCCCCGCATATCAAAACCAGAGAAAAGGTTGCTTCCAGTCTGCTGATCGCCTTTTTCCTGCTTTCCTTCAACATTACTACATTGGACCTGTTCTGGCACGGCATGCAGCGTCCCAACTGGCTGAACTACCGCTACAGCTTCATGCTTTGCTTTGTCATGGTGCTGCTGGCTTATAAAGCCTTTGAACGGATTCGGGAAATCGGGTATCGCAAGGTATTGGCTGTCTGCGGCACCCTGGCGCTGATTTTGATCATCCTGCAAAAAATGGAATATGAACATGTAAACGATTTGGCCACCATCTGGCTGTCTCTGCTGATTGTCGGAGTTTATATGCTGATTCTGCGGGCTTCCACCCATCCAACGGCCTATATGCGCAGCACCGCCTCTCTGGTGCTGGCCATTTTAGTCGGCGTGGAGCTTTTCGGTGCAGGAATCGCCAACCTGATCGATTTGGATAACGACGTAGTCTACTCCAGCAGAACCTCCTACCGGTCCTTTATCGATCGCTTCCTTCCCGTAGTAGAAGAAGTGCAAAAACAGGATGAGAGTTTCTATCGTATGGAGAAAACCCTCCACAGAAAAACCAACGATCCCTATGCGCTGCATATGTACGGGTTGTCCAACTCCACCTCTACCCTGAATCAGGAAACCATCAAGCTTTTAAATAACCTGGGACTTTCCTCCAAATCCCACTGGAGCAAGTATTTGGGCTCCACCCCCGTAGTGGACGCTCTGCTCGGCATCAAATATTTGATTGCGGAAGCGGGAGACGATTCGGTACCGGACTTTTACGAGGCTGTATATACCAGTCAAAATGAAGATACGGGAAAAGACGATCTAACAGCCTTTGAAAACCCCTATGCGCTTTCTCTTGCATACGCCGTAAATAAAGACCTGGAAACCTTAAATATCAACGACGAATCTTATGCCTCTCCTTTTGAACGTCTGAATGCGATTGTGGACAGTATGCTGGGCGATAATGCACAAGGCCCCATGTTCAAGGCCCAAAGCTTTACGGAGGAAATCTCTCCCTCCCTTACTGCATCTACTGTGTCCGGGCATACCAAGTACGCAAAAAACGGCAATTCCAGCGAAGCTACCGTCACGTATACGCTGCAAATCACCTCCTCTGACACCCTGTACTGCTATTTCCCCAGCAATTATGCAAGGGAAGCAGATCTTTATGTCAACGGAGTAAAACGGGGCACCTTTTTCGGCAACGAAACGTTCCGTATCGTGGAGCTCGGCACCTTCGAGCCGGGAGATCAGGTGATGATATCGCTGACACTACTGGGGGATGAACTGTATATTAAGCAGGGCGAGCATTACTTCTACTATATGGATACAAAAGCTTTGGAGGGGGCAATGCCGCTGCTGGCAGAAAACCAATACCAGATTTCTTCCTATCGGGAAGACTCCTTCACTGGTACCATCACGGTGACAGAAGATAAGAATTTGGTCTTTACCTCGATCCCCTACGATGAAGGCTGGAACATCTATGCCAATGGAGAAAAAGTCACACCTGTAAAACTGCTGGACGGCCTGATCGGATTCTATCTGGATCCGGGCGTATATACTTTGGAGCTGAAATATTGGCCCTCCTGCCTGACTATAGGACTGATCGGCTCCGCCATAGGCTTGTGTGCCTTTGCCGCTGCATGGATTCTCAGCGAGCGATACAGAAAAAGAAAGATTTTTGCAGGGTGTCCCGTATATGTACCCTGCAGCTTAAATGAAGAGATCTGCATCGAAGAAGCAGAAGCGCCCCAGGCTGAAACCTTCCAGCAGATCCAGTTGGAAATGGAAGAAAATACGCCGACGCCGACGGAAGACAAGGAGGACCAGGTATGATTTACTGTCTTACCGGAGAGCTGATCGATCTGGATGCCCTGGCTATGACTGCAGTCATCGACTGCTGCGGGGTGGGCTACAAGGTAGCCGTCACCGGCAACACGCTGACGAAGCTCAATCAGCCCACTGCCGCAAAGGATAAAACACGTCTGTACACCTTCATGGCCGTTCGGGAAGATGCAGTAGAGCTGTATGGCTTTTATACTACCGAAGAGCTGGATACCTTCCGTATGCTGATCAGCGTATCCGGGGTAGGTCCAAAAGCAGCTGTCGCCATTTTGTCTATTATGACCCCTGCAGCTCTGTCGGCAGCAATTCAGGCGGAGGATGCAAAGGCTTTGTCCCGCGCTCAGGGTGTGGGTGCGAAAACTGCCGCACGTATCGTACTGGAATTAAAAGACAAATTTGCAAAAAAACTGTTTGCAGACGCTCCCTCGGCGCCGGCTGCACCTGCCGCGGCCGGGGGCGGCCATTTGTCCGACGCCAGAGACGCGCTGCTCGTACTGGGATATTCCAGAAACGAAATTACAGCAGCGCTGCAGGGACTGGATCCTGCCAAAGATACAGAAGAGATCATCCGCATAGCTCTGTCCAAGCTGATGAAATAATGAGGCATACATGAACGAATACGAAAACGAAATGGATTTTGAAGACCGAATTCTGGAAACGTCTTATACTGCAGAAGATGCAGAAACGGAATTCAGCCTGCGCCCCCGCACTCTGGATGAATATATCGGTCAGGAAAAGGCCAAGGAAATTCTGAAAATCTATATTGACGCTGTCAAGCTGCGGGGCGACACGTTGGATCACGTCCTGCTGTACGGTCCGCCGGGGCTTGGTAAAACTACCCTGTCCGCAATCATAGCGGCAGAGCTCGGCGTGAACTTTCGGGTCACCAGCGGGCCTGCCATTGAAAAGCAGGGGGATTTGGCTGCTCTGCTCACCAATCTTGGCGCGGGAGACGTGCTGTTTATCGATGAGATCCACCGACTGAATCGAAACGTGGAAGAAATACTCTACCCTGCTATGGAGGACTTTGCCCTGGATATTATCATCGGCAAGGGTCCTGCTGCCAGAAGCATCCGCCTGCCCCTTCAGCATTTTACGCTGATCGGCGCGACCACCCGCGCCGGGCAGCTGACCACGCCGCTGCGGGACCGGTTCGGCGTGCTGCTGCGGCTGGAGCTGTACTCCCCAAAGGAGCTTGCACAGATCGTTACCCGAAGCGCGGGCATTCTGGACATTCCCATCACAGAGGATGGGGCGCTGGAAATCGCCTCCCGCTCCAGGGGAACACCTCGAATCGCCAATCGGCTTCTCAAACGTGTGCGGGACTATGCCCAGGTAAAGGGAGACGGACGTATCACGCTGGAAAGTGCATCGGCTGCGCTGCGGATGCTGGAAATCGATGAGCTGGGCCTGGACAATACGGACCGAAGAATGCTGGAAACCATCATTCACTTTTATAACGGCGGACCTGTAGGGTTGGAAACGCTTTCTGCTACCATCGGCGAAGAAGCCATCACCATTGAAGACGTGTATGAGCCCTATCTGATGCAGATCGGGTTCGTCTCCAGAACCCCCAGAGGACGCTGCGTAACCAAGCTGGCATATGAGCATTTGGGGATTCCATACCGGCCGGACAGTGATGCCGCTCCAGGTCAAATTCCTATAGAAGAATAAATCAATCATCTATTTACCATGGAGGTATACATATTATGTTCCATTCACCAAAGCTTTCCCTTTCCGATATCCTGGGAAGGGACTACACCACTGCAGTTGCCCGGGCAAATGACGCCCTTGGGGTCATGTCCTACGATGATACGATGGCTGCAGCAGACGAGAAGATCGACTTTTATCCTCTGGAAAAGCAGCAAAAAAACGACCAGATGCTTACCAAGGTAGGCACACAGATCATGCCTGCCTACGACAGCGGTGAGCCCGGTGCCGGCACCAACGCCTTTATGAAAATGGCCCCTGTTACCGGATTTTGTAATTTCCGGGTTGGAGAAGACGGCAAGCTGTACCTGCTTGGCAAAAGCGAGCACTATCACACGCCTCTGGGACACCGGTTTGACGGCTACAAGCTGATCGACAACGCCCGCAGAATCGGCATACTCAACGCCACCCACAATAACACCCGCGGGTATATTACCCGTCTGATGGAACGGCGCATCGTCCAGATGGCAAACGGCATTGCATGGGATGATGACGCAGCCACGGAAAAAGTGCTGGCTTCTAAGGAAGAACACGTGCTTAACCGTGTTATCAATCTGGAAACAGGATCCATCGCTTGCGAAGCAGGACTGAAGATGATGCTGACCCGGTTTTACAAATTAGACAACACCTTCGACACGCCCAAATACGCTGGAAAAACCCCTGTATTCTTTATCATCGGTGACAAAAACGGCGGTGTGGAAGGCAACTATCACGGCACTTCTGTGATCGCTCAGACGCTGCGTGGGCTTTGGCCGGAAATTCGTGACGCCGCCGGGGACGCCGGCCTGTATAAAGTGGTTCCGGTAACCATCAACGATCTGGCCGATTTTGAGGCCAAAATCAAAAAATACAATACCGGCAACTATAAAACTGCAGGCTTTGCCCATGAGATCATCCTGATGAACTACGGCGGCATCCGCCTGACCAAAGAATTTCTCCAAGGCGCATATGCCCTTTGTCAGGAATATGACACCCCTACCATGTGTGATGAAATTCAGTCCTGTATGTGGTATAAGGGCGCGTTTTTGTTCCGTCTGTACGGCCTGGAGCCGGATTTCTCCATTGTTGGCAAGGGCTTCCCCGGCGGCGAATATCCCGCATCCAAAATCATCACCACCGCACCCATGGATACTTTAAACCAGTTTGGCGCGCTGGTAACCAACGGCCAGGAAGAGCTTGCTTCCCTGGCATATCTCATCACCATGACCTTCATGCAGGCCAATGGAGATGTAATTGAGCAAATCGGCAGCCGGTTTGAAACCGGTCTGCGTCGAGTTATGGAAAAGCACAGCAATATTATCCTGGATGTGGAAGGCGAGGCCCATTTGGCCGCCCTGCACTTCCACACGGTAGAGGACGCAGCTGCCTTTGCTGATAAGATGAAAGCTGCCTGTATCGATGCCTCCGCACAGATTTATAAAGCAAACTGCCTGCCGGCTATGCTTATGAAGCCGCCGATCATCGCCAGCGAAGCCACGGTGGATTATATCGTAAACACCATCGACACCCTGCTCTCCAAATAAAAAAGGCAGGACAAAATCATATGCTTGTAATCGGACTTGACGTAGGCACAACGGGAACCAAAGCCATTGTTGCAGATGAAAGAGGGACTGTTTTGTCCGCAGGGTATCAGGAATATACCCTGACCAGCCAGGGAGGCCTTGTGACGCAGAATGCAGAGGACTGGTGGAACGCAGCTGTGTACGCGATCCGTACTGCTTTGCAGTCTGTCAATGCATCAAATGTACGCGCCATCGGCATCTCAACCCAAGGCGCCAGTATGCTTGCAGCAAAAAAAGACGGCACCCCGCTGTCGCAGGTCATCACCTGGATGGACATTCGTGCAGAGAAAGAAGCCGCCATCCTTTCTGATACCCTCGGCAAAGAAGTCATTTACCGTAAGTGCGGATGGCTTCCTAATCCTTCTCTGGACGCAGCGAAAATTCTATGGATGAAGGAGCACGATCCAGAGACGTTTGCAAAGGCGGATACTTTTATCTCTACACTGGAATATATCAATATAAAGCTAACTGGACAAAACTGTATCGACCCAACAAACGCGGCCATTCGTCAGATGTTTGACATGGAAAGCGGAGCCTGGGACGAAGGCATTTTGCATCTGCTGGGTATCTCCCGGGATCGGCTGCCGCAGGTGCTCCCGGTGGGCAGCCCCGTAGGCACCCTTACGGAAGAAGCAGCGGCAGCCCTGGGTCTTTCCAGAGATGTGACTGTATACAACGGCGCCCACGATCAGTACTGTGCTTCCATTGGATCCGGCGCGGTAGATACGGGGGATATGCTTCTGGCAACAGGTACCACCTGGGTGGTGCTGGGCGTAACAGACCGTCTCCTGTATACAGATAACCACATATGCCCCGGCATCCATCCTGTGCAGGGCAAATTCGGCGCTATGGCCTCTCTGGTCAGCGCAGGCAGCGCCCTCAACTGGTATAAGAATATCATTGGCGCAGATTTTCGAACCATGGACAAGGAAGCAGCCGCCCGCGCAGAAGGAGCAAAGGATCTTTTTGTTCTTCCCTATGTGCTGGGAGCAGGCTTCCCGCACAATCGTACCGATCTGCGGGGCGCTATGTTTGGCCTGGACGCTGGTCACGATCGGTATCATATCGCCCGGGCTGTGATGGAAGGCGTCGCCTTTGAAACATCGATCGTCTTGGAGCAGTTTGCCGCCCAGGGTATGCAGATTGACAGGCTGATGATGACCGGCGGCGCTGCCCGCAGTGACGTTTGGAGTGAGATTGTGGGATACGTCACCGGCTGTCAGATTTACCGTCCAAGTGAGCCGGAAACCTGCTGCCTCGGTGCTGCCATGATCGCCTTTGTGGGGCTGGGCGTTTACCAAGATTTCCACGTCTGCCGCAGCGCTATGGTGAAAAGCCGCAGGCTGGAGATGCCGGATCAGGGAATGTACGATTTTTATCGGGAAAAAGGTGCGCGCTATCGTACTCTGGTGCAAAAGCTTCTGTAATAGAGTATCCCTATGAGATTTTTGTCTTCTTTACCAATGTTCCAATAATACTCTACCTATGGATATGCAAAGTAAGCAAATACTCTTCCATGGATTTTATTGGGACCATCTTTGGCCACCAGTTGTGTTATTATTCAGAGTAAATAAAGTAAACCTACAGTTTACGAAACTCTACCTTTCTTCGGTTTACTCTTTTGGGATGGTGTATTATACTAAAACGAAATACAGCAAAGAATGCAAAGGAGACAAATCAAATGTCAAACAAATCTATGGGAGAGATTCTCAGCACACTCCGCAGAGAAAAAGGTATGACGCAAAGGGAACTGGCGGATATGCTGAATATTACCGACAAGGCAGTTTCAAAGTGGGAGCGAGATATTGCTTGTCCCGATACGCAAACAATACCCAAATTGGCTGAGATCTTCGGTGTATCAGTGGAGGAATTGATCCATGCGAAAGCAGCACCTATCACCAGACAAAAAGGTACAGGATCCTTCGTCGATATTGTTTTGAAAGCCGTTCCCGTTGCAATGGGCGTTACGGTCATAGTAACATCCTTGCTTGGAGCGTTAAATGTGAAATCAGGATTTACTATGCTTGGTATAGGAATGGCGTGTGTAGGAATATACATGTTAGAACAGAAAGCGTAATGGCAAAGGCATCGCTGTGGCGGTGCCTTTTCTTATGAAAAGCAAATCCGGCCAATTAGTAATTTTCTGCTTCCAGCAGATTCTGACGCCGATCGTTAGCTATTTCGCTATGTGAATAGCTGAATTTCAGCAAGAGATTCTGGAGCAGAAGAAAGGCAACCGTACCAAAGGAAATACACGCAGCCGCAGAGTTTCGCTTTTCATAATACCACTTTGAAATACTGACGCTGCCATTGACAAAAAGCAGTGTCCACAGTATAATTTATTTAAAAATATCTGCACGGAGAGTTGTTATGACGATATACGAAATACTGGATGATATAAAAAGCGAAAGAAAAAAGAAGGTCATCTTGGATACAGATGCCTTCAATGAAATAGACGACCAATTTGCCATAGCTTATACCTACCTTTCGGAGAAGATGGAGCTTTTGGCAGTGTGTGCTGAGCACTATAAGCATGACCGTCAGAGGGATCCCGCCGCCGGTATGGAAAAAAGCTACGATGAAATTATCAAGGTGCTTTCTCTTACCGATCCCGCATATAAAACCCCCGTATTCCACGGAAGTACCACATCAATAGACGCGGTGGGAGACGCGGTGGAAAGCGATGCTGCAGAAAATATCATACGTATCGTGCGCGAAAGTGATGAAATAGTCTACATCGCGGCAATAGGGGCCATAACCAACGTGGCTTCTGCCATAATGAAGGCGCCTGACATTAAAGAAAAAATGTGCGTGCTGTGGCTTGGCTGCAATCAGCTTGACATGGCAGATCCCATTGAATATAACCTTGAACAGGACTACAAGGCCGGTCAGTTTCTTTTGGATTGCGGGGTCCCCACAGTA
>CANQWE010000005.1 GCA_947627475.1 uncultured Clostridia bacterium
CCGTCCTGGGAGAAGTATTTCACGCCGCAGCCGTAGTCGCCGCTCCATTCGTCCACCATAGCATTCTTGCAGAAGTCTACGGGAACAAATGCAAGCTCGTTGAGCCATCCGGTAATGTTGCCCTGGCCGTCTACGTATCCGCCGGCCTCACTGGTACCCATTGCCACACCCAGCACGTTGGTATCGTCCAAATCCATAGCGCCGGCAAGAGCGGTTACATCGCCGTCGTTTGCAACCTCCACCGGCACGTCGCCGATTTCCCCTGCCACATTGATGTACATATTTTTCACGTGCTTTTCAAAGTCCTCGTCAGACACTTTTAGGAAAAGAGAAGCAATCATGATCTTGTTGTCGATGTAAACGCCTGCAGAGGAAACGCCGATAGCATCTACCCGGGGCATGTGGGAAGCCGCTGTCTTCATCGCGTCCAGAATTCCCTCGTAGTGATACATAGGATCTGACTGCAGCTTAGGAAACCAAACTACCTCTTCAGAATATACGGTTTCCCCGTCGATTACAGCGCTGACCTTCCGGTCGCTTCCGCCGGCGTCAAAACCGATGCGGCAGCCTTCCAGATGACGGCCTACCGGCGCTGCCGCCTGGTAAGCCTTGGGAGCGTCCTTTACGTCAGCCACATACTCTACGGCAAAGGGCGCTTCATATACCCGTGCCATAAAGTCTGCGTCAAACTCTCTGGCGCCGCCCTTCTGATATGCGGCTGCAATGCCTTCGTAAATCTTCCGGGATCCGGAGATGGTTACCTTATACCCGCCGTGGATCCACAAAAGCGTTTTTACAATCCGCTCTACGATATCATAGTTTTCCTCATCGTGGCCGGTTCCTTCCGGATAGACGTCCAGCTGGTAGGTGGAAACAAATCCCTTGTTCCGTTCTACGGCAATGGCCAGCGGTGCGCCGCCTGCCTCTGCCACAGCTTCTTTATATGCTTTCACCACCAGCGCCATAGGCTGGAACTGGGGATCGAGAATTGCATTAATCATTTTCTTTTTTCCCTTCCGTTTTATTAAAGTGCCTTATATGCTTCCAGCGCAGATGCTGCTTCCTCATCCAAAATAAAGGTTACGTTCGGGTGCAGCTGCAGGATGGACGCCTGGCACCAGGGTGTGATTTCGCCTTCCAGGGCATCCTTGATGGCCTTTGCCTTTGCAGCGCCGTTTGCAACCAGAACGATCTGCTTTGCATTCATAATGTTGCCGATCCCCATGGAAAGGGCAGCACGGGGCACCTCGTCTTTGCTGTTGAACAGACGGGAATTTGCCTCAATGGTACTCTCGGTCAGCTCTACTCTGTGGGTTCCCCAAATAAAGGTGTCGCCTGGCTCATTGAAACCGATATGTCCGTTGTTGCCGATCCCCAGCACCTGCAGATCGATTCCCCCTGCAGCTTCGATAGCCGCATCGTAATCGCTGCATTCTTTTTCCCAGTCAGCAGCCTTGCCGTCCAGCACGTGGGTTTTGTTTATGTCGATGTTAATCTTGTGGAACAAGTTCTTGTTCATGAAATACCGGTAGGACTGATCATTCTCCGGATCAATGGGATAATACTCGTCCAGGTTGTAGGTGGTGACACCGGCAAAGTCGACTCTGCCTTCCTCGCAAAGCTGTGCCAGATTGCTGTAAAGTCCCAGCGGGGAGGTTCCCGTCGCCAGACCCAGCATAAAAGTAGGCTGGTTGCTGATCGCGCCTGCTACAATGGACGCAGCTTTTTTGGACAGGGCTTCATAACTGCCCGCTACAAATACCCGCACTCCGCTTTTCTTGCCGTTGCAATAAGCTTTTACTTCATTTTCCCGCATACTGTGTTTCCTCCAATGATTGTTTTTTGTATATTGAATTGATCATCAAAGATGATAATATCCGCACATTTCCCCGCTGCAAGGGAACCGATCTTGTCGTCCACGCCCAGCGCCTTTGCAGGGTTGAGGCTGGCGCATGCCACAGCCTCGGCAACAGACAGATCTGTATTCTCATACAGGTTGCGCACGCCCTCGTTCAGTTTCAGAACACTGGCGGCAATGGTGCCGTCCTCCAGCAGGCACTGGATACCCGATTTCTTTACAGGCTGACCGCCAAGGGTATAAATGCCGTCCGGCATACCGCCGGCACGCATACAGTCGGTAATTAGGCACAGCTTGTCTTTCTTGATTTTTGCAACCAGACCGAACAGGCCCTTGTTCACATGGAAGGTATCTGCGATCAGCTCGCAGCTTACGTTATCCGAAGAAAGCGCCGCTCCCACCACGCCGGGATTTCTATGCATAAGAGGCGTCATGGCGTTGAACAGGTGGGTGGCGTGGCGCACACCAGCCCCGATGCCTGCCATTGCTTCTTCGTAGGTAGCACCGGTGTGTCCCATGGAAACCAGCACTCGACCGTCTTCATATACCTTCCGGATACATTCCAGTCCCCCGTCCATTTCCGGGGCTACGGTAAACACGGATACAATGTCCGCGTTATCCAGAATAAAGTCTGCATCGGGACGCAGGATATGCTCTTCTGCCTGGGCGCCTTTTTTCGACGGATTAATAAAGGGCCCCTCACAGTTTACGCCCAGCACCTTTGCGCCATAGCAATCGGTGCGGCTCTTGACCCGACGCACCGTGTCAAACGCAGCCAGGATTTCCGCTTTGGAAACGGTCATCGTAGTGGGGCACCAGGACGTTACGCCGTTTTCAGCCAGCGCCTGACACATTTTAAGAAGGCCATCTTCCTTAGCGTCGGATGTGTCCTCCCCGGCATAGCCGTGGATATGCATGTCCAGAAGGCCGGGAGCCACATACATACCTGCAGCGTCGATCCCTTCATATTTGCTGACATCTACAGCGGATGCGTCTGCGATTTCCACGATGGTATCGTCAAACAGAAGCGCCTTGCCCTCCACAACTGTATCTGGGAGAACAAGCTTTCCATTTATAATACATTTCACTTTCTTTATACCTCCATGCTATATAATAGCCAAATCTTCCCTTATAAGATATTATACTCACCTGTCTAGATAAAATCAATATGAAATGAAATTTTCTCCTTATTATTTTGGTTTATCATTCCAGACGTCAAAAGGAGAAAAGCATAGGCTCTTCCCTCAGTCACCATAACATCCTTTCTACGCCTCCCCTAATAAAGGGGAGGACGTAGATCGGGGAAGCCCCCTTGTGTAAAAAGGGGGGCAGCGCAGCTGACGGGGGGATTGTTCCCATCTCTCTTTTTTCCTGTTGTGACACAGCCTTTTAGAAAAAGCCTCCCGCACGCTGCAAGAAGCCTTTTCATTTAAATGTTTTTTCACCGACGGCCGTTTTGTAAAAACTGAGGAGCAATGGCAAAAGCGACCATTCCAAGAAGCATGTCTACAAGGGCCACTCCTGCAAGTGCCGGAACCACCGCGTCAAAATTCAGGCCAATGATAATAATCACCACTGCCGGCAAAAGCCCTATGTATACCAGCAGCACCTGGATAATGGATTTTACTCCCTGGGAGACAGACACCGGCAAAGACAGATCTGCCAGGGCCCCTGCATTGGCAGAAAAGAAATCCAGGGAAACGATAAAGAGTATGCCTGCCAGGGCCGGGAGCACCGCCCCCTGCCCCAGCAAAACTGCAGAAATAAGAACTGCCGGAAGCAGATCCAGCAGGCAGGCTACGCTGCCGGACAAAATCGTCCACCAAAACTTCTCATAGGCCCCGGCCGGCAGAGTCACAAAAAAGCTGGCTTTCAGTTCTTCTGCCAGCGGACTGCCCAGAGAGCGAAAATAGGCCATCACCCCCAGCACAGCGATTACCCAGTACATGCCCCCGGGCACTTGGGTTTTCTCCATCACAAACACAGTAAGCAGCGCCGCGAAAAGATACACTAGCATGGTGTTCGTAACAAACCCAAACCTGGAAAATCTTCTCCGGTTGTACATATTTTTATAAAACAGGGCGACAGCGCCGCTTCCGCCGATTTTCCCGTTTCGCAGCAGCCGTTCGCTGCGATCCTTCTTTCGGGTTACAACGCTTCCCTTTTCCTTCGCCTGTGCCAAAACCGCCGCTGTTTCCTCAGATTTGGCCATGGCGTCTTCATAAAAGTCTGCACGGATACGCCAGATTCCCGCAACAAGCAGCACAATCACGCCGATACAAAGGGCACCCATTCCTGCAGCTGCCAGAGAATTTCCTGCCAGAGAAAAGTCGATCACCCCTTTGATCCAGCCCCATATGGGAACAAACAGCGCCGCTTTTCCATTGAAGAAAGCAAAGGCGCTGTCCAAAAGCTCGCCCCCGCCCCTTTGCCAATAGGAGAGAAAGGACAGCGCCACTGCAGCACACAAAAGCAGCACTGCCGGGATAACATATTTACGCAGGCGCACATGGGTGGCGGTCACTGTATACACAAGCACAGACAAAAGTTGACCTGTAATGAGCGTCAGCCCCCAAACTGCCAGAATGGCGATACATGCGCCAAGGGGGATACCCATATTGAGATATAAATTGGGGATCTGGAAAATCAGGTACAGCCCTGCGGCAATCAGCGCCCCCATTTTAAAAATCAGCCGAAACAAAAGCACCGACTGCGGCTTCATGGGAGCTTGGAACAACAGGTTTACATCTGCCATCTGAAAAATACCGGATCCGGACTTTTCTCCCGTCGCCACGTTCCAGAGCAGCACCACAAAAATAATACCGCCGCTGACCAGAGAAATCATATTCGCTGTGAAAACCGGATCAATTTCTTCCCCCGTCTCCTCTGCCAGCGCATCCTGCGCCGTATCCTCTCCGGCGCCGCCGAAAAATGCGCCGGCAAGCCCACCTGCAAATCCGATAGCGGCACAAACCAAAATCACCACCACATAGGTTTTCATCAGCTTGCGGATCTGATTCCACAGAGTATGGGAGGCATAATAGAAAAACGCCTTCATCGCTCGCCCTCCGTAATTTCAAAGAACAGATCCTCCAGGCTTTTGTCTCCATCCTCTACCTGGCTGCGGGTCACATTGGCGCGTACCTGTCCGCCCTGCATGATCACAGTCCGGTCCCACAGCATATCCACGCTGTCGATCATGTGGGTGCTCACAAGCACGGCACGGCCCGCATCCCGCATTTCCTGCATCATCGTCTTGAGCTCTTTGATGGCATGGGGATCCAGCCCCACCATAGGTTCGTCAAAAAGCAGATACTTTGGTCTGGGCAAAAGCCCCAGGCACAGACTCAGCTTCTGCTGCATTCCCTTGGACAGCTCGTCTCCGAATTTTTTTACTTTATCAGTCATTTCAAAGCGCTCCAGCAGCTGGTCCGCATAGGCCTTATAATCCTCCAGTTTATATACCCGGGCGATAAATTCCATATGCTCCCCAACCGTCAGATTAGGGTACAGGGCAGGCATCTCCGGCACATACCCCATGAGTCGCTTTGCCGCCACACTTTTGCTGGGCTGATTATCTACTGTGATGGTTCCGTTATACCGCAAAAATCCGGTGATCGATTTCATAATCGTGCTTTTGCCCGAACCGTTAGGGCCCAGAAGCACCGTAACGCTGCCCGGTTCCATCGTAAAGCTCACCTGATCGCAGGCTGTCACCTTCCCGTACCGCTTGATTACATCGCTTACTACCAACATATATTGACTCCCAAACCTTTCAAATTTTTCCTTTTACGATGCAGCCGTCTCTTCCAACCGGATAGACAGGCAAAATCTGACCGGTGCAGTCCTGCTGCGTAGGAATTTCACACGGAACAAAATGTTCCGTGTGACCGGTTGTAATACCCGCTTCCCATTTTTCTGCCAGCACATATACCGGACGCGTCTCATGCTCTGCAATATACCGATCCAGGATCCCGTCCTGCACGTCTTTTTGCACGCCTGCCAAATACGCGCTCCGACGCTTTTTCTCTGCGGGGGCGATTTGGTCCGGCATATCGGCCGCCTCTGTGCCGCTGCGCACAGAATAGGGAAAGATGTGTACGTGCAGAAACTCTGCCGTCCTGCAGAATGCTGCAGTCTTCAAAAAATCTGCTTCCGTCTCTCCGGGGAAGCCTACAATGATATCGGCGCTAAAGGTCAGACCGGGAATTTTCTCTCTGGCCCGCGCCATATTTTCCAGTACCCTTTCGGCAGTGTACCGCCGACGCATCCGGTGTAGCGTACGGGTACACCCGGACTGTACCGACAGATGAAAATGGGGCAGCAGATGGGAAAGGGCGGCGGCATGCGCTAAAAAGGAAGGACGCAGAACCGTAGGATCCAGAGAGCCCAGGGCGATCCGGCGAATGCCGGGGACCTGGTCTACCAGTCCCAGAAGCGTTTCCAGATCCATATTTTCCAGATCCCTTCCGTAGGAACCGGTTTCAATCCCCGTCAAAATCACCTCGCAGCAGCCGGTACCAGCAATGACAGACGCCTCCGCCACCACCCGGTCCGCCAGCTTGGAGCGTACCCGTCCCCGGGCTGCCGGGATAATACAATAAGCGCATCGGTTTTCACAGCCGTCTTCAATTTTTATATAAGACCGGGCCCGCCGGGGCGCATGAATCTGCAAATCGTCCCAGTCTGCCGTCTGTATATCGGATACGGTACATCCCACGCATCCGCCCTGGACAAGGGTATATGCAATGTCCGGGATCCTCCCTTTCTCTCCGTTGCCGACCACGGCATCGGCGCCCAAAGCGGCTGCAGCATCGGGAGAGACCTGGGCAAAGCATCCTGTAACGATGACAGCCGCGTTCGGCGCAGCTCCCGCCGCCCGCCGGATTAGCTGCCGGGACTTGCGGTCGCTTTCCCCGGTGACCGTACAGGTATTGATGATCACTACGTCGCTGTCCGCTCCAAAGGGAACCATTGTAAAGCCTTTGTCCTGCAGACCTTCTCGTATCGCATCCGATTCATATTGATTGACTCTGCACCCCAGGGTGCAAATAGAAGCTTTCATATAAAAGACGCCCTTTCGTGGGTATAAAAAGCGTTGTCACGGCAAATGACTGCGCCTGAAAAAAGTATAGCATACCGGAAAATCAAAGTAAAGAATATTCCACGCCTGTACTTGGATTCGTGCAATTTGTAGAAAATAGACTTGCAATGACAGCTGCTGCCGTGTATAATATGTAAAGAATAACATTTACAAATTCGGACAAAAAAATTCTTTTGCATAGCGCGGAAAGAGGAACAATATGGGGAAACTGCATATTATCGATCATCCTATGATCATGCATAAGCTGACACTGATGCGGGATAAGGACACTGGCGCCAAAGATTTCCGGCAGCTGTTGAATGAAATTTCCATGCTGATGGGATATGAGATCACCCGGGATCTTCCCACAGAAGATGTTGCAATTGAAACGCCGGTGGCCCGGATGGCCGCAAAGAAAATCTCCGGTAAAAAGCTGGCCATCGTTCCCATTCTGCGGGCAGGTCTTGGCATGGTAGACGGACTTTTAAATCTGATCCCCGTTGCGAAAGTAGGCCATATCGGTCTATACCGGGATCCCGATACCCACACGCCTGTGGAATATTACTGCAAAATGCCTCCGGATATCAACGAGCGGATCGTCATTTTGGCGGATCCTATGCTGGCTACCGGCGGCAGCGCTGCAGATGCCATTACCATGCTGAAAAAGCGGGGCTGCACCACCATCAAGCTGATGTGTCTGGTAGGCGCGCCGGAAGGCGCCGAGTTCGTGATGCAGCAGCACCCGGATGTAGATATTTATATTGCCGCTATGGACGAGCGTCTGAATGAGCACAAATATATTATTCCCGGTCTGGGAGACGCCGGCGACAGACTGTTCGGCACAAAATAAAAAGACGGCCGGGCAGATATTTATCGTAGTAAAACCACCGGTCCCTGCCGGTGGTTTTCACACTTTTCCCCGGACGAAAGGAACGCATATGCTCCGCATCACCCTGAATAAAAACGACGGCGGCCAGCGCCTGGACAAATTTCTGCAAAAGTCCCTGCGGGGTCTGCCTACCGCCCTTATGTACAAGTATATCCGCAAAAAACGGATCAAAGTAAATGGAAAACGGGCAAAGGAAAATCAAATTCTAAGAGCTGGAGATCTGATTGAGCTGTATATCCCGGAGGAGTTCTCCAAAAATGAAGCGGATACGGCAGAGCTGGATCGGGTCCGTACCCAGCCCCGGATCGTATACGAAGATGAAAACATTCTGATCTGCGACAAACGCCCGGGTATCCTCTCTCACACAGGAGACAGAAACGAGACAGGGGCAAAAAATATCGCCCAGCGGGAAACGCTGATTTTTATCCTGCAGGCATACCTGTACCGTCGGGGGGAATATAATCCAAAAGACGAAACCTCCTTTGCACCCGCCTTGTGCAACCGGATCGACCGGAACACCGGCGGCATTGTAATCGCGGCCAAAAACGCTGTCGCCCTGCGGGAAGTAAACCGGCTGATTCGGGAAGGAAATTTAGACAAACGATATCTTTGCGCCGTTCACGGCAGGCCAGATCCCCAAAACGCCGTACTGGACGGATATCTTTTCAAAAATTCCCGGACCAAAACTGTATCGGTTGTTTCCTCCCCCATACCGGGCGTCAAACGGATCGTCACCGGCTATCGCACCCTTTCCTATAATCGGGAGCAGGATCTTTCCCTCTTGGAGATTCATCTGGAAACCGGGCGCACCCATCAAATCCGCGCCCACATGGCATGGGCCGGGCATCCCCTGTTGGGGGAAGGAAAATACGGACACAATAAAGAGGATCGCGCCCTGGGATTTTCCCACCAGGCTTTATATGCCTATCAGGTCACTTTTACTGTACCGGACGGTCCCCTGGCATATTTGAATGGGAAAACCTTTTCGGTAAATAAAGAAAACATCGATTTTTTGAAATTATTTTCATGGAGAACAGAGCATTGAAAACCGCCCCGGATACTATAGCAAAACAAAAAGCACGGCTGCGCCCCGTGTTTTTGCTGTATGCCCTTTGCGGGATTCTGACCGCCTTGCCCATGGTCTTCCCGCCTTTGTGGATCCTCAGCTGGATCGCCCCGGCGCCTGTATTTGCCGTATCCTTCCTTGCACCCCCAGTGAAAAAGCATCCTCTGCGACGGGCATATGGGAGGGGACTTTCCTTTTTCTACTGCTGGGGCCTTGTTGTTTTTTACTGGTTCATGGAACTGTATCCTCTGGATTTTGCCGGACTGGACAAATGGGGGTCCCTTGCCGTTATCCTGGTGGCATGGTTCGGTCTGCCCCTTTTGCAGGCTGTGTTCTCTGCCTTTGTATTTCTTTTTATACACATGCTCTCTGTAAAATACAAAGCACGTGGCCGCAGCCTCATTTTATCCCTTGCAGCGGCCAGTCTCTGGATCTTTTTCGAATGGATCCAAACGCTCACCTGGGCAGGAGTGCCTTGGGGCAAGCTGGCACTGACCCAAACCGGGTGGCTGCCCCTGATCCAAAGCGCGTCTTTGCTGGGCTCCTATGCCGTAAGCTTTCTCATCATTTTCTGTGCGTCCCTGCTGGGCTGTGCCTTACTGCATTGGAACCGGCATCTCCTGAGGCGCGCGGCTGCCCTCTCAACCGCGGCTTTGTGTGTACTGGGGGGAAACCTCGCATACGGTTTGCTTCGCTGCAGCCTGTATCAGCCGAAGGGAGAGCCGGTCACTGTGGCGGCTGTCCAGGGAAATATCAATGCTTCAGAGAAGTGGGATGATAAAACAAACAGCACCTTGGATGTGCACGAGACGCTGACGCTGGCGGCCGCTGCTGACGGTGCAGACCTGATTCTCTGGCCGGAGACGGCGCTGCCCTACGTATACAGCGCCGGAGGGCGTCTGGACAAATATCTCACCGATCTGGCAGGGGAGGCAGGCGTTCCGATTCTGGCCGGCTTTTTCATCCAGGACAAGGAGCAAAACCTGTACAATGTGATCGGCAAGGTAGATCCGGATACAGGCGTGGGAGATACCTTTTATAAAAAGCGCCGCCTGGTTCCCTTTGGGGAATTTGTACCCATGCGGGACATTGTGATGTTCCTGATCCCTCCCCTGTCTCAGCTGTCCGCTCTGGAGGACGACGTCACGCCGGGCACCGATCCGGAGCTGTTTGATACAGCCTATGGAAAGGTGGGATCGGTGATCTGCTTTGATTCCATCTACGAGGCTTTGATTTTAGACAGCGTACGCTCTGGGGCAAATTTGCTCTGTATTTCTACAAACGATTCCTGGTTTGAAGATTCGGCTGCTGTATACGAGCACAACGCCCATGCAAAGCTGCGGGCAGTGGAGACAGGACGCTATGTAGTACGTGCCGCCAACACCGGCATTTCTTCTATCATTACCCCCACCGGTAAAGTGACGAAAAGTCTGCCGCCTCTGGTGGAGGGATATATTTTGGATGAAGTATATATGATATCGGAAAATACATTATATACTATGGTAGGCAATATTCTTGTCCTGGCTGCAGGTGTATATGTGTCCGCTCTGCTCCTTTGGCCCCTGGCCGGCAAAAAAGACCGGGAGGCAGTCCATGACGATACAAATTGACAAAATCGCTGCGGGGAAAACCATACGGGATTATCTGCGGGTAGATCTGGGATATTCCGGCGGCATGCTGAAGCGGCTGAAATTTATGGAAGGCGGAATCACGGTCAACGGCAAGTTTGTCACTGTGCGGTATGTGCTGCAGGAGGGGGACTGTCTGGGGCTTCGGATGGACGACCGCCCGGAGGACACCTGTCCCTATATGATTCCGGTAGATCTTCCCCTGAAAATCGCCTATGAAGACGCATATCTCACCGCTGTGGACAAGCCGCCTGCCATGCCGGCCCATCCTTCCCATAGCCACCGGCTGGATACAGTGGCCAACGCCCTTGCGTTTCGCTATGCAGACGCCCCGTTTGTGTTTCGTCCGGTGAACCGGCTGGACCGGGACACCAGCGGGCTTATGCTCACTGCCCGTACCAAATTGGCAGCTTTCCAAATGTATCAGCATATGACCCGGGGAAACATCCGAAAATTATACATCGCCATTCTCTGCGGCACACCCATAGAACCGTGCGGCGAGATTTGCCTGTCCCTGTGCCGCTGCCCGGACAGCATTATCCAGCGTAAGGTTGCGCAGGAGGGGGACACAGGCGCAAAGGATGCGCGCACTGTATATCGGGTCCTGTACGCCGGGGAAACATATACTGCTGTTTTGGCAGCGCCGATTACCGGACGCACCCATCAGCTGCGGGTACATTTTTCTGCGATAGGATGCCCCCTTGCGGGAGATACTATGTACGGCGGATCAGACGCAGACATCCCCCGGCACGCCCTGCACGCGGCGCACCTTTCTTTTCCCCATCCCCAGGACGGCAGGAATATTTCTCTGTATTCCCCGCTGCCTGACGATATGGCTGCCATTTGCCCTATGGCTCGGGATGCGCTGGAACAGGCAGTACAAAAGGAAGCAAAAAAGTATTTCCAAGATATACTATAGTTAAGGAAAGATTATGAAAGCCAAAGGAAAATTTCGCAGCTGGGTTCAAAAATATATTTCTGCCCCTGCGCGGATTCTTTTTATTTTGTTTTTATGCTGCATTCCCCTGCAAGCCGCCTTTCGCCTATCCCCTGCTTTTGCCGATTTTTACAATCGGTATATCGGCGGCGCTCTGCGGACCCTGATGGCAAAAGCTACCGGGTGGATTCCCTTTTCTGTTGCAGAAGCCTTTTTATATTTTATCCCGGTACCGATCATTCTATTTTGCATCCGGTTGTTTCGCCAAATCCGGGGAGAAAGTCGATTTTTTGTCCGTAAAATTTTCGGTCTGCTGTCCATCATTGCAGCCGCTAACACCATTTTTACCTTGAACTTTGCCGCCGGGTATCACGGCACGCCACTGGCGGATAAACTGCAGCTGGAGGATCGGGCTGTGACAGCCCAGGAGCTGTACGACACTATCACCATCGTCATCGACCATGTAAACGAGACGGCCGGGAAAGTAACGTTCCATCCGGACGGTTCATCCGCCATGTCCTGGAATATTTTCACCTTATCCGATGCACTTTGCGACGCATACCGACCATTATATGAGGAGTACCCGTTTCTCACTCCTATGGACAGCAGCATCAAGCCCATCGTTATCAGCCCCCTGATGACCTACACCCACATCTCCGGCGTGTACTCCTTTTATACAGGAGAGGCCAATCTGAACACAAATTATCCGGATTACGTATGCGCGTATTCTGCAGCCCACGAGTTGGCCCACCAGCGTGGGATCGCCAGGGAAGATGAAGCCAACTTCATCGCTTTTTTGGTATGTATCGGATCGACGGATCCCTATTTGCAGTACAGCGGGTATCTTTCTATGTACAGTTATCTCTCCTCCGCCCTCTATCAGGCAAATCCGGATCTGCACCAGCAGGCGGCGTCCAAGCTGGGAGATGCCGCTAAAGGAGAACTTGCCGCCTACAGCGTTTTCTTTGAAAAATATCGGGATAATGCGGCCTCGAAGGTATCCGATACGGTAAACGATGCATACCTGCAAAGTCAGGGTACAGCCGGCTCCGTCAGCTATGGCATGGTGGTAGACCTGGCGGTATCCTATTACCTGGACAAATAGTTTTCTCGACAAAAAGCGATGTTGTTTTTATTCTTTCGCCGTCAAATTTTGTAAAATGCACAGCACATTTCGCTACTTCAAAACATAAACTGTCTATTGAAGAGCGCTTGGCCGATTTGCTTCATTTTTGTGCATTTTACATATTTTTATATGGACATATTTTGTATATTTCATATCCCGTGCACAACAATAAATTTAGATTGTAAAATATCAGGAAAAGCCCTTCCCTTTTCTGGGCTTTTCTGGTATAATAAACAATGAATAAATTTTGCTAATATACACATTTACTATATATTCTCAGCATTCGCAGCAAAATCGCTGCATTAGAATCGGTCTGGCGCCGAAAAAGAGCCCTCGGGGCTTTCACGAAAGGAATTCACCTTCAATGGATAAAATTATAATAAATGGAGGCGTGCCGCTGCGGGGAACCGTGGAAGTCAGCGGCATGAAAAATGCTGCGCTCCCCATTATTTACGCATGCGTTTTGGTAGAAGATAAGTGTATCATTGAAAACATACCCAATGTGCGGGATGTATCCCTTTCCCTGGATATCTTGCGGGATATGGGCGCGTCGGTGCGCACCATCAACAGAAGCACTGTAGAAATCGACTGTACCGGTGTCAGACAGGGAACCTCCAAGGTAGAGCAGGTTCAAAAAATTCGGGCGTCTTATTACCTCCTGGGGTCAGAACTTGGTCGGTTCGGGAAAGCCCATGTTGCATATCCGGGTGGGTGCGATTTCGGCGGCAGACCTATAGACCAGCACATCAAAGGTTTTGAGTCCTTGGGGGGTATTGTCAATACAGAAAGCGGTCACGTAGACGTTTCTACGGAAAACGGACCTGTCGGCGCGAATATTTTCTTTGATGTTGTCACAGTAGGTGCCACCATCAATATCATGCTGGCAGCTGTTTTGGCTGAAGGCACCACGATTATCGACAATGCTGCGAGGGAGCCACATATCGTGGACCTTGCAAACTTTTTAAATACATGCGGCGCCAAAATCACCGGCGCCGGTACAGACATGATCAAAATCAAAGGGGTAAACAAGCTGCACGGCTGCAGTTACGCCATTATCCCGGATATGATTGAAGCGGGTACCTTTATGGTAGCCGCAGCGGCCACCGGCGGCTGCGTGAAAATCACCAACGTAATTCCCAAGCACTTGGAGTCTGTCTCCGCGAAGCTGGAAGAGGCGGGTGCCATCGTAGATGAATTTGACGATGCAGTTGTGGTTACCGGGCGGTCGGTCATTCAAAAAGCCAACTTAAAGACCCATCCCTATCCTGGGTTTCCTACAGATATGCAGCCCCAGATGGCCGTGCTTTTATGCCTTGCAAACGGGGTGAGCTATGTATCAGAAGGGGTTTATGAAAAACGGTTCCGTTATGTGGAGGAACTGATCAAAATGGGCGCCACCATAAAGGTTGACGGACGTACCGCCGTAATCGAAGGAGGCAAACCCCTCAGCGGCGCTCCGGTAATCGCGGTAGATTTGCGAGCGGGTGTCGCTATGGTCATCGCCGGGCTTGTTGCCGAGGGAACTACAGAAATATCCGATATTCACTTGATCGAACGTGGATACGATGATGTGGTGGGTAAACTGCACAGTTTGGGTGCGAATATCAAAAAAGTCAGCACTCCCGACCCGGAAAAAACTGCGTTTATAAAAAAAGCAAACTAAATTTGTATACAGCTGCAGATTTTAGAAAATATAAAAATGGATCAACCATGCGGCAGGTCCGCTATGAAATAAAAGAAAGGAAATAGAAATATGGAAGTCACAAGAGAAACAGTTATCGGAGAAATTCTGGATTACGATATTGAAACAGCCCAGTTCTTTTTGGAAATCGGCATGCACTGTCTCGGCTGCCCGCACTCCAGAGGGGAAAGCATCGAGGATGCTTGCGCCGTTCACGGCACAGACGCCGATGAACTGGTTGCCAAAATCAACGATTATTTGGCAGGCAAGCAGGCATAAGCCGGCTGTACTATCTGACAGGACAAATAGGGCGGCGGATCCTCCGTCGCCCTATTTGTCAGACTTGGAGTGCAACATGATAAATAAACCAAATCTGCTGTTGGACAGTCGCTTGGCTGCTGCCGCTTCCCTGGTGCGGGACGGCGCCGTGGTCGCTGACGTTGGTACAGATCACGGATATCTTCCCATCGCCTTGCTGCGGGAAAGAAAAATCTCCTTTGCCGCAGCGTCCGATCTACGAAGAGGACCGTTGCGCTGCGCCATGACCAATGCCCAAAAATATGGTGTACAGGACAGCATCCGTTTTTATTGTACCGATGGGCTGGAGGGAATTCCCTTGGCCGCGCTGCGTGTCACCGATATTGTAATCTGCGGAATGGGAGGCCAGCTGATCAGCCGGATTTTGTCTGAGTGCAGTTATACACAAAACGGTCAAATTCAGCTGATTCTCCAGCCTATGTCCGCTGTGGAAGAACTGCGTACATACCTTGCCGAAAACGGGTTTGCCATCCGGGAGGAACGCATCGCCTGCTCAAAGAACAAGCTGTATCAGTGTATTGCCGCCCGATTTGACGGAGCGTCTCATTTTTACACACCAGCCCAGCTTCTACTTGGCAAGCAGATCTTACAGCGTGGCGCGGCAGATCCGCTTTTTGCCCCCCTGCTGCAAAAGTATATTCAAAAAACCCAGCGGGAATTTGCAGGCAAAAGCAGGGGAGGAGACGATACCACAAAATCTCAGACGCTGCTGACGGCGCTCATACAAATTGCAAAAAAGGAAGGCATCGATTATGCATGTACAGGAATTTTCTGACGCGCTGGATGCGCTGTATCCAAAGATCCTCTCCTGTCCCTGGGACAACGACGGTCTTATGTGCTGTACTGACCCAGCCGCACAGATAAAAAAAGTACTGGTGGCGTTGGACGCCACCTGCAAGGTATTGGAGGAGGCGGCTGCCCGGCAGTTTGATCTGGTGCTCACCCATCATCCCCTATTATTTAAAGGGCCCAAAACGATTGTCCCTTCCACTGCCACCGGCACACGTATAATCGCTGCGGTGCAAAGCAATATTGCCGTACTGTCCCTCCACACTCGTCTGGATGCAGGAGAAGGCGGAGTAAACGACTGCCTCGCCGCCGCCTTGGGACTTGACGGGCCGCTGAAAGTGTTCGGGGACAGCGAAAGCCCTACCTTGGGACGGATCGGCGCAACAGATATTTCTGATGGAAACGTCTTTGCCGCCCATGTAAAAGAAGCACTCCAGGCACCGGCTGTTTGCGCATACCTGTGCCGTCCGGTACGGAACGTGGCAGTTTGCGGCGGAAGCGGCGGTGATTTGGTATTTCCCGCACTGGCTGCAGGGGCCGATACCCTTGTTACCGGGGAATGCGGGTATAATCTGTGTCTGGACGGTGCAGATTCCGGCATCAATATTATCACTGCAGGCCATTTTCATACAGAGCAGCCGGTGTGCCGGCGGCTGGCGCAGCTGGCCCAGGATATCGCCGGTGCCGATACAAGGATCATATCCAGCGATACAGGCGTGTTGCTGTAGAAACAGGTGGAACATTCCACCTGTTTATTTTTTAGCTTTGCCCCAGCAAAAGGCTTACGGAACATAAGGAGGACTACCCCTACGGCGGCAAAGTCGCCACCACACGTTGTTTCTAAAAGTGAAACACAAACAAGGAAAGGATTGTCTCCGCCGAGGCAAAATCCGGAGGAATAGATATGTAGATAATTTTCCTGTCAACCATTTGCCGGGGCTGAACCTTATTTTTTATTTTCTACAATATGACACGCGTTTTCAACAAGCATTGACAAAGAAATTTGTGTGTTTTAAACTATTTTTTCTATATTTTTCTAATTATATTGCGCAGTATAACAGTTCATGTTACCATATAGTATAAATAAATAAACTGGGAGATGCATATGAAGAAGCTAAAAAACAATTGGTACATGATTCGCTTTGTTTTGCGGTATGCCCCTGGCATGTTCATCCTGAAAATCATAAACACACTTACCTCTCTTGTAGTCAGTGTGGCATTTAATGTCTTTTTCTTAAAAAATGTCGTGGACTCTATGGAGTACGGCGGCGATTTCCAAAAGATCTTGCTTTTTATTGCAGCCATCGGCGCAATCATTATATTTAACGGCATTTTGACAAGTATATTTCAGGAAAGAATCAGCCCCAAGGGCACGCTGAAAATACATAAAGGGATGCACAATCAGATATTTGATAAAGTCCAACATGTAGAGCTGGAAAACTTTGACGATTCCGACTTTTATAACAGCTACATTTTAGCTGTAAACGAAGCAGACAACTGTGCGCTGCGCTCCTTCAATGTCGTTACTTCCTTCATATCCAACGTACTTGCCGCGCTGTCCTTTTCCAGCATTGCCATATTTTACGATCCCATGCTGCTGGTATTTTCCATTGTACCGATTATTGCAACGACTTTTTTAGGGATTCGGCATAGTCATATTTCTGTGGCAAAAAGAGAAGAAAGCATCTATCCCGAAAGAAAAAGCGACTATTCGAAACGGGTGTTTTATCTGCAGCAGTATGCAAAGGAGCTGCGTCTCTATCCTTCCATGAACAAAAAGGCTGTGGACGAATTCAATGATTCTGTCCAGGACAGGGCCCATATCATCGATAAATACAGTTTCAAAATGACAGCTATAAACTTCATATGTAGCAATTTTCAGGTTATCTTTTGTACTTTACTCATGTCCATATACATTTCCTGGCGCGTGATTGTGCAGGGATCCCTTTCCGCAGGCGTTTTTGTAGCGATGTTTACTGCCGTAAACAACTTCACCTATTCCATCGGCGCCATATTCAATTCCATCCCCCAGATAACGGAAAATGGGCTATACGCAGAAAAGGTACGGAAGATCCTGGATTACCGGAGCAAAATGGAAAATCCCGATGCAGTGCCTGTGGAACCGGAAGCGTTTTTAGCGTCCTTTCGTGAGATCGAGCTGAGAAATGTCAGCTTCAAATATCCGGGCAGCGATACATTCGTGCTTCGGAATATCAATCTGAAAATCCATGACGGAGAGCGGATCGCGCTGGTAGGATTTAACGGGGCAGGCAAGTCCACCTTGGTCAAGCTGATCATGCGGCTGTACGACCCCACGGAAGGGGAGATCCGGATCAACGGAGTCAATATAAAAGAATATAATGTGGAAACCTATCGGAAGCTGTTCCAGGTGGTGTTCCAGGACTTCCAGCTTTACGCCTTCTCGCTGGGCTCCAACATTATGATGCGGGATCCGGTGCCCGGCGACGATGGTGTCATCGACGATGCGCTGGACAAAAGTCATCTGGCTGATTTTAAAGATTTAAAAGAGAAAAACCTCACCAGAGAATTTGACAAGGACGGTCTGGTCCCCTCCGGCGGGCAGTCTCAGAAAATCGCCATTGCAAGGGCCCTGGCTGCAAACGACGGACGGCTGGTGGTGATGGACGAGGCCTCCAGCGCCCTGGATCCTGTTTCAGAATACAACATCAACAAATCCATTTTTGACAATACGGCGGGCAAGAGCATGATCATTATTTCCCACAGGCTGTCAACGGTGCAATATGCGGATCGGATTTACTATTTGAACGAAGGAGAAATCACAGAATCCGGCACCCATGAGGAACTGATCCGGCAGCAGGGAAGCTACTGCGCTATGTATGAAAAGCAGGCGGAAAGCTATCGGTTGTGAAAAGGAAATTTGCAGGCCCTATCATCTTCTAAGAGATGATAGGGCCTGCAGCTTTCTCAGCCGTCTGTCCAGCCATCAATATGTCCGCGCTCCATAGCGCCGACAATCCGACGGTACAGTCCACGGTGCTGTACATCAAAAGTGTGCAGATTCTGCTTCATTTATTCCCGCTGGGAATGCTTGTCCGCCGGGCAGGGGCTCTCCTCTACAGGCAGTCCCGCCGCCCGGACAAACCGTTTGATCTCCTTTTCTTCCGTCAGTACCAGGGGACGGATCATAGTTAAATCCTTTCTGGACAAATAGGTCACCGGGGAAAAGCATCCTGCCCGTCCCTCAAAAAACAAATTCAGCATAAAGGTCTCTGCCGCATCGTTATAATGATGTCCCAAGGCGATCTTATTGCAGCCCTGCTCCAGTGCAAGATCGTGGAGTATGCCTCTGCGCATTCTTGCACAAAGAGAGCAGGGGTTTGTCTCACGGCGCACATCAAATATGATTTTTGCCGTCTCTGTTTCCCGGACCACATAAGGTACATGAAGCCTGCGGCAAAGCTCTGCAATTTCCCGATGATCGTTTTTTTTCGCCTGAATCCGCTGGGATTTTTCAAATCCCATATCCACTGTCACTGCGCAAAGGTCAAACTGGCGGGGCAAAAATCGGCGCAGTTCTGCCAGGGCACACAAAAGTGCCAGAGAATCCTTGCCACCGGACACTCCTACTGCAATTCGATCCCCGTCCTGTATCATATCATATCGTTCTACCGCCAGCCGCACCCGGCTGAGGACTTTCTGCAAGTCTTTCATGTCGCTCTCTTTCCTTTTTGCATATACTGTATCAAAGTAGCACGGGCAGTTCCCGTCTGCATCTTATTTATATAGTAGGTGCAGCACAGACTCCACCTACGTGAAACTTTTTTAGAAAGGCATGGTTATAGGTATGGCAAAAATCTACATAGACCAAGGACACAACCCTGTAAATCCCAACTCCGGCGCCGAGGGAAACGGGTACAGAGAGCAGGATCTGGTTTTTGAAATCGGTGTGCGCACCGCGGAAATTCTCCGGGCCGCCGGTCAGGACGTCCGTCTCTCTCGTCCCACGCCTGAAACGCAGCTTGGCACCTCCAACGCATCTTCCCTGGCAGCCCGGGTCAACGACGCAAACGCCTGGGGGGCAGACTATTTTATCAGCCTCCATGCAAACGCTTCAGAAATCCCCACTGCCTCCGGCTCGGAAGCGTACGTTTACCAGCTGGGCACCACAGCCGAAACCCTGGCAGAAAATATTCTTCAGCAGCTTGCAATCAATACCGGGCTGCCAAACCGGGGCGTGTTTGCCCGGCCCACCCTGTATGTACTTCGCCGAACAAGAATGCCTGCCACACTCATTGAACTGGGCTTTATCACCAATGCATACGAAGCAGCGCTTATGGCCAATCAGCCGGAGCTTTTTGCACAGGGTGTTGCAAACGGGGTGCTGGCTTTTTTGGGAGAACTGTAACTCCCCTAAAAAAGCAGCCGTTTCAGTCCGCTGATACGGCTGCTTTTTTATCAGGCTCTGCACAATAAGCAATGGTGGGAAAAGAGGAAAACACTTTTCCCGATAGCTATGCTGTCCCCATCGTCAGAGGGCTTAGATTTTAAAAGGCTCTCCTTGTTTGTGTTTCACTTTGTGAAACACCGGGGTGGTAGCTTCACTACCGGAAGGGTAGACTGCTATGTCACTTTTTTCTTTCTTCTGCTGTGTCTGTACCTTCATTCTTTCTCCTCAGGATCCCGCACCACCTGTAATTCAAACCAGAATGTGCTTCCCTCTCCTTTTTTACTGGATACGCCGAACGGCGCATTATGCAGTATAAGTGCGTTTTTCACGATTGACAGGCCAAGTCCTGTGCCTGCAATCCCCCGTTTATGGAAATCGCTTGCTTTATAATACCGGTCCCAAATAAGAGGCAGCTTTTCCTTGTCGATGCCCTCTCCCGTATCTGTTACAGAAATACGACAGGTCTCCCCATCCCGGGTTTGCTGTACGGTCACACGCTTGTCTGGGCCCGTATAATTCACCGCATTGCAGATCAAATTATACAGCACCTGTAAAATCAGCACTTGGTCTGCCTCTACATAAACTTCCTCATCTGCCGCAAAGGAAAAACTGTATCCATCTCCTTCCCGCAGATGGGAAAATCGCTTTAGCGTATCCCGTACACACTGGGTCAGAGAAAACAGGGTTTTATTGGGCTTTCTGCTGCCGGAAGTGATCCTGGACAGATCCAGCATATCGTTCACCAAAGAGGAAAGCCGACGGGTCTCATCGATGATGATCTGCATGTTTTCCGGCGTAACTTCTCCAGGGATATCCCGCATCACTTCGCTGTAGCCGGATATCATAGTTAGGGGCGTACGCAGATCGTGAGAGATATTCGCAATCAGTTCCTTCTGGAGCGCATCCAGCTTGGAAAGCTCCTCTGCCGCATAGTTCAGCGTTCTTCCAAGCTCGGCCGTTTCACGAAACTCCCCGCCCTGAAAATTTACATCGTAGTTTCCAAGTGCCAGTTTTTTTGCCTCCCGGTTCATGGAAGCCACCGGGCTGGTCACCTTGCTGGAAATTACATATGCCATTATAGCGGATACTACCAACAGGATACCTGTGATCATAATCAGCTGAAACCGCAGCGTAGACACAGTGGCGCTGACTGGCTGAAGCTCCGCATTCAAAACTATCAATAAGGTGGTTTTCCCGTTATCTACCAGCTTCGCGCAAAGCATACTTTCAAACTCTACATTGATATCGTCCAATTGATATACAGATGTGTACAAATTTTCCTGCAGCGCTCCTGTATATACGGCATTCAGTGTAGTGTCCGTCATCAGGGAGGAATGGATCATGCAGTTAGTCTGGGTGTGGGCCTGGATCAAAAGGGTACCGCTGCTTCCGGAAATCTGATATACGCTTACACAGGTGTTATAGCGGGAAGCAATTTCGTAAACATCTTTTTCAAAGCTTTCCCGCCCTGACGCAGCAGCTACCTTTTGCGTTGCACTCTTGATTTCCTGGGTTTTCGTCTGTCGGTAAATGTCGTTCAAAAAAACCGCCTGCAGCAGCCAAATCACCACAAGAACTATCATGGTAAAAAACGTCAGATATCCAAACATCTTAACACGCATGCCCTCAGGCTGCCGTTTTCTTTTACGATTCCGTATCAAAACGGTATCCAACTCCTCTCAGAGTAACAATAAATTTGGCGTAGGGGCCAAGACTTTTGCGCAGCAGCTTGATATGGGTATCCAAGGTGCGGTCATCTCCATAGTAATCGTACCCCCAAACCTGGGTAATCAGCTTCTCCCTGGACAGCGCAATGTTTTTGTTTTCCAGCATGTAAAACAAAAGATCATATTCCTTGGGGGAAAGCTCCACTCTGCTTCCGTCCACATACACGATCCGTGCAGCCAGATCAATGCGCAGTCCCTCCAGCTGAAAAATCTGTCCAGGTGCGGCCTCCTTTTGCCCGGTACCGGTCGTATGATACCGATGGAGCACCGCATCCACCCGCAGCATCAGTTCCTTGGGCGAAAAAGGCTTGACCACATAATCGTCGATTCCCAGGCCAAAGCCGTTGATTTTATCGTACTCTTCCCCCCTGGCAGACAGCATAATAATGGGAATATCTGAAAATTTTCGGATTTCTCTGCAGGCAGAAAAGCCGTCCAGCTCTGGCATCATAATATCACAAATCATCAGGTCGAATTTCTCCTCCCTGCACATTTGCACTGCCTGCATCCCGTCAGCTGCCTCCGCTACGGTATGCCCCTCGAACACAGCATACTTAGCGATCAGACGCCGGATCATTTCTTCATCGTCCACAATCAAAAGCTTGTACATTATATAAACCATGCCTTTCTCAGCATTTCCACCGCAGAAGCCGTTGCTTTTTCTTCATTATATAAGCATTATACTACAAAAACACAATAAATCAACCGATACCCTCCCCTGGAAATGTAAAAAATCTTTTTATGGAAGGTTCAGTCAGCACAGAGGCTTGAAAACAATATGCTACCCCTCCGCCAAAACTTCGTTTTGGCACCTCTCCTTACCAGGGGAGGCTTTTCTGAGTTTTGCAATTCTCCTTCTTACGGCTTCCTTGTGTAAAGGGAAAGTTTTTTATTCTGCTTCCATGATAAAATGCGATAAAATGAGAAAATGTAAGAAAAAGAAAGGAAATACCAGTTTTTTTGGCCATAGTTTAATCTTTTAAGTTATTTTTGACTTTCTTTGACTTTGACTTTCTCTGACCTTTCAGGTATACTATCGTCAGAATAAAAAAGCGGATACGCGGCAAAAGATGAAAAAACGTCGGCAGCGATGCTCCCCCTGTATAACAGGGATACCGATTGTTATAGAAAGCGCAGAAAGGGTTAAATCATGCTTTTATCCGAACATATCGCAAAATTAATTGAACAAATGATTGAGGAAGGAGATGGAACCGCAAGTGTGCAGCGCAATGATTTGGCTGCAAAGCTGGGGTGTGTTCCAAGCCAGGTTAGTTATGTGATCTCCTCCCGATTTACACCCCAAAAGGGATACATCACTGAAAGCCGGCGGGGCGGCGGCGGATATATCCGGATCGTCCGGGCGCCAATGTCTAAAAACGGGTATTTGACCCATTTCTTCCATGCTCTTGGAGACAGCGTTTCAGAAGAAGAGGCACGGGCGTATATCCGCAACCTGCAAGACAACAAAATTATTTCCCAGCGGGAGGCATCTGTCATTACCGCTGCTGTTTGTACCTCCGCTCTGGACTGTATACAGCCTTCTGGAAGAAATATGGTACGTGCCGACATATTGCGGCACATTCTCATGGCACTGATGCAGTAGGATAAGAGAGACGGCAGGAATACGGTTTTCTTATAATAAAGCCGCTGAGCGGCACGGATATATATAGAAAATATAGAAAGGAAAAAGAAAAATGAAATGCACAAGATGTAACGCTAAGGAAGCAACTGTATTTTACAGAGAAATTGTCAACGGAAAAGAAACGAAGTATGCCCTGTGCAGTGACTGCGCGGCGGCCATGGAGAAAGAGAACAAAAGTCTGTTTGCTGATCCGTTTGGCGGCAATCTGCTGGGCAGTCTCTTCTCCAGTGTCCCACAGAAAATACAGCCCAGAAAAGAAGAAAAGAAATGCACTCTTTGCGGAGCAACCTTCCGGCAGCTTGCAGAAAGCGGTAAGGTGGGGTGTCCCGCATGCTATACCTCCTTTCGGGAAGAGCTTGCACCCACATTGAAGCGACTTCATGGCACAGCAGTACACAGAGGGCGTGCACCGGCAAAATATCAGGCCAAGCGATCGGCTATGGAAAAGCTGGCATCCCTGGAACAGAACCTGAAAAAGGCAATTGAAACGGAAGCTTATGAAGAGGCAGCAAAGCTGCGGGATGAAATCCGCGCGCTGCGTGGACAGTAACAGGAATATAGACAGAAAGGATGGAGAAATATATGCTTTGGTATGAAACGAAGGGACCGGAGGGCGATGTGTTTGTATCCACCCGGGTACGGCTGGCCCGCAATCTAGTAGACTATCCTTTTGAACCACGCCTGAGTGAAGCAGGCGCAAGGGAGATCATAGAGAAGGTCAAATCAGCCCTTGGGGAGAAGGAAGGATATACCTATCTGGACTTTACGGGGGCAGATGACGCGAAAAAGCAGTCTCTGGTGGAAAAACATCTGGTTAGCCCGGAATTTGCAGAAAAGAGTACCCCTTGTGCGGTTGTAGAAAACGAGGACAAGCAAGTATACGTCATGATCTGCGAGGAAGATCATTTGCGTATCCAGTGTATACGTTCCGGATTTGATCCAGAGGGCGCTTTGGATGCCGCCAGAGCGGCAGACGCGGCTGTCGACGCCTCTCTCCATATCGCTTTCGATGAACAGCTGGGGTACCTTACCCACTGTCCCACCAATCTGGGTACCGGACTGCGGATCTCTGTCATGATGTTTTTGCCCGCTCTGACGATTACCGGCAGGATCAAAAGTATCCAAGGGCAACTTTCGAAAATCGGACTCACTGTCCGAGGCACAACCGGTGAGGGCAGCGCCGCCAAGGGATGTCTCTATCAGTTTTCCAACTGTGTGACCCAGGGCGTTACAGAAGAAGAAATTTTAAGCAACCTGCGGGAAGCAGTAGGCAGTATCGCCCGGGTGGAACGGGAAACAAGACGGCAGCTGCTGGAAAATAACGAGGATACCCTGCGGGACCGGGTGATGCGTGCGCTGGGAACCATGCGCAGCGCATATATGGTCGACACAGAGGAATTGTACCGGCTATACGCCGATGTGCGTATGGGGGTGGCAATGGGAATCTGCGACCAAGTCACCTATCCCCAGCTGGACACGCTGCTGATCCGGTGTATGCCTGCAACGCTCACCATAGAAGCAGGCAAAAGCTTGTCTGTACCTCAGCGGGATAAACTCCGGGCCCAAGTTCTTCGGACAAGTATGCAGCAGGCAGAAAAATAAAGAAAGGAAAATCATTTTATGAGCAATAGATTTACACAAAAAGCGCAGTATGCGCTGAATCAAGCACTTGCAACCGCCCAAGAGATGGGGCACACCTATGTGGGCACAGAACATATCCTCATGGGCCTTCTGCTGACCCAGGACAGCATTGCCAGCCGTATTCTTACAGAACGGGGTGTGAGCGCTGAATCCACCAAGGAACTGATTGCCTCCTCTGTGGGAACCGGTTCTCCTTCTTCCGTTTCGGCAGCTGATATGACCCCCATGACCAAAAAGGTCATTGAAGAAAGCGCGTTTGTTTCCGCACGGATGTCCCATAACTACATCGGAACGGAGCATTTGCTGCTTGCCATTATAAGCGAAACGGAAAGCTTTGCAAACAAGCTGATCCGCGCACAAAATGCATCTATCGCCGATATTAAAAACGATTTGCTGGAATACTTTGGTGCCAGTTTCGAAGAAGAGCGGGGGGAAATGTCCCCCAAAACCGCCGCAAAGGGGGACAAAGATTCTATTCCCGGCGCACCCACCCTGTCCAAGTTTGGCACAAACCTGTGTAAGCTGGCAAAGGACGGCCGAATCGATCCCATCATCGGGCGGGATAACGAAACGGAACGTGTAATCCAAATTCTGTCCAGAAGAACCAAAAACAATCCCTGTCTCATCGGTGAACCAGGTGTAGGAAAAACCGCCGTAGTAGAAGGTTTGGCCCAGCGGATTGCAGATGGAGCCGTACCGGAAAATCTGCGGGACAAAATTATCGTAACCCTGGATATTTCCTCTATGGTTGCCGGGGCAAAATACCGGGGCGAATTTGAGGAACGGATGAAGGGTGTTATGGAAGAAGTGGCCAAAGATCCCCGGATCATCCTTTTCGTAGATGAGATCCACACGATTATCGGCGCCGGCGGCGCAGAAGGGGCTGTAGACGCAGCCAACATCATCAAACCGGCACTGGCCAGGGGCGCTATGCAGCTAATCGGTGCTACCACCATCGACGAGTACCGTAAGCATATTGAAAAGGATGCGGCCTTAGAACGCAGGTTCCAGTCTGTTATGGTAGGAGAACCTACGCCAGAAGAGGCGGTGCAGATTCTAATGGGACTGCGGGACAAATACGAGGCCCATCACAAGCTGAAAATCTCCGATGAAGCCATTGAAGCCGCCGTGCAGCTGTCTGTGCGGTATATCGGTGACCGATTTTTGCCGGACAAGGCTATCGATTTGATCGACGAAGCAGCGTCCCGTCTGCGGATCAAAGGGTTTACACCGACGCCAGAGGTGAAGGAACTGGAGGAGAAGCTGCGCGGCGTCACGGCGGAGAAGGAAGAAGCAATTTTAGGAGAAGACTACGAACGGGCCGCAAAACTGCGGGACAATGAGAAAGCCCTGCAGGAACAAATAGCGTCTACGCGAAAGGATTCGGGGCAAGCTGCAGACACCGTTGTGGGGCGAAGCGATATTGAAGATATCATCACCGCTTGGACAGGAATCCCCGTGAAAAAGCTGGCAGGAGAGGAAAGTGAGCGGATGCTCCATTTAGACCAGCTGCTCCGGGAACGGATCATCGGTCAGGACGCAGCGGTAGACGCAGTTGCCAAGGCGATCCGCCGGGGACGGACCGGACTGAAGGATCCAAACCGGCCTGTAGGGTCCTTCATTTTCCTTGGCCCCACAGGGGTAGGAAAAACGGAGCTGACCAAGGCGCTGGCTGATGTGATGTTTGGCGACGAAAATGCCATGATTCGGGTAGACATGTCCGAATATATGGAAAAGCACAGCACATCCAAAATGATCGGCTCTCCTCCTGGATATGTGGGATATGACGAAGGGGGACAGCTGACAGAAAAAATCCGCCGTCATCCCTATTCTGTGGTCCTGTTCGACGAAATTGAGAAAGCGCATCCGGATGTGTTCAACATTCTGTTGCAGATTCTGGAGGATGGGATCCTGACAGACGCCCAAGGCAGACGGGTAGATTTCAAAAATACCGTCATTATTATGACCTCCAACGTGGGAGCCGGCAGCATCGTGGAGCCGAAAAAGTTAGGCTTTGCACCGGACAGGGACAACGGAGATACGGACATGCGCCGGGATGTAATGGACGCCCTGAAGCGGACGTTCCGGCCGGAGTTTTTGAACCGTGTGGACGAAATCGTCATTTTCAATAAACTGACGGACACAGATATTCGGAAAATTGCCGGACTGATGCTTAGGGAAGTTGCCGCACGTATCGAAGCCCAGGGAATCCATATCGCCTTCGACGATGCCGTTACAGCCATGCTGGCCAAAGAAGGCTTTGATCCTGTATACGGTGCAAGACCGCTGCGCCGTGCAATCGTTCGCAAGATAGAGGATAGTTTTTCAGAAGAAATGCTCTCAGGCAGGATCCGGGAAGGAGACCGGGTGCGTGCCGTTTTGCGGGACGGTGCGATTGCCTATGAAAAAGAGGGGGGAGACGTGTAACTGGTTCCAGCTTATGCAGTGTCCACTAAAGCAAACAGCAACCTAGACACTGTTAGTAGAGTACCTTTCTATATAAAGCCTACGTCGGTGGAGCATAAAGCCTCCCCCTTTTCAGGGGAGGCTTTCCTAAGTTTTGTAGCTCTCCTCCACAACGACTCCCATGTGTAAAGGGAGCTGTCGGCAAAGCCGACTGTGGGATTGCTCTACTATCGCCTTGTTCCTTCTACAATAAAAATGTATACGTCCAAAACAGCCGGCCCCATCGGACCGGCTGCCTGCGCTCTTATTTTTTGTAGTAAATATGGTCAAACGCATTGGCGTAAAGGGTGCCCATCAGCTTGCAGCTGTTCAGCGTGGGATGCACCCCGTCCTCCGACCAATACTGCACATCCCGCTCCACGCAGGCCGCCGCAAATATACCGTCCAACGGAATAAACGCGTCTGCATACTGGCGTGCCAGCTTGCGGGTGATCAAAATTTTGGGAAATACATCCTCTCTGAAAAACTCCTTATCCTGAACCGGCAGCAAAAATTGCTCCATTATCAGAATTTTGGCGTTTGTCTTTCTTTTAATTTCTTCCAAAATAAACTGATAATTCTCTTCAAACTTTTCGTTTGGCAGCCATTCTTTCTTTTCAGCCCGGTGCCATGTGTCATTTACCCCGATTAAAACAGATACGAAATCCGGCTGCAGATCTATACACTGTTCCTGCCAGCAGGCTACCAGGTCCCCGCTCTGTCTGCCGCTGAGCCCATAATTCAAAAATTCCAGATCCAGATACGGATGCCGGTTTTGAATCTCCCTTGCTGCATAGTAGGCGTATCCGCCTCCCAAATGATGACAGTCGCTCCGGTCTCTTCCGCCGTCTGTTATAGAATCTCCCTGAAATAAAATCTTCATCGTTCTTTTTCCCCTTATTCAATGAAATTATTTTTGTTCTCCGGAATCGCACCAGCACATTGCAGCCCTGCAAAATTTTTCTGACGGAGCACCTCATACACCCCGATGGCAACCGCATTGGACAAGTTCAGACTGCGCAGTCCCTGCCGCATGGGAAGGCGCACGCACCGCCCGTAATGCTGCCGCAAAAAGTCTTCCGGCAGCCCTTTCGTTTCCTTGCCAAACATCAGAAATACCTCATCCGGGTAGACAACCTGGGTATAATCTTTTTCTGCTTTTGTAGAAAAGCAGAAAAAATCCGCATCGGGGTGCTTTGCAAAAAAGTCTGCCAGGTCCGTGTAATAATGGATATCCAGGCTGTGCCAGTAATCCAGACCCGCCCGCTTCAGCTTTGCATCATCAATCCGAAACCCCAGCGGCTCCACCAAATGAAGGGACGCGCCGGTTGCCGCGCAGGTGCGGGCGATATTGCCGGTATTTTGTGGAATTTCCGGTTCCACCAAAACGATATGAATGTGCATCGTATGATCATTTCCCATCTTATGTAATCTTCTCCAGAAGGATTATAGCATTGTACATATCTTTTGTCTATAGCCTATGCTGTAAATTTTTATTTTTTTCTTTACATTCGGGTGTAGTTGTTGTACAATAATTATGATTATTGCATTATATTCATTTGGTTGACAGAAATGCGGCAACGCTGCAAATTCAGATTTCTGAACCTCGCCCGGCCTGCTGCCGGAGAAAGAAAGTGTGTTTGAAACATGGGTCTCATGACAAAAATATTCGGTACGTACAGTGACCATCAAATAAAAAAAATCATCCCCATCGTGGATAAAATAGAAGCTCTGGCGCCAAAATATAAAGAAATGTCCGATGAAGAAATGCGCGCTACCACCGATACACTGCGTGGGCAGCTCCAAAACGGCAGTACGCTGGACGATATTCTTCCCGAAGCCTTTGCCTTAGTGCGGGAAGCTGCCGACCGGGTGCTGGGTAAGCGTCCCTTCCGTGTCCAGCTCATGTGCGGCATTCTGCTCCACCAGGGCAGAGTCGCGGAAATGAAAACCGGTGAGGGGAAAACCCTTGTGGCTGTGCTTCCCTCTTATTTGAATGCCCTGGCCGGAAAAGGGGTGCATGTTGTCACCGTCAACGAGTACCTGGCCAAAATGGGCCAGGAGGAGATGGGGCGGATCCATGAATTTTTGGGACTGACCACCGGTCTGATCATCCACGATCAGACAAAGGAAGAAAAACAGGCGGCCTACAACTGCGATATCACCTACGGCACCAACAACGAATTTGGATTTGACTATCTGCGGGACAACATGGCGACCTATAAGGAAGGCCAAACCCAGCGGGGGCATTTCTTTGCCATCGTGGACGAGGTGGACTCCATCCTAATCGACGAAGCCCGCACCCCTCTGATCATATCCGGTCACGGTACCAAAACAGACGATCTGTATAAACGTGCAGAGGCCCTGGCTCGTACTATGTCCAAATTTGTAATCAAGGAATTGGACGCCAAGGTGGAAAACGATCAGGTGGAACAGGATTATATCGTAGACGAAAAAGCCCGTTCCTGTACGCTTACCGCCAACGGTATCAAAAAGTCGGAAGCATTTTTCGGTATCGAAAATCTCTCCGATCCGGAGAATGCAGATATCTCCCACCACATTTATCAGGCCATTCGTGCCCATGGTATTATGAAGCGGGATACGGACTACGTAGTAAATAATAACGAGGTCATGATCGTAGATAGCTTTACCGGACGTATCATGCCGGGACGTCGGTATTCCGACGGACTGCATCAAGCCATTGAGGCAAAGGAAGGAGTGGAAATCCAGCGGGAAAACCGGACCATTGCTACCATCACCTTTCAGAACTATTTCAGAATGTATGATAAGCTGTCCGGTATGACCGGTACGGCCTTGTCTGAAGAAAACGAGTTTAGGGAAATCTACAATCTGGACGTGGTAGAAGTCCCCACCAACAAGCCGATGATCCGTGTCGACCACAGCGATGTGGTGTATACCACTGTAGCCGGCAAGGACCGGGCCGTGATCCGGCAGATTGTAGCATGTCATGAGAAAGGCCAGCCGGTTCTGGTGGGTACCGTTTCCGTAGAGAAATCGGAGATGCTCTCTAAAAAGCTGAAGTCTGCCGGAATCCCTCATAACGTACTGAACGCAAAATATCATGAAAAAGAAGCGGAAATTGTAGCCCAGGCAGGGAAGCTGGGGGCTGTCACCATTTCCACCAACATGGCAGGCCGTGGTACAGATATTATGCTGGGAGGCAACGCAGAATTTCTTGCCAAGCAGCAGATGCGCAAGGAAGGCTATGAAGAAGAGATTATCATGCTGGCTACCGGTTCTTCCCAGTCAGTCTCCGATGAGGTGATGGAGGCAAGACAGCATTACCGTTCTCTGTATGATAAATATAAGGAAGAAATTCGTCCGGAGGCTGAAAGAGTAATCGAAGCCGGCGGTCTGTTCGTCATCGGTACAGAACGGCATGACGCACGCCGGATCGATAACCAGCTCCGCGGTCGGAGCGGACGACAGGGCGACCCAGGCGAATCCCGATTCTATCTGTCCCTGGAAGACGATCTAATGCGTCTGTTCGGCAGCGATCGTATTCTGGGAATGGTTTCCCGTCTGGGTATCACCGAAGACGATCCCATCGACGCCCGGATCCTTTCCAACTCCATTGAAAGTGCCCAAAAGCGGCTGGAAGATCAGAACTTTGAACGCAGAAAGAATGTGCTGGCCTACGACGACGTAATGAATCAGCAGCGTAAAGTCATCTATCAGCAGCGGCAGGAGGTACTGGAGGGCGGCTCTCTGCGGGATAAAATGCTGGCAATGATTCAGTCTACCATCTCTGATTCCATCTCTCAGTTTCTGCACGAGGAGGACATCGCCCTTTGGGATATATCTGCGCTCAAGAATAAATATATGGGACTGCTTTGCCAGGAAAGCGACTTCCAAGATCTATCCGGAAACGCGGGGCAGGTGCGGGATGAAATTCGTTCCACGCTGCTGGACAGAGCGATGAAGCTCTATGAGGAAAAGGAGCAGAAGCTTTTCGGGGAAGAAACCTTCCGGGAGGTGGAACGGGTCGTGCTGCTGCGCAACGTAGACTCCAAATGGATGGATCATCTGGAAGCCATGGATTCGTTGATGGACTCCATTGGGCTGCAGGCCTATGCCCAGCGTAACCCCATCAGCGAATACCGGATCGCCGGCGCAGATCTGTTTGATGAAATGATCACTATGATCCGGGATGACACCGTTCGTATGCTTTTGTCCGTCATGCCCCGTCCTCAGACTATGAAACGGGAACAGATCATCCAGCCTGTTTCCGCCGGATTTGCCGGCGCCGGAGACGGAACATTGAAGAAAAAGCCTGTGGTAAAAAAAGCTGCCGAAAAAATCGGGCGCAACGATCCTTGTCCATGCGGCAGCGGCAAAAAATATAAAAAATGCTGCGGAGCAGGTACAACAAAAAATGAAGACGCATAAACAAAAAAAAGATCCCCTGGGGCTATCCTGGATCGGTGCCGGCATGATCTTCTTATTCAATCCGATGATTAATATCCTGGATATCCTGCCGGATTTTATCGGACTGCTTATGATCATGCACGGCCTGTCGAAAGCGGCCCAGGTCACCGACCATCTGGGGGATGCACGAGACTATTTTGCAAAGCTGGCGCTTGTAAGTGCTGTGCAGTTTGGCCTCGTTTTCACCCTGCCCTTCAATACAGACTCCTATACCATGCTAATGGCCTTTTCCTGCGCAGTAGTAAGTGCGATTTTCTTTGTGCCAGCCATGTCGAATCTATTTGCCGGTTTTTCCTACATCGCGCTGCGCGCCGGGGCGAAATCTCCCAGTGTAGTTCCTTCCAGAGGAGCGTTGCGGGGAAAAAGTACAAGATTTTCCAGCGTGACGGCACTGCAGCTGCTCACTTATGTTGCTTTTATCATCCGTGCTGCAGGCTCTGTTCTTCCGCTGGTCCCCAGTATTTTTGTAAGCGATTATGTAGGTGTGCCGGGAGTAAACTGGGCACAGTATATCGGCGTTTTATATGCTGCATCCTGGGTTGTGGGCTTCGCAGTGAGCATCCCCTGGCTGCTCCGTTTTCGCCGATATATAAAAGGAATGTGTGTGGACACCGTATTGACCGACTTTCTTTGGCAGAAATATGCGCAGGAGATCCTGCCGAATAAAGGATACCTTGCTGCAAGAAAAATGCGTCCTGTTTTGATTCTGGCGATTATTGCGTGTGGTCTGTGCTTTTCCATGTACATCGACTTTGTAAATATTCTGCCAAATCTTTTTGCGGCAGCCTTTCTGATCGCCGTTTTTGTAAATTTTAAAAAAGATTACAAAAAACAGGCAATATGGGGTATTTCTCTCTGCGTACTTCTTGGCGTATGCTCCATTTTTACAGAAATTTGGCTGTTTGACTATACCGGCGGAGTAAACAACTATACCCCTGCATCCTTTGCGCTGGGAGTCAAGCGGGCCTTAAGTATGTATCCGAAAATCATAATTTCTTCTTGGGTGGAAGCCCTTTTGGGTATCGCCGCGTTTGCCCTGTGTCTGTATATCCTGCGGCAGGTGATTCTATCTCACATCCATGCATTCGCAGGACGATTTTATAGAACACAGGAGCAGGCCGTGTCGGAAATCAGCCGTTTGGAGTCCGGTATACAAAAACGGATGCTGTTCGCCGCTATTGCCGGTGTCATAGCGCTGCTCCTTGGCGGGGCTTACTCCACCATCGCTCCCTGGGCGCCGGAAATTTGGATTTTAAACGGAGCAGCGGTGGGTGTATTCACGTATGGAATGTACAGAATTTACGCCTATATAAATGAAAATCTGTATTTACGTATTCTGCGCAATTATTAAGGAAAGAGTTGTCGCAAAAACTACAGAACAAAAAAGCTATCGGTAAACCGATAGCTTTTTTGACTGTCTCAAAACTGTGGCACAACAGCGCCCACATAGTTTTCTTCGATAAATGTCCGCACTTCCTCGCTGCAAGCAGCCTTTACCAGAGCCTGGATCTTTTCCTCATCTTCGCGGCCTTCCTTTACAACCACTGCGTTGGTGTAGGTTTTTGCCATGTCTGAATCTGCTGTCTCAGCGGCCAGTGCATCTGTAATTTTCAGTCCGCCGCCGATAGCATAGTTACCGTTGATCACCGCAATATCCACATCTTCCAGAGACCGCACCAGCTGTGCCGCCTCGATTTCCCGAATTTTCAATCCCTTTTTGTTTTCTGCAATATCCAGCACCGTTGCATCCAATCCCGCATCTTCCCGCAATTTGATCAGTCCCTGGACCTCCAGCAAAAACAATGCCCGCGCTTCGTTGGTAGTATCGTTGGGTACAGATACTACCGCACCGTCCGGCAGCGCATCCAGGGAATCGCACTTACCTGCATAAATTCCCAGCGGCTCGTAGTGTACGTTTGCTACAGACACCAGATGCGTTTGATTTTCTGTATTAAAATCATCCAGATATTTCAAATGCTGAAAATAGTTTGCATCCAATTCTCCACTTTCCACTGCTGTATTGGGTAGTACATAGTCGTTAAACTCCCGAATTTCCAGTGTGTAGCCTTCTTTGTCCAAAACCTCCTTTACCACCTGCAAAATCTCTGCATGGGGTGTGGGGGAGGCCCCTATGGTAATGGTTTTATTGTCTTTTTCTGACTGGCCACAGGCAGCAAAGCCTGCAATGCTGACGATCACAAGGGACAGCGCAGCAAAGAGAGAAAAAAATTTTTTCATAATAATACTCTTTCCTTTCTAATATACATTTCCGTCGTAGGCGGTTAAAAGCACAAGTAGCGTTTGTAAAACGTATTTTTGTTTCCTTGTCCTTTCGAAAAAATCAGCTTTAGAAATATTTCCCCCCAGCAAGCCGGGAAGTCAACAATTTCTACGAATTTGCATCAGGCATAAGAGGTCGTTATATAAACAGTCTTTTTCCTTTAAATCAATCATCAACCACTTTTGTCCGTTTCCTTCCTGTGTCTGATTATATAAATCTTGCAATGCAACGGTACATTCTGTAAGCATTTCTTCAACAAACGGTTTTTCTTTTTTACCAACCACAATTAAAACTGTAAAATAGGATTCTTTTGGATATATGGTGCATAATGATTTCCCTGCTTTTTTGAATTTAATGTTCCATCCTTTTGCCAAACTACATGAACTGTATTCTATTTTTTCATTACATTTATATGTGTCCTTAACTTTCGAATAAAATTGCATAAAGACAGGATTTCCAACATATTCGCTGATTTCCTCAATACACGGACAGATATTCCGATCTTGTAAGTCAATCATATCGATATACTCCTTTCAATTGCGAAAATGCAAAAATTATTTTTTTATGCGTTTGTCTGTTTTAAAAGCGATGCGCATGCCTACTTCCTGAAAAATCTGTACGATCACCACAAGAATCAAAACTGTAATCAGCATAACCTGATCATCGTAACGGTAGTACCCATAGTTGATAGCTATAGCGCCCAGTCCCCCGCCCCCGGTAAAGCCAGCCATGGCGGAATACCCCAAAATAGTTGTAATGGTAATAGCGCTGCCCACAATCAAGGAAGGCTTTGCCTCGGGAAGAAGCACTTTCCAGACAATCTGCATCGGGGACGAGCCCATAGATTCTGCCGCTTCCACTACACCGACGTCCACTTCCTTCAGAGAAGACTCCACCATCCGCGCCACAAAAGGGGCGGCAGCTACCACCAGAGGTACTATGGTGGCAGTGGATCCGATGGTCGTGCCCACTACCGCTCTTGTAAAGGGAAGAATCGCAACCAGGAGCACAATAAACGGGACGGAACGCAAAAAATTTACAACGGCACCCAAAATTTTGTTTACAAGCTTATTTCTACAAATGCCGTTTTCGCTGGTTACATGCAAAACAATCCCCACTGGAATTCCGATGGCATACGCTGCTGCCGTGGAAACCACAACCATGTACAGCGTCTCAAAAAGCCCTGTCAGCAGGGTTTGTATCATTCCACTGCTTAGCATCGCCCGTTTCCTCCTCGCTATATTGTATTTTCTGGTCTGTCAAAAATGCCTGGACCCTGGCGCTGGCGGCGCTATCATTTGGCAACTGTAGAATCATTTGGCCAAAAACTTTTCCTCCGATATTTTGCGTGCTTGCCTGCAGAATATTTACTGGAGTCCTGCATTCCAGAATCAAATTGGACAGCATCGGAGAAAAGACGGATTGTCCGTCAAATACAAGGCGCAGCAGCGGGCCACTATCTATTTTTTGTACGGCCGCGTTATTTTTTGGAAGAATCAAGTCCCGGGCAACTGCCGATTTAGGGGTAAGAAATACCTCCCGAACAAGGCCGCTTTCTACAATTCGTCCAGCCTCCATAACGGCTACCTTATTGCAGATTTGCTCCACCACCTTCATTTCATGGGTAATCACCACAATGGTGACTCCAAGCTTTTGATTGATATCTCGTAGCAGGGACAAAATAGAGCGGGTGGTATTGGGATCCAGCGCACTGGTGGCCTCGTCGCAAAGGAGCACCCCAGGATCCGTTGCCAAGGCTCGGGCGATCGCAACCCTCTGCTTCTGACCACCGGACAGCTGAGAAGGATACGCGCCTTCCCGGCCTGTTAGTCCCACCAATTCTAAAAGTTTGCGTGCTTTCTCGACGGCCTGCTGTCGGGGCACCTTACTGATTTCCAATGGATAACAGACATTTCGCAGCGCCGTCCGCTGGGACAACAAATTAAAGGACTGAAAAATCATCGACATGGATTTTCGGGTTCGCGCAAGGGCTCCTCTATCCAAGCCGGCCAGATCCACTCCCTGAAAGAGTACCTGTCCGGCAGTGGGTCGTTCCAAAAAGTTGATACACCGTACCAAGGTAGACTTGCCTGCCCCGGATAGGCCGATAATCCCGTATATGTCTCCCCTTTCAATGGTCAAAGACACATCCCGTACTGCCTCTACCGGGCTGTCTGCCGTTTGAAATGTTTTGCTGACATTTTTCAGTTCGATCACCAAACATCCCTCCCAATTAAAAAATATAAGACTCTGTTGCCACCAAAGGATGAGGGGCGAAGGCTGCACATCTCTCCCCCCGACAGGCTGCGCTGTCCCCCCCTCATCAGAGGAAGGGGGCTTTACGTTGTAAAAGTCTCCTCAAAGGGGCAATAAATCTATTGCCTCCCCTTTCTTTCCTAAGGGGAGGTGCCACGCAGTAGCCGGGCGGAGGGGTAGTATGCGCGAAAGCAGCAAAACCAATCCCCCAGCAGCTGCGCTATCTTCCCCCCTTTACACAAGGGACTTTACGAAGTAGAAGTATCGCCAGTCCTTTGCAATAACTGAACCATATATAAATATAAAAGAAAAGCCCGGGCGTTTAAAAAACTCCCGGGCACTTTTGTGCAGCAATTTTTCTGTCGACTTCCAATCCATCAAAAATAAAAGTACGCAGAAAACGCCCGCACATTTTTGTGTGTCCGGGAGTTCAGCATTCGACCGTAGCGGAAGTTTGCACGCAAAAGTTTGCCAAATAAATCCTGCATTTTTGTGCTCCTTCCTATCTTTCTTTTTGATTTACGATAGTCTAACATGAATTATTAAAATTGTCAAGCTTATTTTAATAATTCCCAAGAAAAAAACATTTTAAAAATACGCGAATAAAATCAAAATATAATAGATTCTCTCGATTTATCGGTGTTTTTGGCGTATTGTATCTGGGCAGTATATTTATAATCCAGACGAATGGGTCCATAGGAAAGCTTGGATCGGCGTAGCCCCTCCAGACCTAAATCTTCTTCCCGGTTTACATAAAGTACGTCGCCGTCAATGCTTCTCTGAAAGTCTCGGGAAAGCACCTGAAAGGCGCCTGCTTTTTCTTTGTCAGCCTTCTCCACATGCACATATACGGTGTCCCCATACACTTCCCCAATGGTAAATCCGCAGATTTCTCCCGCTGCCCGCAGCAGCATACCCTGCATACCGTAAAAGTCCGAAGCCTGCAAAATTCTGCATACGGCGGGAAATTCCTGCCCGTCCATTGGCGAAGTTTCAGGATTGCGCAGGGCATACTGCTGAAAATATTCCAAAACCTGCCGGGCATTTTTTTCCTGAATCGCCTCACATGTATAATCCGGATTTTCCCGGATAAACCGGTTGATCAAATTTTTTTGCCTGTGATGCTTTCGACCAGCCGGATTTTCAAAGTCTTTTTTATAATAAATATAGTCCGCCCAGTCCCGATCCGCCCGCAAACTACTTTCTATAATATGATCCTGTCCGAAAACTGTTTCCACAAGCCCCGTGCTTTCCTGAGGAATCACAGACAGCGTTCCCGCTCCACGCTCTCGGATATGTTCCCGCAGCACTGCCAGCGCCTCCTTTTCATGCGGACCAAGCGGGTATAAATAGCTGCGCGGCGTGCCGTCCTCAAAGGCTGCACGAAAATATAAGTTTTCCCCATGAAATGCGTATTCCATATCATATGCCTGGTGCCACATTTTTATGGTTCCTGGGGCATAGTCACAAATCCGGTGTATGCCTGTATAGATCCAGCTTCTATATTCCTTGTAATATGCGTCTATTTGTGTAAAATTTGTTTCTGTAATGTTTTGAAAATGCAACATAAATCGATTACTCCTGCTTGCGACTTTTCTCGCTATTTACTGATTTTTGGGCGCAAAAACAAAGCTTGGTAATTATTACCAATTTAATTCCGGCAAATTTGTTCATCTTTTTACATGGTAAATACTTGCAATAATTACCAAATTGTGGTAAAATTCAATTACCATAAATTACCACATACGGAGAAAATAACCATGGACAAAATGAAAGTTTTAGTTGCAGATGAAAACACTGAGAGCAGAAGAATGTGCAAAGAGGCACTGATGCGTGCCGGGATCCGTTTTGTTGATGAAGCCTCTAACGGAGAAGAAGCGCTGACCTACATTAACCGCAACCATCCTGACGTTGTCATCGCTGACGTATGGCTGTCCCGCCTGGACGGGATCGGATTGATCCGACAGACAATGTCCCTTCATTTCGGCCAGGATAAAGCTCCGGCATTTATTATAGCGTCCTTTGTTACCAACCAGAACATCTTTGTAGAAGCGGCAAAGGCCGGCGCAGCCCTTTGCCTGCCCAAGCCCCTGGACTATACAAGCCTGTCCGAACATGTGATGTCCATTTACCGAGGCAGAGCGGACGGCTCTATTTCAGTAGGGGCCATCAGCACCACGCCTCCGGACATTGAAGCCCAAGTGACAAAAATCATTCATCAAATCGGCGTGCCCGCTCATATTAAGGGTTACCAGTACCTGCGCACTGCCATTCTTCTTACAATCAGTGACAGCGATATTATTAATTCTGTAACAAAAGTGCTCTACCCCTCCGTTGCGAAGAAATACTCCACCACAACTTCCAGAGTAGAGCGTGCGATCCGCCACGCCATTGAAGTGGCGTGGGATAGAGGAGATATCGACACACTTAATTCCTATTTCGGCTACACCATTCAAAATAACCGAGGCAAACCCACAAACAGCGAATTTATCGCCATGATCGCCGACAATCTCCGTTTAAAATACAAAATTCACTAATCCTGCACAAGCCACAGATCCTCTCCGTCCGTCGCAAAGATGATGCTTCCCATTTCATCGGTGCGCAGTACGGGGATTCCAAGCTCTCTGGTCCGATCCAGTGTTTGTTGATGCGGGTGTCCATAGGGATTGTTTCGTCCGCAGGAAGCAATACTCCAACGAGGGCTGACTGCGGCGAGAAATTCGGGCGTCGAGGATGTATGGGATCCATGATGTCCGAGTTTTAATATGTCCGCGTCCAGTTCCCCAGCGGTATATGTCTCCAGCATCAATCCCTCGGATCGGCTCTCAGCGTCTCCTGTCAGGATCAATGAAACATCCCCATATTCCACTCGGGTCACAACGCTATATTCATTAAAATCGCCAAAATCCGCGAGAGGCGCCAAAATCTGCAGAACAATTCCGTCGGCATCATATGTATTGCCGACCTGCGCTTCAATGACGCGAACACCGCTGTCCTCAATGACACCGATCAGGCGGGAAAAGGTCACCACATCATTGGAAGCGTCTGTCATGATCACATTTTCCACCTGCAAGTTGTTGATTACCTTTACAGCTCCTCCGATATGATCCTCATGGGGATGAGTCAAAATCATATAATCTATCGAATCCGTATACCCACGAATATACCGAACCGTCTCTTCTGCCGCGTCTGTAGGACCTGCGTCAACCAGCACCGACGCGTCATCGGTAAGAATCAGCGTGCTATCCCCCTGCCCCACATCGATAAAATGAATCTCGCAGTCGGAGGCAAGCTGATGTACGTGGCCCCGGATCCAAACATCCCATACAAATATAACGGCAACAATGATAAAAACAGCCGTCGCCAAAGGAGCGGCGGCCTTTTTTAATTTTTTGTTACCGAATTTGCGTTTCATAGATATCCAACTCCTTTTCCGCGGGCACTTCGTAAAGCATCAGCGCATAAAGTATGCGGCATAACCACACTCCAGGAATACATAGAAAAAACCATACTATGGAATACACCAGCGAAATCTGTCCCAGCAGATGAAAACGCAATGCTGAATAGTCCCACACGTGCCAGCCAAGCAGCAAATTCACAATACTGCCGGCAGTAAATTCCAGCGCGGTAATCAACAGGCTTCCCTCCAGGCACAATAGAAGCATCGGCTGTTTTCTTCCCTTTATCGTAATGATGAAAAGGCCGAGAAAGCAGGCGCCTCCTGTAACGCCCATCGTCCAGTGGGTATATCCCCGAAAAAGCGCTTCCAAAAAGCAATAATATAACCCGCCAAATATATATACAAGTCCATACGCCAGGAAGGGCAAAGGACGCTGTGCATACCGAACCGTCGATATCCCATCAAGGGTCTGCGGCTTTTTGGTAGATGCGTTCATTATATCATATTGTTTCCATTTTTTCAAATATAATCACCCTTATATGGTTTTTCCATACAAGGGTGATCTATACCTGTTAAAATTTACGCGGCTGTCCCGCAGCTTATCTATTGTGCATCCTTTTACGAATCTTTTTCCGACTCAGTGTCTACAGTATACAGCGCCTTCACTTCGTCCGCAATGCCGTTTATATTTCCGCTCAGCTCTTCATACCCGTAGAAAATACTGCCCTTGTAGGATGCCTTTTCCTTGGCATAGGCCACCTGCTCAGCCATGATTCCCTGCGGATCTTCCCAGTCCGAGTCATACCGATACGCCGCGTGACAAACCAGGAGACGCACATCCGTATCCTCTACCTGTTCTGCCCACCAATCGCATAGAACGTCATAGGGCGCGGCACTGTCTACCGTACGCCAGTAAATCTGGGGAGCAATATAGTCTACGTATCCCCCTTTGACCCATGCCAGCGTATCGCAATAAATATCTGAATAGGATTGGGCGCCTCTGGTCTCGCTTCCGCTTTCTCCGCCATACCCGTTTTTCCATACTCCAAAAGGCGCTACGCCAAACAAGCAATCCGCATCCGCCTCTTTTATCGTGTCGTAAACCAGGCGAATCATGCTGTTTACATTGTCCCGGCGCCAGTCACCCATGTCCTCATAGCCTTCTCCATATTCAGAAAAGGTCTCCTCATCGGCAAAGGCCGCTATACTGGTTTCTCCATCCTCTCCCGTAACCGTTTTGGGATAGGGATAAAAATAATCGTCAAATATGATTCCATCTACATCATAATTGTCCACAATTTCCTTTACGCCAGCGGCAATCAGTTCCCGCACCTGGGGAACACCGCAGTCGAAATACAGCTTTCCGTCGGCGTATTCCACCACCCACTCCGGATGCTGCACAGCAGGATGATCCTCTGGCAGCGTGTCTTTGCCAGACACCCCGCCGCCGGTCACCCGGAGAGGATTGACCCAGGCATGGACAGATATTCCCGCCGCGTTTGCAGTTTCAATCATATACTCCAAAGCATCAAGAGTAAGCTCCCCGGACTGGGATAAGTAGGCTGATACCGGAAAGATTTCAGAATCGTACAGAGCATCCGCACAGGGACGCACCTGAAAATATATGGTATTCAGGCCGAGTTCTGCCGTAGTTTCTACAATTGCATCAATTTCCTTTCGCAGTGCATCCGCATCCAAATCGGTTTTGCTGGGAAAATCGATATTGGTTACAGATGCGATCCAAACACCGGCAATATCCTCCTGCACCGCATCTTTTTCTTGCTCTTGTGTTTTATCTGATGTAAACAGAACAAGTACAATGGCCAGGGCAAAAACCAGGACAAAAGCGGCGCATATGGAAGTCACGACAATAAATGTTTTTCGATCCATTTTGCTCATGGTACCAAAATTCCTTTCTTTTGCTTTTTCCGAAAAGCCATAGAGCAGCTTCTGGATCATTATACTTGTCCCATAAAAAAAATATGCCCGCTTGGTATGGAAAAAATAAAAACTGTTTTTATTCTACAAAAAATACCTGCTTTTGTCAATATAAGGCGGAACTGCTATTTTGCGCTTTGGCTAAGCTCCCCCAAGGGCACCCCTACATAGCTGTATAAGCGCAGGACGCAACAGCCTCCTTGTTTTGTCCACAAAAAAGCTGACGCCTCTGCGAACCAGTTTTCGCAGAAGTCATCAGCCTTGCAGCGGTTTGAAATAGGGATCCCTGCTTGCCGGGAGAACTTCATTCTCGGATAACTTTGCTTTTATTTTTTATCCACCGCTTCTTTTATAAGCTCCGACGTACAATGCGGACAGCGGGTCGCCTGAATGCTGATGGTACTCTGACAATACGGGCAAACTTTTGTCACAGGAGCTTCCGAAACATGTTTTTTGGCACCTAAGGAAGCCACTTTATTGACCGCTCGTAAAATGCAGAATAAAATAAAGGCCATTATAATGAAGTTAACGACGGAACTTAAAAAATTGGAAGCAAACCCCCCCAGGTCCGCCCAGGAATACCGTTCGCCTGCCGTCAAAAACTTCAGAATTGGATTGATAAAGTTATCGGTCAAAGATGTAACGATCCCGGAAAAAGCACCGCCAATGAGCACACCAATGGCCATATCCATCACGTTGCCCCGCAAAGCAAATGTCTTAAATTCTTCCATAAATTTTTTCATATGCGGTCTCCTTTAAAAAATTAGACACGTCATGGGAATTTCACCTAATATGACGTGTCTAACGGATTTTTAACAAAACAGAGGGTATACCTTAGAACTTGCCTTACTTGCTTGCTTCTTCAATTGCAACTGCCACAGCAACGGTCGCGCCGACCATGGGGTTGTTGCCCATGCCGATCAGGCCCATCATTTCCACATGCGCAGGAACGGAAGAAGAACCTGCAAACTGGGCGTCAGAATGCATACGGCCCATAGTATCCGTCATACCGTAACTTGCAGGACCTGCAGCCATGTTATCCGGATGCAGGGTACGGCCTGTGCCGCCCCCGGAAGCAACGGAGAAATAAGACTGACCGTTTTCCACACACCATTTCTTATAGGTGCCAGCCACAGGATGCTGGAAGCGGGTGGGGTTAGTGGAGTTACCAGTGATGGAAACGCCAACCTTTTCCAGCTTCATGATCGCAACGCCTTCCGGTACATTGTCCGCGCCGTAGCATTTTACATCCGCACGGGGGCCGTCAGAATAGGGAGTCTCGCTGATCACCCTCACCTGCTCGGTGTAAGGATCAAATTCCGTCTTTACGTAAGTGAAGCCGTTGATTCTGGAAATGATGAAAGCAGCATCTTTGCCAAGGCCGTTCAAGATAACCCGTAGGGGCTTTTTACGTACTTTGTTAGCGTTCAGCGCGATTTTGATAGCGCCTTCTGCAGCGGCAAAGGACTCGTGACCAGCCAGGAAGCAGAAGCAATCGGTCTCTTCAGAAAGGAGCATTGCTCCCAGATTGCCATGGCCCAGTCCCACTTTGCGGTTTTCCGCAACACTACCGGGAATGCAGAATGCCTGCAAGCCGATACCGATAGCAGCGGCAGCGTCGGAAGCCTTTGTACAGCCCTTTTTCAATGCGATTGCAGCCCCGACAGTATATGCCCACACTGCGTTTTCAAAGCAGATCGGCTGTGTTTCCCGCACGATCTTGTCGCAGTCGATCCCCTTTGCCAGGGTGATTTCTTTGCATTCCTCAATAGAGGAAATACCATACTCGGCAAGAACAGGGGTGATTTTGTCGATTCTTCTTTCGTAACTTTCAAACAATGCCATAGTCTTCCCCCTCCTTACTGCTTGCGCGGGTCAATATACTTGACCGCGTCAGCGAATCTGCCGTATGTACCAATAGACTTTTCATAAGCCTCTGCAGGGCCGTCACCCTTTTTGATAAAGTCTGTCATCTTGCCCAGAGAAACGAACTCGTATCCGATAACCTGGTCATCCTTATCTAGTGCCATCCGGGTCACATATCCTTCTGCCATTTCCAAATAGCGCACGCCTTTGGCCTGGGTGCCGTACATGGTTCCCACCTGGGAACGGGCGCCTTTGCCCAGGTCCTCCAGTCCAGCCCCTACAGGCAGGCCGTTTTCGGAAAATGCAGACTGGGTACGGCCGTAAGCGATCTGCAGGAAAAGCTCCCGCATAGCGGTGTTGATGGCATCACATACAAGGTCAGTATTGAGTGCCTCCAGCAGCGTTTTTCCCGGAAGGATCTCCGCAGCCATTGCTGCAGAGTGGGTCATACCGGAGCAGCCGATGGTCTCCACCAAAGCTTCCTCAATTATGCCGTCCTTTACGTTCAGCGTCAGCTTGCAGGCGCCCTGCTGGGGTGCACACCAGCCCACACCGTGGGTGAGGCCGGAGATGTCTGTGATTTGTTTTGTTTGTACCCATTTCCCCTCTTCAGGCAAGGGAGAAGGACCGTGGTTCGGTCCCTGGGCAACGCAGCACATGTTAGAAACTTCTTCAGAATATGCGATGCTCATAGATTTATCTCCTTTAAGTTTATTTTTCAACAAATATCATTATAAATCTTTTTCTTTTGTTTTTCAAGTAAGAGAAGCAGAAATTTTTCGTAACCGGCGCCGTTTTTTCTTGTGCATCCTGATCAGTCCTGCAAAATCTCCCGTACCTGGGCCAGGGTGCATGCCCGATTCAGTCCTTCCCGCATCCGTGCAGACCCACGCATTCCCCGGATAAAATGGGCGGCTCTTCCCCTGGATTCCCGCACGCCTGCTTCTTCTCCCTTGTCCTGTACAATGGCGGCCACCAGGTCCATTGCTGTTCGGCGAATCTCGTCCTCTGTGGGAGGAATATATGTCTGGCCGGCAAAAACCGCCCCAACAGCAGCAAATATCCACGGATTGCCCAGTGCCTCTCTGCCGATCATGATTCCACTGCAGCCGGTCTCCTCCACCATAGCCAAAGCGTCTGCCACGCTGCGTATATCCCCGTTTCCGATGACAGGAACATTTGCCGGCAGCGCTTGGCGAACGGAGCGAATCACACCGTTGTCAGAAGAAGGCGCGTACATTTGATTTCTGGTCCGCCCGTGAACGGCAATCTGGGCGGCGCCGTTTTCCACACAGGCTGCAGCCACCTCTACTGCATTGACATGCTCCTTATCCCATCCTGCCCGGATTTTTACTGTTACCGGAATCCGTACAGTCCGAACTACGGCAGCAACGACCTGCCCGCACAAAGCAGGATTTTGCATCAGCGCGCTGCCATCCCCAGAGGCAACGATCTTGCGCACCGGGCAGCCCATATTGATATCAATAGCCACCGGAGGATGGGCATAGGACACGCCCGCATAGTCTCCCGATGCAAGCATGGCCGCCGCTTCACCCATCACAGCCGGATCATGTCCGAACAATTGAATGGCGCAGTGGTCATCCCCTTCCGGAATCTTTGCAAGAGTCGCCGTCTTCCGGTCTTTGTATACCATTGCCTGGGCGGACACCATCTCCGTCACGGTTCGGTCCGCGCCAAGTCTGCGGCAAAGCAGCCGGAAGGGCGCGTCTGTAAATCCGGCCATGGGGGCCAATATGAGGGGCAGGGGTTCCATATTATTCATCATCCAGCTTGAGCACCGCCATAAACGCTTCGGGAGACACCTGCACACTGCCAAGCTGGCGCATTTTCTTTTTGCCTTCCTTCTGCTTTTCGAGAAGCTTCTTCTTTCTGGTGATGTCCCCTCCGTAGCACTTCGCCAGCACATCCTTGCGCATGGCCTTCACCGTCTCTCTTGCGATGATTTTCGATCCAATGGCTGCCTGAATGGGAATCTCAAACAACTGTCTTGGAATATTATCCTTCAGCTTTTCTGCAATTTTTCTGGCCCTTGCATAGGCTTTATCCTTGTGTACAATAAACGTAAGGGCGTCTACAACATCGCCGTTGAGCAGAATATCCAGTTTCACCAGTTCGCTGGGTTCATATCCCTTAACCTCATAGTCCAGTGACGCATATCCCTTGCTCCGGGACTTGAGCGCGTCGAAGAAATCGTAAATAATTTCATTGAGCGGCAGGGTATAATGCAGTTCCACCCGCTGGGTATCCAGATATTTCATATCCAGATATACTCCTCTTCGATCCTGGCACAGATCCATGATCCCCCCTACGTACTCTGTAGGCGTAATAATACTGGCGGATACTACCGGCTCCGCCGCCGCTTCAATTTCCTCGGCGGCCGGGAAGTTGCTTGGGTTGTCGATACGCAGGGTGGTGCCGTCCCGCTTGGTGATTTCATAAATAACACTGGGCGCCGTGGTGATCAGATCCAAGTTGAATTCCCGCTCCAGCCGTTCTTCGATGATCTCCATATGGAGCAGTCCCAAAAAGCCGCACCGGAACCCAAACCCAAGGGCCGCTGACGTCTCCGGTTCAAAGGTGAGGGCCGCATCGTTGAGACGCAGCTTTTCCAGGGCATCCTTTGTCTCGTTATATTTGGCGCCGTCCGCAGGATAAATGCCCGCGTATACCATTGGCTGCACGCTTTTAAATCCAGGCAGCGCCGCGCTGCAAGGACGGTCCGCATGGGTGATGGTGTCCCCCACCTGGGTATCGGACACGGTTTTGATAGAGGCAGTGATGTATCCTACGTCCCCCGCCTGAAGACAGTCCAGCTTGCGCATACCGAAAGCCTCCAAAGCGCCCACCTCGGTTACCTCAAACTGAGCACCGGTGCTCATCAGGCGGATTTTGTCTCCGGGTCGGACAGTGCCGTCCATCACGCGGATATACACCACAACCCCCAAATAGGCATTGTATGCCGAATCGAAAATCAGGCACCGCAGGGGAGCGGTTTCATCTCCGTCCGGACAGGGGATCTGGGAGATAATTGCGTCCATCACATCCTGGATATTGAGCCCTGTTTTTGCGGACACGGCAGGGCATCCCTCGGCGGGAATCCCAATCACATCCTCGATCTCCTCCCTGCATTTTTCCGGCATAGCAGAGGCCAGGTCGATTTTATTGATCACCGGCACAATCTCCAAATCTGCATCTACAGCAAGATACGCATTGGCCAGGGTCTGGGCTTCGATCCCCTGGGTGGCGTCCACCACCAAAAGCGCCCCCTCGCAGGCGTTCAGCGACCGGGACACCTCATAGTTGAAGTCCACATGTCCGGGGGTATCGATCAAATTCAAAGAATAGGTCTCCCCAGAACGATCTTTATAATTGATACGGACTGCCCGGGCCTTGATGGTGATACCCCGCTCCCGTTCCAGGTCCATATCGTCCAGCAGCTGCGCCTCCATCTCCCGGGCCGTGACGGTGTTGGAAAATTCCAGAATCCGATCGGCCAGGGTGGACTTGCCGTGATCGATGTGGGCGATTATGGAAAAATTGCGGATGTGCTTCTGCCGCTCTGAAAGTTCTGCCATATATTGCTCCAATGCGCCGGGGCGCCCCTTTCTAAAAGGAATACATACTTTTTCATGTTATAGTATATCATGTTTTTCATATGAAAGCAATTCTTTACAAAAAATTCGGAAGGCAAAAAAGTCGCCCCTGCCAAAGGCAAAAGATGCAGAGAGACAGGTAGATGATTTTTCCATCAACCATTTTCGAGGACAGCCTCTAAAATAACAAAAACTCCTTGGGATTCTTTACAAAGAATCCCAAGGAGTCTCTTCGTCCGAAAGAAACACAAATCTGCTGACAGTTAGCTACAGGTACACTCTCCATAGGAATTTAGGTACTCTGTTGCCCCGCATGCGTATACTCTGTACCTGCGATGCGGATGCTCTGCATCAGGGTAAATTGCCACTTGGCTGCACGGTTCATAACCGCCCGTAAACTCTGTTGCGCCGCATGCGAACACTCTGGTTCTTGGGTGCGGATGGTTCCCGTCGTAGTAAAGCCCTACTTGGTTACACGGTTCTGTTTCTCCCGTGTAATGTCCCGTTGAGCAAATTTTACACGTGCCATAATATTTGTGGGAATGCGCCTTTTCGTAAAAAGTATTTGTATACGTAGCGGCGTATGTTCCCATCCCCCGCAAATCCCCGCAGGATGTACATTGCTCGTAATTCTGATGGGGGTGCGCTCCTTCGTACCATACGAATTGGGAAGTATGCGTGTGCGAGCCTGAATACGACGGCGCGCCGGTCAGGTATGTGATGGGATTTTGGAGAACTCCGTTTACCGTGACTTCTAAGTGAAGATGCGAGCCTGCGGATGGATTGGCAGGAGTTGGCGCAGGATATACGTTTCCTGTGTTTCCTACATATCCGATTATTTGCCCCTGTGAAACCCATTGGTTTAATCCAACTGCAGGGGTGGACTTCATATGGGCATACAAAGTGGTATATCCGTTACCATGGTCGATTTTTACATAGTTTCCCCACGAATTTACTCCCCCTGTTCCCAAAGACTCATTCCACGCAAGATAGCCAACAACCGTTCCGCTTGCCATCGCCCGAATTGGCGTTCCGTTTGGCTTATCAATATCAGTTCCACGATGGTTACCACCAAAATCCTGGGATATGTCTGAAGTCAAATTCATCCCATCTATTGGAAGTATATAGCCATATGTATTTGCAGAAGCTGCCATTAAGCTGTTTGTATCGAATAGTCCGACAGACGGGGCATTTTGCAAAGGAATTTCCGCAAACGGTTCCAGAAGAGCATCAATGACATATTCTCCAAATAATACATTATCATGGTAAATTTGGACAACCATACCTTCCTGCAATTCACCTTCCGCGATGGCTTCCCCATTATACATAATAACAGCGGTATCACCAACAAATGCAATATCGGAAAGCAGCGCTTCTATGCGGTTTCCTTCGTACACTCCCTCCAGCGCTTTGCTTTCTTCATCAAATTTATATAGCGTGTTATGTGGACATGACTGTGTCATCGTATCAATGGATTCGTCTGTATCACTTATTGGGGCTGTATATGCAGGGAAAATTATCACTGCTGCTATAATAATTTAAAGAGAACTTTCCACTTCCTTTTCATTGTGAGCCTCCTTTTATTTCGTGAATCGTAATTTAACACCAAATTCTAGCTTCTGAATCAGTCTCAATGGTTTCCGGATCATCATGATAAACAGTTATTTCAACATTATTGTACTTGAAGTTGAAATAGTACTTAAATGAAGTAACGATTTCATCTTTTCCCCAACGACAGTCTTGAATGCCTTCTATATTTTTAATATCAGAAACATCAAGAGGAAAAGCTGCATTAGAAAACAAATCTTTTGCTTTGATCTTGTTAATAGTTCTGCACGCTATATCAGACTTTGGCAACTGTACTTCTTCAGCAATAATATTATGATTTTCATCTCTTGGAACAGGGTAGCCTTCTCTTTCTCCAAGCTCCCGTCCGTAATCTAACTCACTAAACCCCCAAATGTATGCACCATATCCATTTTCAAAGAAGTATCCAATACCACCTTCCACACCAATAAGTTCTGTAACTTTTCTCTCCCCTCGTTTTTCCACAAGCTGGGGATAAGTTAGCCCTATGTCAGAAAACAAATCTTCGTTGAGCGTAAGGGCAGCTGCAGACTCTGTAGTTTCCTCCGTGGTCTCTTCTGTGGTTATATTTTCCGTTGTCTGCGCTTCCGTTGTCTGTGCTGTAGATTCGTCCGGCGTTTTACTCGGCCCGTCATTTGCGCATGCCGTGAGAGATACAAGCATGATACATGCGAGGATTGCACTGATCCGTCTTGTTTTCATAGAAATACTCCTTATTTTGAATATGCTGACTATGCTGAATAAAAAAGGCCGCAAAACAAGTGTTGTTTTGCGGCTTTATATTGGTGAGATCATATGAAAAAATGATAAAGACAAAAATGCGGAATTACGATATGCGTAATAGGGCATCATTGAACTGTCTCCTTTATTGATAGTCTTCTGTCTCCTTCTATCTTCATTATATTGGATCATTTTTTCATTGTCAATAGAAAACAATATATTTCGATCCCGATTCGAAACAAAATGAGGCGGCGCCTTATTAAAAAGCAAACGCTGTCCTCGTGCCATATTTGCAGTATTATGTTTGCATACAGGTTTATTATGAAAAATCCCGCTTCACTATTGTATAGAACCAAAAAATGTGATAAAATGACAATATATCACTGGATTATTTTATACATAGAGGTATCATGCATATATGTTAACCACTTCTCACTCTGCCAGTCTTCACGGGATCGACGGTTACATCGTCACCGTGGAGTGCAACGCCAGCCAGGATATTCCCGTTTTTGACATTGTGGGTCTGCCGGACGCCGCTGTAAAGGAAGCCAAGCAGCGGGTGCGTGCCGCTATGACCAACAGCGACATCGACTTTCCCGAGTTGTCCATTATCGTGAACCTTGCTCCGGCAGATGTAAAAAAAGAAGGATGCGCATTTGACTTGGCTATATTTGTTGCCATCCTGCAGGCTGCAGGTACCATTCCCCAGCAGTGCGACCTTACAGGCCGGTGTTTTATCGGAGAGCTTTCCTTCTCCGGCGCCCTGCGAAGCGTGCCTGGTATTCTCTCTATGGTGATTGCCGCAAAGGAAGCGGGATATACAGAAGTATATGTGCCGAAGGCCTGTGGGCCCGAGGCTGCGGCAATAGAAGGAATCTGCATATACGCCGTAGAAGATGCGACGCAGATTGTGCGTCACCTTCAGGGGGTGGAGTCTCTCTCCCCCTTCATCGGCGCCAAATATGATCTGGAAAATTACAGTCTCACCGACTGTAATTTTTCCGATGTGAAAGGGCAGGAGCGAGCCAAACGAGCCTTGGAGATCGCTGCAGCCGGCGGTCACAATGTACTGATGATCGGCCCTCCCGGCGCAGGAAAATCTATGCTGGCACGGCGTCTGCCTACCATTTTGCCGCCTATGTGTCTGGATGACGCAGTGGAAACCACCAAAATTCATTCTGTATCCGGCATTTTGAAGGAAGGCACCTCGCTGGTATGTCAGCGTCCCTTCCGCAGCCCCCACCACACCATGAGCATCGCCTCCCTTGTGGGCGGCGGCGCACGGCCAAAGCCGGGAGAAGTGTCTGCTGCCCATAATGGCGTCCTTTTTTTGGACGAGCTGCCCGAGTTTCCCAAAAACGTCATCGAAGGACTGCGTCAGCCCTTGGAGGACGGAGAAGTTACCATTACCCGGGCCGCAGGCAGAATCACCTATCCCAGCCGGTTTATGCTGGTCTGCGCCATGAACCCCTGCAAATGCGGATATTTCGGTTCGCCGAAACGGAAGTGCACCTGCCGCAGGGAGGATATCCAACGCTATCTTGCAAAAATCAGCGGTCCCTTGCTGGACCGGATCGACATTCAAATTGAAATTCCCGCGCTGGAATACAGCGAAATTTCCAATCCTGCCCCTGCAGAGGATTCCACTGTCATCCGCGAGCGGGTAATCGCCGCAAGAGAATTTGCCGGGCATCGGTTTGCCGGCGCCGTTTCCTGCAACGCAAACATGACCGCCCAGCAGGTTCGAGAATTCTGTACGGTGGACGCAGCGGGAGACGCGATCATGAAAAACGCCTTTGAAAAATTCGGGATGTCTGCCAGAGGCCACGACCGGGTTTTAAAGGTTGCACGGACAATTGCAGATCTGGATCACAGTGAGACGATCCGGGCAGCACATATTGCAGAAGCAGTACAGCTGCGCAGCCTGGACCGCAAATACTGGTAAGGGAGATACGCCATGCTGGATTTCAACCGATATTTTCTGCCGGACAGAAAAATCTTTTTAGACAATGTACAGTATGAGACGTTGCAGCTTCCCGATCCCGGCGGAGGAAGAAAACTCAACTGCAAGGATACGATTTTGGCGCAGCGGAGCGACAAATGGGTGAAAATCAATTTCAATCGCACGCTGACCTTTACGCCGGAAGGGGTATTTCGCCTGTCCGTCACTTTTGGGGCTTTGCTGCCGTTTAATCTGAGGACAAAAGACGAAATTGACTGGAAAGAGGTGGACCTGGCAGGGGCCTTCCGGGAGCACTGCAAGCCTCTGCTGACCACCCTTATGTCCCGCACATCCCTTTTGATCGCCCAGATCACCTCTTCCGCGGGGCAAACCCCTCTGGTGACGCCTGCCGCTCCGATAAACGAACCCATTACAGGGAAATCCTGAGGAAAGGACATGTTGTTTTGAAAAAGCCTGTACTAAAAATTCAATATGATTCCCCTGTGATCCTAACCTTTGCCCTGCTGGGTCTTTTGGCCCTGCTTCTGAACGGATGGACAGACGGGTGGACAAACGCCCATCTTTTCAGTGTATACCGGTCTTCCCTGACAGATCCCCTGACCTATGTACGGATGCTATGCCATGTGCTGGGCCATGCGGACTGGTCCCATTTTTTTGGGAATATCTGTTTGATCCTGGTGCTGGGGCCGGTGGTGGAAAGCCGGTACGGCAGTTGGAATCTGCTTATTTCCATTTTGATCACCGCGCTGGTATCCGGGCTGGTTTACTTTGTATTTTTTCCCGGCAATGCCCTGCTTGGCGCATCCGGCATTGTATTTCTGCTGATTTTTCTTTCCTCTATATCAGGGATTCGGGGAGGGAATATTCCCGTATCCTTGATTCTGGTGGCACTGATCTATCTGGGCGGGGAAATCTACGATATGATTTTCGTGGCGGACAGCGTATCGCAGCTGACACATATCATCGGTGGGATCTGCGGGATTGTGTGCGGTACCGCTATGGCACGGGGCAAGCGATAAAATATGCCTTTTATATACAAACACCGTTAGGAGAAAACCTTGAAAATAGAACAAAAACAAATAACAATGTATCTGTTGCCGTTATCCGCCATGATACGCCTCTGATCACAGATGTGCAATCAGCCCTGGATCTGGTTATGACGGTAAAATAGCAAACAAATTGTACAAATATTGCGATCAATAAAGAAACGTTTGCTGACCCGTTTTTCACATTAAGCACCTGTTTGGCGGGGAAAATATTGCAAAAGTTTATCAATTACGGGATCTGGATTGCCATCTATGGAGATTTTTCCAGCTATACGAGCAAACCCCTAAAAGACTTCATTTATGAAAGCAACAACGGAAACGATATATTCTTCCAGCCGGATCGCAATCAGGCGGTGGAGAAACTGACCACAGTAAATTAAATAGCTTTAAGTAGAAAGGCCGATAACTGCAGTTTCGGCCTTTCTCTATAATCATCCGCTGGTCTTTTCGGCCGCATACGGGAATGCATGCAGTATTCCCTCACTTACCGCTCCGTAAAAAACCTCCTTCGGAGAGCCGATATCCATCGCATGCAGTTGCTTGTCCAGCCACTTTTCATCCAGTCCTTCCTCCCGCAGCCGGTTCCAGTCCACAACACCATCCATAATCACTGCCGTGTATAGTGTAGCCTTTTCTACGTTGATCCCCATATCCTGCGGTGTCAGCGGCCGATGCTGGGACTTTGGCATTATGCTCAGCTTCCCGTTGGCCTCCAAAATAACGCTTTCCACTTGAGACAGATCAAAATAACCGCTGCTTCTGCAGTGCATGACAAATTCATCCACATCCAGCCGTGCCTTTTTAAAGCTCTTTTTTATAAGCTTTCCATTCCGCAGAAGGATCAGCGGCCTGCCATTGATAATGCCTGCAGCACGCCTGGATTTGTTTGTAATCCAGGCAAGCAGAATACTGATTCCGCCGTACACGATCATGGCAATCAAAGGATCTAAAATTTCATGGGGCATGGCAGTAGCCAGTTCCGCACCGATAGAGCCAATAGTGATTCCGTTTACATAGTCGAACAAGCTCATCTGCGACATTTGCCGACATCCGATGCATTTTGTTATAATAAACATTGCAGTAATCGATAAAATTGCCGCAAGTACTGTTTGTAAATAGTCCATTGTATGTTCCTCTCCCTTCCATATACGCTGACGCTACCCATATTGTTGCCCTATACAGATATTTTCATCCACATTATGTTTTTTCAAATAGGCACTTGCAAAAATTCAAAAAATATGTATAATAGAACTATGAGGTTTCCATTTTTAACCAACTTTTTTTGGAAAGGCAGAAAAGAACTATGAAATGTCCGTCCTGTGGTTGTGAGGATATCAAAGTGGTAGATTCCCGTCCGGTAGAGGAAAACAATTCCATTCGCCGAAGGAGAGAGTGTCTCCGGTGTCACGGCAGATTTACCACATATGAAGTAATCGATGCATTTCAGCCGGTAGTTGTAAAAAAAGACGGGTCAAAGGAACTGTTTGACAAAAACAAGCTTTTAGCCGGGCTTTTAAAAGCCTGCCAAAAGCGTCCTGTGAATGCAGAAGCCGTGGCCAATGAAATTGAAATTGAAATACAAAATTCCCTGCGCCGAGAGGTCTCCTCTTCTGAAATCGGAGACATGGCAATGGAAAAGCTTCGAATGCTGGACGCAGTGGCATATGTGCGCTTCGCGTCTGTGCACCGGGAATTCAAGGACGTGGAAACATTTATGAAAGAACTGCAAACTTTAAAGAATGGAAAATAAACTCCGCTTATAGAGACTTGCCGCACGGCTTCCCTAAGTCTCACCAGTGTCAAACTTAAAATAAAGTATCTGGAAAGTCGGGGTGTGTAAAAGCATATTACAACCTCTCTCACTCCTTTGGGATGTTGAACTAAAAAAACGAAGAGCCCCCTTTCTCACGAAAGAGGGCTCTTCGTTTTAGTCCTCGTACTGCACTGCCCCGCTGGAAAAGTCAATATAGTCCGCAGGATTAACAGCAGTGCCATTTATCTGCAGTTCAAAATGCAGATGGGGTTCCTGTGCAACCTCTGCAAGTGCGCTTTCCCCTGCTGCTGCAATAATATCCCCTGCCTGTACGCTTGTCCCTACGGCGATTCCGGCAGGAAGCTCCTCATTCAGATTGGCATATGTGCTTACCCCGCCTCCTGCATGGGCGATAGAGAGGCACTTGCCCATCATAGGATCCTCCCAAATCTCCTGAACCACACCGTCCGCCGCAGCACAAATGCTCTCCCCGGCGCCTACGCTGATATCCACACCCTTGTGGGTGCGGTAATCATTCATTGTGGGAGAAAATACCGGCACCTCCACGCTGTAATTCTGTACAACACTCCCGCCGGTGGGATTGACAAACGTGGGTAGCTGTTCCGTTGCTTCCCCGTCCACACGGACAGTCGTATCTACGGAAGCGTCTTCCTTTGTCTCTCCATCCTTCTCGGCCAGTTCATCAGACCCGCTGTCCGTTTTGTCTTCCGGCTGGGCAAACGCATCGTCCGCGCTGTCCGGCTGGGTGGTTTCTTCCACACGGCCGGCTGGCTTGGTTGTTTCTGCCGCATCTGTATTCACATTGCGCACCACGGCGCCGGCGATCGCCACCACTACGGCGATCATCATCAAAATGACAAGCAGTGTTACATACAGATTTGCTCTGGAATTTTCCTTGCTGTTATTGTTCATTTTTCCTGCATCCTTTCGGTTATAGGTTTCGATGGTATTGTAGCCACCCCTGGGGATTTTATACAGGATTTTCTTCTTTTTCACAATTCCTTCATTTTTGTCTTTGGTTGACACCAAACTGCCTTTGTGATAAAATAGTTGCACTACCCAAGAAAGGCTCGGATACAAAAAATGATCAAAATAGAGAGAACCAGTGTAATGAACCTGGACAATGCCATACGCGGCGCAAGAAATCCTATGAACAGCTGGGGGAGAAGCGACAGCACCTACGATGAGAAGGGCGCTTTTATTTTGGGTCCAAACGACTTGAATCTGGCCCGCCAGCTGGCTGTCTCCGGTTCCGACCACCGCAAATACCTACGTATGGTTTTTGTATCCGTAGATATCACCGCCCCTCTGTACTGGTGGAAGGAATACGACACCTACAAGGTAGGCACAGTGGCCAACTCTACCAGTACCATGCACAAAATTCACGCATCTCCCTTTTCCCGCAGCGATTTCAGCTGCGATCGTATGAGCGAAGGGGCCCTGGCCTGTCTGGACAACGTGATCGCATATCTGGAAGAGGCGCGGATGCGCTATAATGACACAAAGGACAAAGTCCACTGGCACGATATGATCCAGCTGCTTCCTGCCTCTTATAATCAAATGCGCACCTGCACCATGAATTATGAAAACTTGATTAACATATATTACGCCAGACGGGGGCACAAGCTGCCGGAATGGCACGTATTCTGTGAATGGATCGAAAATCTCCCGTATGCACAGCAGCTGATTCTTGTTAAAAGGGAAGATGCCGCTAAAAAATAATACGTTTTCAGCAGAAAGGATCTGTCACCTATGAATCCGGACGCAGCAAAATCTCGGTTGGATGCCGGGAGACGGGCAGGTATTGTAGGGATCATCTGCAATATCCTGCTGTTTCTTATAAAAATTACCACAGGCGTGCTCACCGGCAGCATGTCCATTGTAGCAGACGCGATCAATAACCTGTCCGACGCCGGAAGCTCCGTCTTCGTTTTAGTAGGATATGTGTTTGCAGCCCGTCCGGCAGACAAAGAGCACCCCTATGGTCATGCCAGGGCAGAATATCTTTGCGGACTCTTTATTTCTATCATCGTATGTGTTTTGGGAATAGAATTGCTGCGCAGTTCCGTTCAGCAGCTATTTGACGGCGGCAGCGGTGCGGCGTTCAGTACCGTTTCCATTGTGGTTATGAGCGCAACTGTCGCTGTGAAGGGGGCCATGGCGCTGTACTACCATATGATTGCCCGGCGGATCGGTTCCCAGGCCCTGCGGGCTTCTGCTGTGGACAGCGTAGGAGATATGTGCGCCACCGGCGCAGTGGTTGCCGCCATGTTTCTTTCCAAGATCACAGGCCCGCTTACAGACGCGGTGCTGGGCTGCATCATTGCCATCTATATTTTGGTACTGGGCATCAAGCTGACCAAAGAGGCCTCCGGAACCCTGCTGGGCACAGCGCCGGACAAGGAATTTACTGCCCAGATCATCCGCCGTATCCGGGAATATGAGGGCGTTTTGGGAATCCATGATCTGGTGATCCACAGCTATGGCAGAGACCGCTACTTTGTATCGGTGCACGTGGAAGTAGATGCGGAAAAAGACGTGATGATCTCTCACGACATGATTGATAATATTGAAGAAGATTTTCGCAGGGAGAGGGGAATCCACATGGTGATTCATATGGATCCTATCCAATATAAAGACGCCCATGTAAATGAAATCCGTGCCAAAGTTGCCGGGATCATCGGGCAGCTTTCGTCTCAGTATTCTTCCCCCGCTTCTATGCATGATTTTCGCGTGGTATCAGGGGTTACCCACTCCAATTTGATTTTCGACGTAGCAATTACCAACGACTTTCCCGTAGGAGATGAAGCACTCTGCACTGAATTGCAGGGAGAGATCAAAAAACTGGATCCCAGCTACAACGCGGTGATCACTGTAGACAGGGAATACTCCTCCAACCGGTTTGGAAATAAAATGGAATGATTTTTCAGGGCGCTTTATGGAAGGCGCCCTTTGTTTTAAAAAATTTGGCTCAGACACCCCCTCCGTCGCTGTCGCGGCCCCCCACACCGGTGTTTCGCAAGCGAAACACAAGACAGGGGAGGCTTAAAGCTTGGCAGAGTCCCCTTTTCCTTTGTGTAGGGGCAGGAGCTAAGATACATAGAGGGGGAGATCAGCATAGCTGCCGGGGAAGAGACATGCAGACCGGGTTTCAATCACCCTTCTGCTGAGACAGAGTTAAAAATTGATACAACTTTAAAACCAGGCAGATTTTTTGTCGAGATATTAGATAAGAGACAGAGAAAGGGAATACTGCTATGGAAGATGAAAAAATCCTGTCGCTGTACTGGCAGCGGGATGAATCTGCGATACAGGAAACCAAAGACAAATATGGTCCCTATCTTTACAAAATTGCGTACAACATTTTGTGCAGTCTTCAAGACAGCGAGGAAAGCGTAAACGACACCTACCTTGCCGCCTGGGATTCTATGCCGCCTCACAGACCCAACGTATTATCCACCTATCTGGGTAAACTTACAAGAAGGATCTCCATTGACATCTTTCGGAGAAAGAATCGGGATAAACGCCAGGCATCGGAATATGCCCTTTCTCTGGATGAACTGGCAGACTGTATTTCTGCAAGGGACGGCGGTCCTGAACAGGTACTGGAAGCACAGCTGCTGGCAGATGCGATTGGAGATTTTCTCCGCTCGATTTCAGAAGACGCCCGCAATCTTTTTATAGGCAGATATTATTTTCTCGATCCGCTCAAAGAAACAGCCAGGTATTGCGGTATGAGTGAGAGCAAGGCAAAAAGCATGCTTTTTCGCACAAGATGCAGTCTCAGGGCCTATCTGGAAAAGGAGGGATTTGATCTATGAGACAGAATAAACTCCACGACGCACTGGGCCTTCTGGATGACGATCTGATCGAAGCAGTAGAGAAACTAAGGAGCGGAGCTCCCAAAAAGCGGGTTTCCATGTATTGGATCTCTGCTGCTGCCTGCCTGTGCATTGCTGCAGTTGTCCTCTTCGCTGCAGAAAAGTTTGTACAGCCGCTCCTGGATAGGCAGAGCGCGGATGGACTGAAATATGAAGGCTATGACAATGTAGCCAGTGTTGAAAGCGGCAATACAGATGAAAGCGGCGAGGCTGTTTTCTCTCTCTCTCTTCTGCTCAAAATAACATCTTGGAGAGAAAACGGTTTTACAGGCACTGTAGCAGGCATTTTAGACACTGAGAGTTATACCGTTGGCACAGAGCTGACCGTTTTGTTTTCAGAGGATGTTTCCTATTATCCAGGGGAGGAATCCAGCGCCAAAGAGGGAGCGCCTACCAGTAAGGACTTCCCTGTCGGGACCACAGTTTGGGTACAATTTCATGGTGTTTCGGAAAACGCACCGGAAGCAGGGACGGAAGAAAGCATTTTGGTTGCCAAGAGCATCGGACCGGCCAGTTTGGCTTCCGCACCGGCAGATACAACCGAATGAATGAAAGGATGACACAAAAATGAAAAGAAATCTGTTTGCAGCCACCGCGCTGATTCTCATACTGGCCACACTGTTCTCCATGGCAGGATGCGCCTCCGGTATACAGGCTAAAAACCTGATGGAAGGGATCACACCGAGAGATGTAGACACTATAGAAAATCTGTTCGAATTAAGCGTCCCGATCACGGATTTTGCGATTCGTCTGTTTGCAGCCAACCAGGGAGAGGGGGAAAATACCCTGCTGTCCCCTTTGTCTGTGCTGTACGCACTGGCCATGACCGTCAACGGGGCCGGAGGCGAAACTCTTGCACAGATCCAGTCGGTGCTGGGTATGGAAAAACAAACGCTGAATCAGTACCTCCACCGTTATATGGAGCAGCTGTCCGGGGACGATACGAATGCATTATGCCTTGCAAACTCCGTCTGGTTTACCGATGACGAGCGCTTTACCGTAAAGGAAGATTTCCTGCAGTGCAATGCGGATTACTACGGCGCCGATATTTACCGCGCGCCATTTGACAGTTCCACATGCAAGGATATCAACAGCTGGGTAAAAAGGAAAACCAACGACAGGATCCCGGAAATTCTCGATGAGATCCCGGAAGATGCAGTGATGTATCTTGTAAACGCTCTGACTTTTGATGCCCAGTGGAATGAGATTTACAAAAAAGACCAGGTCCGCAGTGATACATTTACCGCCGCAGACGGCACAGGCCAACCGGCAGAATTTATGTACGGCGAAGAGACGGACTATCTGGAAGACGAATGGGCCACAGGCTTTATGAAATATTATAAAGACAAAAAATACGCTTTTGTCGCCCTGCTGCCCAGGGAAGATATCAGTGTAACAGATTATATTGCTTCTTTGAACGGAGCACATTTGCAAACGCTGCTTTCCAATCCACAGCAGACCGCCGTCAACACCGCTATTCCAAAGTTCGAAACCCAGTTCAGCATGGAAATGTCCACGGTTCTAAAAGCTATGGGAATGGAAAATGCATTCCACGAAGGGGCGGATTTCAGCGGAATCGGATCATCC
>CANQWE010000006.1 GCA_947627475.1 uncultured Clostridia bacterium
CCTTGGAATCCAGCTTTCTCCCGGCTCGTCCCAGCGACAGGGAGAGGCGCTGTTCCATTTCTATCGTGCCGTATGCGCCCCCAGGGAAACGCTGACAGTGATGATTCCCTGTACAGACGGGGAATGGCATCCTTCCTCCGGTGCGGAGCGGATTATGCAGCTGCTTCCTGGGGCGCGGATGACGGACCTTACGTGTCTGGATCCGCTGGAGATGGTGTGGTCCAAAAGTGCCGCACGCCGCCTGCTGCCTGTTCTTTTGCATACCCCGTACGGGAGCGTACTGGATGCATTGATGGAAGATGAGCAGGTGCCCCGGGGTAGTTTGTCTGCAGATCGGGAACAGGTAAGCCTGCAAACGGCCGAGACCCTGTTCGGCGGTACGCTTTCTATGACCCAGTCCCGGCTGGAAACCTTTGGAGATTGTCCCTTTTCCTATTACTGCCGGTATGTACTTTCACTGGATGAGGGAAGAAGCGCGGAGATCCGTCCGGTAGACGTGGGCAATTTTGTACATAAGATTTTGGAAGACTTTATGCGGGAGTCGGTGGGGGAAGGATTCCCCTTGCCGGAAGAAAGAATTGTAAGCCGTGCAGAGCGGCTGATCCGTGGATATATCGCGTCGGTCAGTCAGGGCGCAGTTGCCAGCCGGCGCACAGAATATCTGTTCCGACGACTGCAGCGAAGTGTGGTTTTATATAGCCAGTCTCTCAGCGAAGAATTTGGTCAGTCCGCGTTTGTACCCTATGCCTTTGAATTGCCGGTGGGCTTTGACGATACGCTGCCGGCGCTGCGTATTCCCCTGGAAGGGGATGGGGTCATGACCATGCGGGGCATTGTGGACCGGTTGGATATTTTGCGCCGGGATGGAAAGGTATATGTTCGGGTGGCAGATTACAAAACCGGAAGCAAAAATTTTTCCCTGCAGGAGGTTTTGTCCGGCCGCAACGTTCAGCTGCTGCTCTATCTGTTCTCTATCTGCAGCAGCGCCGGCAGTCCCTTTTATGAAAAGCTTGCGCCTGCAGGTGAGGAATTGGTACCGGCCGGTGCGGTGTATTTCAGCGCCCGTCCGGGAGATGCTGCATCCCCAGTCCCTCTGGATGGGGATGCAGCCAGGGAAGAGGCGAAACGGAGTATCTCCCGCAGGGGGATTATTCTGCAGGATGACGCCGTCATCCGCGCCATGGATCGGGATGTATCCGGCAGGTACATTCCTGTAACGGTCAATAAAGACGGCAGCTACTCCAAGCTTAGCAGTCTTGCAACCAAAGAGGAATTTGCGGGGATTCACCGTGGCCTTGCGGCAGCTTTGCAAAGAGCAGGGAATCAGATAAGAAGCGGGCAGGCCTGTTCTAAGCCTGTCCGACAGGGCAGCCGACTGCCCTGTGACAGCTGCCCTATGCGGGCAGTATGCAGACACATGGAGTAAGAGAAGAAGGGAGGTAGCATATGGCACAGCGCATTTGGACTGCTTCTCAGCAGGCTGCCATTGATTTTGCAGGAGACAATTTGATTTTGTCTGCCGCGGCGGGAAGCGGTAAGACGGCAACGCTTACCCAGCGGATTATTCGTTTGCTGACAGATCCGGCAAAGGAAGCCAGTTTGTCCCGGATGCTGATCGTTACCTTTACCACGGCTGCCGCAGGGGAGCTACGCAGCCGTGTGGGGGATGCGCTTACAGCTGCGCTTACAAAAGATCCGGGAAACCGCCGGCTTCTGCGGGAACTGACAATGCTGCCCGGGGCAAAGATCACAACGATCCACAGCTTTTTTCTCTCCTCTCTCCAGCCTTATTACGCCTCTCTTGGCCTGCCTCCGGATTTTTCTGTTATGGAACAGGCCCAGACGGCAGTGCTGCAGAAAGAGATTATGCAGGAGACGGTGGACGACTTTTTTGACTCTCCTGTGGCAGCAGATGCAGTTGAAGCAGATTTTGAGGCCCTTGCAGACTGTTTTTCCGGCGGCCGGGACGAGACGTCCCTCGATGTTACCTTGCTGTCTATTTGGAATACGATCGTGTCGGAGGGGTATGGCGTCGGGGATCTCTATCGGTGGGCACAGAAGACACAGGCGGGGGCAGGGGATTTTCTTACTTCTATGTTTGGCGCGCCTGTCCGGCGGAAGATGACCCGTGCAGGCAACCACTTTGCAAGGCGTTTTCAAATCCTTGCAGAGGAGCTGTCCGCCTGTTCTGATACAGAGAAATACAGCGCATCGGCCCTGGAATCGGCCGCGCTGGCAAAGGAGCTGGCGACGGCGGCTGAAAAGGACTTTGCAACGGCAAGAGCTTTTTTTGAAACGTTTACCCAGCCGCGGCTGTCCCCTTTAAAAGCGGAAAAACAAACAGATACATATGTGCGGTTTAAAGAGGTCCGGCAGGATTTTGGCGACGCAGTCAAAAGTATGCGGCAAGCATTTTTTCTGCCCACCGGCCAGGAACTGGCGGGACTGATGGCGCAGAATGCCGCCATTGTCCGAGCAGCCGCACGGGTGCTCACAGAATTTGAAGCCCGGTTTGCCGCAAAAAAACGGGAAATCGGCCGGGTGGATTTTGCCGACTTAGAGGTCTTTGCAAAAAAGATTTTTTGCGGTCCGAGCGGCGCGCCTACCCAGGCGGCGATAGAGGTGGGCCGTCAGTTCGACTATATTTTTATCGACGAGTATCAGGATACCAACCGGATCCAGGACGCGGTTTTTTCTGCCGTATCTGCAGGGAGCCGGCGCTTTATGGTAGGAGATGTAAAGCAGTCGATTTATGGCTTTCGTGGTGCTTGCCCGGATGTATTTACGGACTATCGCATGCGATACGGAGCGGGAGAGGGCGGCACGGCCATTTTTATGCAGGAGAATTTTCGTTCCGGCAGCACCGTGATTGACTTTGCAAACCGGATTTCCCGCTATATATTTGCCGGGGGAGACACACCCTTTGACAGGCAGGACGAGCTGATCTGCGCAAAAGCAGACGGTGCCGGGAGCCGCCCGGTTGAAATTTGTCTTGTCCCTTCCCAGGATGTGGAAGATGACGGGAAAAATCCGGAGGCGGAATACGTGGCGGGCCGGATTCAGTCCCTGCTGCATACGGGTACCCTTTCCGGCGGCGCGCCGGTGCGTGCCGGGGATATCGCCATTCTTCTGCGCTCCGGCAGACAGGCGTCTGCCTATGCCGACGCTCTCTCCCGTCGGGGCATTGCGGTAACAAACAGCGCGGCGGATCCTTTTTTTGCGTGCAGCGAAGTCATTTTGATGCTTTGCCTGCTGCATACGGCGGATAATCCCCTGCAGGATATTTATCTGGCGGGTACGATGAAAAGCCCGCTCTTTGGCTTTGATTTGGATGATTTGATCAACATCCGCAGAGGAGAGAGGGGGCCGCTTTGGTACAGCGTGCGGCGTTGTGCCGGGGAACCAACGCCTCTTGGAAAACGCTGCGCCGCTTTTACCTCCCAGGTAGAGGATTGGAGAGCGGCAGCCCGGTATATGCGTGCAGATGAAATCCTGCAGAGAATCATCCGGGACACAGGCTTTTTATATTACCGGGGCGACGATAAACGAAGCAATATCCAAATCCGCCGCTCCCTGAAGCAGCTCACTTCCCATGGGGCGGCCTGCGGTCGGCAGGGCGGGGGGCTGCACGATTTTATCCGGCTCCTCCATGGCCTTATGGAGCAAAAGGATGCCGGCGGACAGCTGCCCTCGGAGGATGCGGTGACCATTACGACGATCCACCGCTCCAAGGGACTGGAATACCCAATCTGCTTTCTTTCCGATATGTCCCGCGGCTTCAATATCCGGGAACTGTCCGACCGGGTGCTATTCAGCCCGGACATGGGACTGTGCATGAAGCTGTACGATCCGGGGGGCCTGGTCCGCTGCGACACTCCGCTGCGGCGGGCAGCGGCTCTGCAGCTGCAGGAACGTATGGTGCAGGAAGAAATGCGGGTGCTGTATGTAGCGCTCACCAGACCCAAAGAGCAGCTGTATATCACATGTATGGCAGATGATCCCGCGAAAGCGTTGGAGCAGGCCCGCTGCCGGGCACGGGAAGGGGCTGATGCCTATCAGCTGCTTTCCTGTACAAGCCTTGGGGAATGGATCATAGAGGGCGCGGCACGGCAAGGAGACGCCGGGTGCTTTCGGTTTGTTGTTGGAGAAGCGCAGCCTCAGGTAGAGGAGGGAAAGTCCGCACCAAAGAAAACGCAGGTCACGGACAGTGACCGGCAAACATGGCGGGAGATTTTTTCCAGCCGGTTCGCCTATAAATATCCGGACGCGTATTTGGAAAATATTCCCGCAAAGCTTACGGTGTCTGCCTTGCGGCCGAATATTTTAAATCAGGAAGAAACGGAATCAATTACCCTGGATCCGGTGCAGCCGCAGAGTCAGTGGAATGAGGACCAGATTCCCGTGCCTGCATTTTTAGCAGAAAAGCAGGAGAACAGGGCCGCTGCGGCGGGTATCGCTACCCACCTGTATATGCAGTTCTGCAATTTTGCACGGCTGTGGGAAACAGATGCCCGGGCAGAGCTGGACCGTCTGCTGCAGGACGCCTTTCTTACAAGAGAACAGGCGGAGTTGGTGCGCTTAGAGGAAATCGAGCGTTTTAAACAGTCCCAAGTGTTTTGGCGCATGGTGCAGGCCAGGGAGATGTACCGGGAATTTCGTTTTAATGCGGTGCTGCCCGCAGCCCGGTTTACTACGGATGCGCAGCTGCGTGAAAAGCTTGCAAACAGCAAAACGGACATTACCGTCCAGGGCGTTGTGGACTGCATGTTTATAGATCAGGCAGGGAGGGCAGTGCTTTTGGATTATAAAACGGACCGGCTGACGGAAGCGGAGCGCGGTGATCCAGCTCTTGCGGCAAAAAAGCTTTTGCCCAGGCATCAGCGTCAGATTGATTTGTACAGGGAGCTGTGTCAGGATATGCTGGGCCGTCCCTTTGATGAAGTATATTTGTATTCGCTGGCACTTGGGGACTGTATTGCAGTACCCCAGGGCACGCCGGAGGAAAGCGGGGTAACATGAAAAAGAAAACGATTCTGATTATTGACGGACAGGGTGGTCGGCTGGGGGTACTGCTCACAGAACGGATCAAAACGGCGCTAACCAATTTTTCCATAACAGCAGTGGGAACAAACTCCATTGCCACGGCAGCGATGCTCCGGGCCGGCGCGGACCACGGCGCCACAGGAGAATATCCTGTGATTTGTGCCGCTCCGCAGGCCTTGTATATTGTGGGGCCTGTTGGAATCGGCATTCCCGCGTCTCTTACCGGAGAAGTGACGCCCGGTATAGCAGAGGCGGTGGGGCGCAGCCCGGCGGAAAAGATCCTCATTCCCGGTGAGGGGTGTGCAATCCATATCGTAGGTACGACGCGATGCACTTTGGGAGAGTATGCGGATCGGGCTGTAGCGAAGATTTTGGAATTGGAAGCGGCTAAGAATGGCTGATTTGGAAAGAATATAAGGAAAAGGAGATAGAGACAGATGTACGAGGAATTGCGTGAGCAGGCCAGGGAAGCAGCAGCACAGCTTGTGGAGGCTGCCGGCCTGCAGGAGGGACAAATTGTGGTGGTGGGCTGTTCCACCAGCGAGGTATGCGGGGAACGCATCGGGACAGCGTCGGTGCCCCAGGCGGCCCAGGCTATGTATGAAGGAATTATGTCTGTGCTTGCCCCTGCGGGGATTTATCTTGCGGCCCAGTGCTGTGAGCATCTGAACCGGGCCATTGTCATCGAGCGGGCCGCGGTGCCGGGGGCGGAAATTGTAAACGTGGTGCCCCAGCCTAAGGCCGGGGGCTCCTTTGCCACAGCGGCGTACCAAGGCGCCGGGGATCCTGTGGTAGTAGAGGAAATTGCAGCGCATGCGGGGCTGGACATCGGTCTGACCCTGATTGGTATGCATCTGCGGCGGGTAGCAGTGCCCCTGCGGCTGTCCATAAAGAAAATCGGCGCGGCTACACTAAACGCCGCACGGACCAGACCCAAGTTTATCGGCGGACAGCGGGCCCATTACAACGAGGGGCTATTGTAAAAGAATTGGTCACAATAAACGGTAGGCAATAAATTTCAGGTCTGTCGTAACAGATCATGAGGGAAAAAACGTTTACAAATCTCTTCTTCCGGCACACCGAAGGGGTGCCGCTATCCTGGTGGTTTATCTGCGAACCACTGCAGAGGGATTTATACAAACATTGTGCAATTCGCTTGCGGGCCACCCCAGTGGGAAGCTTAGAATTCCTAAAAGGGTAGTAAGAACCCCCCCCGATTCGCTGGTGCTCACTCCCCCTTCTTCAGAGGGGGCAAACATAGAACAGCGAAGCTTTCTCTTCACAAGGGAAGGCGTCGCTGCAAAAGCATTATAAGCCTCCCCATCATAAAGAAGGGGAGGTAGCACCGTAGGCGACGGAGGGATATACCTTGTAAAAAACCGTCAGAAAGAAGGGCTTTCCTTTTGTGGTAATTTATGCTACAATAACATAGGAAATGTCTGCGGACGTTCGAAACGATACTTCTCACCCTGGAGACGATTATGGTATTTTCATCCCTTGAGTTTTTGTTCCTGTATTTTGCGGCATCCATTATGATCTATTTCATCGTGCCTCTGGCCTTCCGAAACGTGGTACTTCTAATTGTAAGCCTCGCGTTTTACGGGTGGGGCGAGCCGATCTATGTAACCATTATGCTGTTATCCATTATTGTGGACTATATCTGTGGTTATTTTGCGGGCAAATACCGGGAAATCCATAAGAAAAAAGCCCGTCGGTTTGTGATCGCTAGCGCGGTGATTAACCTGGGCATTTTGGGCTTTTTCAAATATTACACGTTTATTGTGTCCAACCTGCAGCTGCTCCCCTTTGATTTTCTGCAAAAAATCCCGTTGCTGGCAGATATTGAGCTGCCTATCGGTATTTCCTTCTATACCTTCCAGACTATGTCTTACACCATCGATATTTACCGGGGGGATGCAAAGGTCCAGAAAAACATCGCCTCTTTCGGGGCATACGTCACGCTGTTTCCCCAGCTGATTGCCGGCCCCATCGTCCGGTATCAGGATGTGGACGACCAGCTTCGTTCCCGTCCCCACAATATTGAGCTGTTTGCTTCCGGTATGCGGACCTTTATCTGCGGCATGGGCAAAAAGATTTTGCTGGCCAACTGTGCCGGCGCCATGTGGGAGGGCTTTCGGGCTCTGAACGCCACAGACGCCACTGTGGTGGGTGCGTGGCTTGGAATGCTGTTTTACGCCTTCCAGATTTATTTTGACTTCTCCGGATATTCCGACATGGCCATCGGCCTTGGCAAGATGCTGGGCTTTCAGTTTAAAGAAAACTTTTTCTATCCTTATGTGTCCAAAAGCATTACGGAGTTTTGGCGGCGGTGGCATATTTCCATGGGAACCTGGTTTCGGGAATATGTGTATATCCCCCTTGGGGGCAACCGTTGCTCCAAGCTGAAAAATTATCGGAATATTGTGATTGTCTGGCTGCTCACCGGATTCTGGCATGGAGCCAGCTGGAACTTTGTGCTTTGGGGGATATATTACTGTATCTTCCTGGTAATGGAAAAGTTGTTTTTGCAAAAGGTTTTGCAGCGGCTGCCTGGATTTGTCAGTCATATTTACACGCTGGTGGTGGTACTGTTCGGCTGGTGGCTGTTTGTCTTTGAGGATCTTGGCGCCGGCATCACCTACCTTGGATATATGTTTGGTCAGGGAGTCGTCGCCTTTAGCGAGGCGGGCGCCGCCTTCGATCTGCTGCGCAGCGCACTGTTTTTGGTGATTTTGTGTATCGCTTCTACGCCCCTGCCCAAGCGGCTGTTTTATAAGCTGTATGAAAAGGGCAAGGGAGCGCGGGTTGCGATCAGCGCAGGATGTGCCGCCATGCTGGTACTGTGCACCGCGTATTTGGTGGATTCTTCCTACAACCCGTTCTTGTACTTCCGGTTTTAATTAGAAAGGCGGTGAGGCATGATGGATAATACAGAAAAAAATGTACAGCCCATCCCTACAGGGGTGCCGGCGAAAAAAGAGAGGATTACCGCAGACGGTGAGGCTGCCAGGTATCTGCAGCTGCAGATGCATTTAAAAAAGGAAAGCCGCGGCGCAGATCTGCTGCTGATCCTGCTGACCCTTGGATTTATTTATGTGATGGCGATTTTGTTTTGGGTCCTGCCTGACTCGGACTTTTCTGCCCAGGAAAACCGAACGCTTGCCACTGCACCAAAGATTTCTGCAGAAAATTTTTTCTCCGGCGCTCTTACAGAGCAGGTGTCTGATTATATGGCGGATCAGTTTCCCTTCCGGGATTTCTTTGTAGGAATGAAAGCATTTTCTGAGACCGTACAGCTGAAGGGACAGAACAACGGGGTGATCTTCGGCAGCGACGGATATCTCACAGCCAGAGCAGACTATCCAAACGAGGATGTTTTAAAAACCAATCTGGATGCCGCTGCAGCATTTCAAAAGGCCATGGAGGAACAGGATATTCCCTGCACCGCCGCCTTTGTGGGCCGTAAGCAGGATGTGTGCGACCGGTACCTGCCTTCCGTCTATGGATCCTATTATTCCGATCGCATCTGGGGCATTTTAGACGATATTGCAGTGTCGGACGGACTTTCCTATTTGAATCTGCGGGATCCCCTGCGCAGCCGGGCCGAGGATGGGGAAGCGGTATATTATAAAACAGACCACCACTGGACGACCCTTGGGGCATATTATGGATATGCCCAGGTGATGGAGTCCCTGGGAGGTGCACCCCTGGCCCTAGGCGCGTTTACAGTGGAAGAGGCATCGGACGACTTTTACGGTACGACCTGGTCAGCCTCAGGAATCAAATGGGCAGATCCGGATCCTATTGCATATTATCACTATGGAGAGGACGATGCTTTCACCATGGCCATTCAGGACAGCACCATGCAGTTTGAAGGTTATGCAGGCTGTACCTATGAAGAGCGGGACGGAAAGCAGTATGCGGTGTTTGACGGCTTTTACGTCCGGGAATTTTTAGAGGAAAAGGATCAGTACGCGTCCTTCCTGGGAGGCAACTTCGGATATACCCAAATTACAAAAAAGGGAGATGAGGAGCGACAGACGCTGCTGGTGCTGAAGGACTCCTTCGCCCACAGTATGGTGCCCTTCCTGGCGCAGCATTACGATCTAATTCTGATTGATCTGCGGTATTATAAGGCGTCGATGCTTCAGTTCTGCCAGGAAAACGACATCGATCAGGTTTTGATGCTGTACAATATGGAAACCCTTACAGAAGGGGATTATTTAAAGGTTCTGAGAGCAGGACTGAACAGAGAAAAAGGCGAGTAAGAAGGGATTTTATGAAGCGAAAAATTATCATTGCAATGTTGCTGGTGCTGACGTTTTCCATGAGCGCCTGCTCTGTGCGCCAAGTGGAAGAAGAGACAACTGCCGTCACGACAGAAACGAAGGAAACCACCCAGTCCGGAGCAGGGGAAACCGATCCCCGGCCGCAGGAGAATACCACTGGGGCAGACACAACCGGAAGTGACGCTGGAGATACAACCACCGGAGAAAAGCATATTACGGAAGAGGAGGCCCTGGCTGCGGCAAAGGCGTATCTTGGAGACAAGGACCCGGATACCGGATATAAGTATTCCTTCGTATCCCAGGGAACCATGGAGGATACGGATACGGGGGAGATGTTTTATAAAATACGGGTTTCTTGGTATCTGCCTGAGGACGACAGATATTCTGTCTGCGGATATCTTCTGGTAAGCCAGGACGGGAAAACCGTGACAAAATTTGACTGGTAACAGGCAGTCACAAGGAAGGGTAAAAGAGCACATGACAAAGAAAAAGGAAACGGCGCAGTACAATGACCAATCCATAGAAAAGCTGGAGGGCGCCGACCGGGTGCGTCTGCGTCCGGCAGTGATATTTGGTTCTGATGGACTGGAAGGCTGCGAGCACGCCTTTTTTGAAATACTCTCCAACTCTGTGGATGAGGCGCGAGAAGGGTACGGTTCTACGATAGCCGTCACCGCCTATCGGGACCATTCCATCGAGGTGGATGACCGGGGACGGGGAATCCCCATGGGATATAATGAAAAATACGACTGTTTCAACTGGGAGCTGATCTACTGTGAGCTGTATGCAGGCGGGAAATACAAAAACAACTCCGGCAGCGGCGGATACGAATTTTCTCTGGGTCTCAACGGGCTTGGCGCCTGCGCTACCCAGTATGCCTCCGAGTTTTTTGAAGTCCATTCTTTCGATGGAAAAAACCTGTCTCATATGTCCTTTAAAAAGGGCAATCCGGTAGGTGAGCTGGAAGTCCGAGAGCTGGAAAAGGGGGAGCGGCGCACCGGAACGGTGACTTATTGGCGTCCTGATCTGGACGTGTTTACCGATATTTCCATTCCCAAAGCTTTTTATGAGGATACCCTGGAGAAGCAGGCGGTGGTCAATGCCGGACTGCGGTTTATCCTACGGTATGAAAACGCAGACGGCTCCTTTGATGAAAAGGAATTCTTGTATCCCAACGGCATCTCCGACTACGTGGCCCGCCTAGCGGGGGATACGGCGCTGACCCAGCCGGTTCTGTGGAAAATGCCGGAAGTCCGTGGACGGGACCGGGAAGATAAAGAGGAATACCGGCTGATTGCCGAAGTTTCCTTTTGCGTGTCCAATACGGTGAACGTGCTAGAATACTATCATAACTCCAGCTTTTTGGAGCATGGCGGCTCTCCGGAGCGGGCGGTAAAAAACGCTTTTGTTTATGCCATCGATCGTAAGCTGAAGGCAATGGGCAAATATAACAAGAACGAGTCGAGGATTACCTTTGCTGACGTGGAGGACTGCCTGGTACTGGTGACAAACTCCTTCTCCACCCAGACGTCTTATGCCAACCAAACGAAAAAGGCCATAACAAACTCCTTTATCGCAGAGGCCCTCACCGATTTTTTAAAGGAGCAGCTGGAAATTTATTTTCTGGAAAACGCCTTGGAGGCGGACAAGCTGGTGAGCCAGGTACTGGTGAATAAGCGATCCAGGGAAACGGCGGAATCTACCCGCCTGAACATCAAAAAGAAACTGGCGACCACCAACGATGTGGCCAGCCGGGTGGAAAAGTTTGTTTCCTGCCGGTCCAAGGACCCCCTGCGCCGGGAACTGTATATTGTGGAGGGGGACTCAGCTATGACCAGTTGCAAGCTGGGGCGGGACGCAGAGTTTCAGGCCATTATCCCCGTACGGGGCAAAACGCTGAACTGTCTGAAAAGCACCTACGAAAAAATTTTCAAGAACGATATTATTGTAGATCTTTTGCGTGTGATCGGATGCGGTGTGGAAATCCAGGGAAAGGTAAGGGGGGATTTTGTACCCTTTGACATAGATTCCCTGCGCTGGTCTAAGATCATTATCTGTACCGATGCGGACGAAGACGGGTTTCAGATCCGCACCCTGCTGCTGACCATGTTCTATCGGCTGCTGCCTAGCTTGATTCTGGAAGGGAAGGTGTATATTGCGGAGTCTCCCCTGTATGAAATTACAGCCAAGGACAAGATTTATTTTGCCTATAACGAGCCGGAAAAAGCGCAGATTCTGGAACAGCTGGGGGATGTAAAGTACACCCTGCAGCGATCCAAGGGACTGGGTGAAAATGAGCCGGATATGATGTGGCAGACGACCATGAATCCTGCCACCCGCAGACTGATCCGGGTGTCGGAAGCGGATGCCAAGGCCACAGAGGAGATTTTTGACACGCTGCTGGGAGACAATCTGCCCGCAAGAAAAGAATTCATCGCTCAGTTTGCCGCCCTGTATGCGGAGCGGGCAGATATTTAACTACGGAAAACGGGAAGGAGCAGGGCATATGCTGGTGCGAAAAAGCGTTTGTCTGCTGCTGGCCGTGGGCCTTGCAGCAGGTCTTGTAGGCTGCGGTAAAAAAAAGTCTGAAGGGCACACCTACGACACAGCCGCAGATTTTCGGCCGGAGGATGGGGAGCTGTTTGCAGACGTCCCAACCGGCAGCTTTGACGAATATACCTTTACAATTTTAAATGCCACCACTGGCTCCGCTGCTTCCCATATGGCTACGGATACCCTGGAGGGAGACACCTTGAATGAATCTCTCTACCGGCGCAACAGCAATGTGGAAGAGCGGCTGAATATAACCATTGAAGAGGTACGGGACATCCCGGAAAACATCCATGAAATCGCGGTGGCTTCCTGCCTGGCGGATGAAGACAAATACAGCGCTGTATGGAACAGTGCCTCCTATATGTCCACGCTGGCGACGGCGGGGTATTTGGTTACAGACGAATATCTTACAGCGGTAGACCTGTCCAAGCCCTGGTGGAAAACGGCCTTGATGCAGGAGGCTGCTGTAGATGGCGGACAGTTTTTATTTTTTGGGGATATCCATTTATCCTATTATGATGCCCACAGCATGGTGGGTGTCAATATGAGCCTGCTGAAAGATTATGCGGGGGTGGAGAATCCCTACGACCTGGTGGACAGGGGAATTTGGACGCTGGATACCATGCTTGCTATGATGGACGCAGTAGATGCAGATATGGACGGCAGCGGGGCGCTGAGCTGGGAAGACCTGTACGGCGCGGCGCTGTCCCCGGAGGAGGCATTTCCTCTGCTTTATGGGGCTGACGTGCGCATCAGCCGGATGGACGACTACGGCTTGCCCCTGCTTACCTGCAGCACGGACGAGGCATTTTACAATGTATTTACGAAAATTTCCACGCAGCTGTATAGCGGCAGCCCTTATGTGTATGACACAGAGGCAAACGAAGCAGACAACGTCAGCAGCAGAGATATGTTTTTGGGGCGGCATAGCCTGTTTTATATTACGGACATAGGCTCCCTTGGAAATCTGCGGGATATGGACGACGAGTTCGGTGTGCTTCCCATTCCCAAAAGAGACGCATATCAGGAGAACTATATTTCCTATCTGCCTGGGGACGTATCTGCCCTTGGCGTGATGGTTACCGGACGCAATCTGCTGCGGACAGGTATTGTTTTGGAAAACCTTGCAGCGGAGGGATATCGGCCCGGCGGTATACGGGAGTGCTACGTGGACTCTGTTTTGTCCTTCAAGTATGTGGACGATGAAAAATCCAGAGAGAATTTGTACCGGATCCTGGATACAGGAACCGTCGACCCTGCGGCTATATATAACTGGGGCGGCATCATGGACACGCTCCAGGATTTGGTTCGGGAGCCAGGGGTATTTTCTTCCCGGATTGCGGCGATCCAGCGGGCCGCGGATACGGAGATAAAAGACACAGTGGAGGCTGTAGAAAAATATAGATAAGGGATGACTCCCTTTTGTATGATGGGCTTGGCGTCCTGAGGTGAGGTGATCATTTTGCGGGTTTTCATTGCGGAGGACGAACGGGATTTAAATCAGATCATTGTGCAGAAGCTGACTGCAGAGGGGTACAGCGTAGACGCCTGCTGCAATGGGAAAGAGGCTATCGACATCCTTTCTTATACGGATTATGACGCTGTGATTTTAGACATTATGATGCCCGGGGCAGACGGCTTTGCAGTACTGAACAGTCTGCGCAGCAGGGGAAAGGCTACACCGGTTTTATTTCTCACTGCAAGAGACGCGGTAAGCGATCGGGTAAAGGGCCTGGACAGCGGCGCAAACGACTATATGGTAAAGCCCTTTTCCATGGAGGAGCTGGCAGCCCGGCTGCGGGCCATGACCCGCGCTTCCTTTGGCGGGACCAGCAGCCTTTTGTCAGCAGGAGACCTGACGCTGGATACTGCCGCACATACGGTATGCCGCGGTGGCCGGGAAATTGCGCTGTCCGCCAAGGAATATGCTATTTTGGAATATATGCTGTACAACAAGGGCGTGGTGCTGTCCCGGGAAAAAATTGAGGACCATGTTTGGAATTTTGACTACGAAGGCGGCACCAACGTAGTGGACGTATACATTCGTTACCTGCGCAAAAAGCTGGATGATGGGTGGGAAAAAAAGCTCATCCATACGGTACGCGGCAAGGGTTATGTGCTGCGGGAGGAAACAGAAAAATGAAAAACTGGTCCATACGGGGAAAGATCACCCTATGGTTTGCCGCATTCCTAATAGTGATGGCGGGTGTTTCCGGCTTTACCGTGCTTTTTGCCAGCAACCAGGTGATCCAAAAGACCATACGGGACGGGCTCGTAAACACCGTAGAGCGAAATGTGGACGAGATCGAATATTATGCAGATCTGGATGCGCTCAGGGCCTCTGCACAGGTGCAGCATTCTATAAAATATAAAGCGGGATTTCTGAAGATAGACGATGATTTTCTGGATGAGGTAAATGAGGTATACACTGCTTTGTACCAAAGCAGTGGTACGCTGCTGTATGGAGAAAACCCCATAGCGGAAGCGCTGTCCGGTCTTCGGTTCATCGATGGGCAAATGCAGCAGGTTAAAGTAGACGGACTGGTGTATTATGTGTTTGACCGGGAGCTTTCCAGACAGGGTCTGGAGCGGCTTTGGCTGCGGGGCGTAGTAGCTGAGACGCAGGGCTCTCAGCAGATATCCGATATTTCCCATCTGTCACTGATTGTTCTGCCGTCGCTGCTGCTGGTATCACTGGCAGGCGGATATATGATTGCCGGCAGAATGCTGCGTCCGGTACAGGACATCTCTGATGCAGCTGCAAAAATCGGCAGCGGCGGGGATTTAAAGCAGCGGATCCGGCTTGGTGCGGGAAGGGACGAGCTGCATCAGCTGGCAGATCGATTCAATGAGATGTTTTCCCGTTTGGAAGCTTCCTTCGATGCCCAGCGGCAGTTTACCTCCGACGCCTCCCATGAGCTGCGCACACCTGCTGCAGTGATTTTGGCCCAATGTGAGCTTTCTCTGGAAAGGCAGCGGACGCCCGAGGAATATGAAGACGCCCTGGTCGTGATACAGCGGCAAGGCAGAAAGATGAACAGGCTGATCGGGGATATGCTGGATTTTACCCGGCTGGAACAGCAGTCAGAAAGCTATACACGGGAGCGGGTAGATCTGTCGGAGCTGGTTTCTGACTTGTGCGGGGATATGGCGCTGATCGGGGAGCGGGGAATCCGACTGGAATATATTACCCAGCAGCCCCAGCTTATGGTTTATGGTAACAAAGGGCTTTTAGGACGCCTTCTGACAAACCTGATCAGCAATGCTTACCGGTATGGAAAGGACAACGGTCATATTTGGGTGAGCCTGCAGACTGCTGAAAATGGCCGGATAATACTGACTGTGACGGATGATGGAATCGGTATCCCCAAGGAGGAACAGGAAAAAATATTTCAGCGTTTTTATCAGGCAGACCGTTCCAGAACCGGCGCCGGAATTGGATTGGGACTATCCATGGCCCGAGAGATCGCCCGGTTCCACGGGGGCATGCTAACCGTGGAAAGCGGCAATGGAAAAACGGTTTTCATCCTTTCCCTGCCTGCTTTATAAAAAATTTTTTATTCTAATAGAATTTTAATGTTTCTCCTTTATGATAGCAGCAGAAGATACGAAAGGAGTGTTAACATGAAAAAAATTAAAAGATTTTTTGATTCGCCTCTGAAAGCAGTGGCATCTTGTATTTGTATTCTTGCTGTGCTTGCAATTTTGGGTGTGGGAACAGCCTTTGCCGTGGGTGCCGTGGCAGAAAATACCTCTATCGGTGTGGCACGTGCCCAGGATGCCGCCTTTGCAGATGCCAGTGTAGCCCCGGAAGAGGTTGTTCTTTCGAAAACAGAATTTGCATTTGAAAATGGCCGGTTTGTATATGAGGTAGATTTTACCGCAGATGGTTTGGAGTACGAATATCTGATCCTTGCATCCGATGGGAAAGTCATCAGCCGGGATGTAGAGCAGGCAGATATACAGAACCCTGTACCGGAAAATCAAATGGAAACTGCCGATTCAACCAATACATCCACGACGCAGATCAGCTTGGAGGAGGCTAAAGAAATTGCTGTGGACGATGCCGGCATAGACCAGCAGCAAAGAGAACAACTGCAGTTTTCCCAGGAGAAATTAGAGTGGGATGACGGCAGGGCGGTTTATGAAATTGACTTTTTTACCACAGATTATAAGATATATGAATATGAAATCGATGCTTCTACCGGTGCTATTCTCAGCAAGAGTGCGGAAGATGCCAGAGGCAGTGCTGCAGATACAGACGGCGGAAACGGACTAATTCACTTAGACGATGCAAAGGAAATTGCTGCACGCCATGCGGGATTTACTGTATCGGAAGTGCGGTTTTCCAAAGCGAAGCTGGATCGTGACGATGGACGTACGGTATATGAGGTAGAATTTTACAAGGACACCACAGAATATGAATACACCATTGATGCTGCTGCGGGAACTATTTTAGAATACGATATAGGCTAAATAAAAAGGATTCGGCATGCCGAATCCTTTTTATTTTTCTCTGTTTTCACGATTATAGCGCGCTACTGCGCAAAGATAGCCTTCCATATTTTCTGAAGGTTCGATAATCAGCTTCACATCGTCCATACCCCGGCTGGAAAAGATCAGCAAACATTGGTGTGCGCCAATCATATTCCGAAGATAGCGGTAGGTTCTTGCCTTTTTATGCTGCCGGACGATTTTTTTTCGCTCCCTGCGGAGCTGGGGCAAGGGGATGCAGGACGTCAGCGTTCCCAAAGAAAGTACGCATTCAGCTGTCATTACCCGGCGACCCTGGGCCTTTTCCACAACGAAGTCCAGCCTGTCCGGCGGCAGGCGCAGCGGACTGCCTCCCTTAGCGGCACTACTATCTGCGGCAGCAGCATTTTGTTCCTTGCCGTCGCTGTCTGTATCCTCACGCCGGCCTGCCCGCACAATATAGCGGATTCGAAAAAATTTAAAGCGGACCAGAATATAGATCATTGCGCAGAAGAATACCAGCGACAGGCCCTGCAGAAATCCTCTTCCGGCGATCCCGCTGAAGGATGCAAACACAAATCCCACAGTGGCACAGAGAAAAAGGGCCAGCACTGTGGCCTCAGGTGCCCGGTTCTTTTGTTCTGGTTGATGTATCACTGTATGACATCCTTTCCTTTGAAACTGCTTAAAACGGAAAAACCGCCGCAGCGGCCTCTCGGCGCTCAGGCGGTTTACCATTATGCTTCTTTTTTCGCAATAACTTGCTTCCCGTTGTAATAACCGCATGCACTGCAAACTCTGTGCGTCAGGTTATATTCACCGCAGTTGGAGCATTTTACCATGCCGGGCATGGACAGCTTCCATACGTTGGAGCGTCTCTTATCTCTGCGAGCTTTTGAAACTTTTCTCTTCGGTACTGCCATTGGAATCCCCCCTTTGTATCGTTAAAAAGGATCATTACAACCCATTATACTACTATTTATCCATTTTATCAAGTAGTTTTTGAAATATTTCCATTCTTGGATCGATTTCTTTTTTTTCACCGCAAGTACAGCCGTCCCCGATTTTTTTGCCGCATGTATCACACAACCCGGGACAGTCGTCGCTGCATAGGTGATATACGGGAAGCTCTAAAATCACCGCCTCTAAAATTTCCCGGTCAAAATTGATTCCCCCATCTTTAACCCAGACGATGTCGTCCTCGTCCATGTTTTCGGTACCAGCCCCTCCCGTGGTGACAATGCGTTTTAAGGGAAAAGACACAGTTCCTTTCAGTGGTGCCAGACACCGGTCACAAACCGTGGTATAGTCGGCGCTTACATGGACACGCAGCGCCATATATCCGTCATTATCGATTACGCTGCCAGATACCTGGATAGGTGCAGGCAGAGAAATATCGTCAGGAAGCTGCGGTGCATCCTCTACGTCTCCTAAAGTGAGGGAAAAGCCAAAAGACAGCGAAGGAATTCGCTTGTTCATCAGCTGCGTCAGATCCAGTCTCATGAAATTTGTCCTTTCCATCATTCTTTATGGGGAATATGGCTGCGGAAAATACTATACCAAATACAGCAGGCGCTGTCAACAGTATAATCCATTTATTACGCTATTGGTATAGACTATTTTTATTATACTCTTTTCTGCTTTCTTTGTCAAGGATAAGGAAAAATATCATTTGTTTTCACAAATTTCATTGAAAGCAGCGAGCGCTTATGTTAAAATGATAAAAAGTCTTTGAAAATTGGCTCTGTCCCAGAATAGAATTATGGAAAGATAGGAGGGACCACCCCTCAGTCACCTAAAGGTGCAAGTACCCCGCTGTTTCACAAAGTGAAACACGAACTGGGGAGCCTTGCCTCCCTCTGTGGCTTTTCGAGGGCGAAAGGTCGTAGGGCAGACATGTAAAGAAGAGATATTACTATCAATGATTTGTTAGGACAGAGCCTGAAAATAAAAAGCCAGTCAATGGCATCGGGGTGTTTATGAAACCTGGAAAAATTATTGGCAGAATTTTGCTTTTTATATTTATAGCGGGCGTTTTCGCAATCCTTGGCCGGATTTTTATGATGGACGATAACGGGAGTCTGACAAAAATCACTCCTACGGAGTCTGCAAAGGAAGCGTTTGCTTCCCTTGGGAAAGAGGCTTTTGCCACCCATAAGTTTCGCGCGTCTATTGCGCCGGACGGATATTTTAGCGCCCATTCCATGGTTTATAACCGGTCTCAGAGAGAACTGCAGCTTACCGCGCGGTATAATGAGAGTATCTACAAATATATGGATGTTGCGGACGGAAGGGACTTTTACTGGGAGCTGCGGGACGAGGAAGGAAATACTATTTCCAGGGGGACTGTGGCAGAGGAAGAGCAGAAGTATTTTTACCGGCACTTTCGCTTGGTTTTTTCTGATGTGACTGTGGAGGAAGGAGAGGCGCTGTATTTGTTCCTGTGCTGTGATGCGGTAGATTATCCCAAGGCGGAAACGATCGGTTTTCCGGTGCATCAGGCGGATCAGGAATGGAAAGCATATAAGCTGGACGGGGAAGAGCGTGCGGCACTGTCTTAAGATACAGGAAAGTAGCGCCTTGCCGCCGCCAAGGCGATTGTATTCGCAGGCAATCCCCACCGTCGCCTTTGGCGCTACCTCCCCTTGCCAGGGGAGGCCTAAAACAAATCCCCCTTTATGAAAGGGGGCTGGAAAGCGTTAGCGAGTCGGGGGAGAGACTTTTATATTCTTTCTATCAATCGTTTGTTGTAACGAAACCTTTGTTTATTGGATTAAGAAAAGGCAGGCCATAGGCCTGCCTTTTTTATTCCCTTTCTGAGGGAATTTTTTTCGGAGAGCTTTCCTTCCAACGCTTTCGTTTTTCTCTATTGCATATACTAAAGATATCCCGCAGCTTCACATCGTATTGAATTACAGTCAGATAGTAGATGTAAGCCAAAATCACAGACACATAAATTGAAGCATTGGGTCTGCGCAAAACATTTCCGGAAAATTGTGCGGAGCCCACAGCAAGAGCAAATGTAATGCCTACCATACCAGTTTCCAGGGTGATGAGCTTTTTGCCTCTGGTAAGAAGCCCTACTAAGATCAGCGCTGCAAAATATCCGATAAACAATATATAAATTGCAAACCCGATATATCCACTATAATAGAAGACAGAGGGAAAATCGTTTTCCAAGTCGTAAATTGTCTCCATTTCGTGAAGCTCGCCCTCTTCGTCTTCCAGCGTATACTGTGCAATCAGCGTACTGTACTCATATCCAAAACAGCGGGTAAGGAAATTGGAATCTTCCCAGGAAAGCTGGGCAAAGAAGCGTTTTTGCTGCCTCTGGGCAGTCAATTCTGATACGGTTAGGGAATAATCATATTTTTCCAGTACCCGCTCGAATCCAAATTGCTCCACCATTGGATACAGGTAAAGGTCGTATACTTCCCGAATCAATAGCTTCATACGGTCGTCCAGGGCCTCATAACTTTCCTTATCCAGATCTTTGGGCAACTTAACTCCCAGAACGCCATTCTCATCCTCTTTTTCTGTCACGTCAATCAAATGACTTACATAATCCTGCTTATATCCCATTGCTACAGAATGGTCTTCCCGGACGTTCTGCACAACAGAGGAGTTATAACAAACCAGACACATTGCCGTTACACACAACAGCGTCACATAATAGAAGGGGCTTCTCTCCCCCTGGATAAACAGGAGGATCATTATAGCAGGAGCGATAATAAAAATAGCGAAATAATCTACCTTTGTACCGGTGAAAAACAAAATACCAAAGCAAACGATACAAGCCGTGTAGAAAAATCCTTTGTTTTTCTTTTTATAGACAAACAGGAGCAACAGGGGAATAACAAAAGTCAGAATAGCGCTTTGCGCGTTGTGAACCGTTGCCCATCCCATCAGCCCTTTCTGAGAGTCTACATATGTGTAGATCTGTGTACCGGTCATGTAGGAAAAAATGATGGAATGGATCATAATGACCATATTTACAAAAAAGGCACACTGCACTTTTTTAGGCACCAAATCACTTTTTTTAAAAAAGGTAATAAAGCTTAGTGCAAACAGGGGAAGCTGAATCGTGCGCAGTAAATTATTTAAATCAGAAAAGGGAGACTGATAACCGCCTTCTGACAAAAAGCAAGCCGCCACATGCAGAATCCAGTACAGTCCAATGACCCCACCGAACAAAATATAGATACGCTTTTTGTCAGAAATCAGAAAGCTGTAAAACAGAATCCCCGCAAACATGAGAAACCGGAACGCGGTGGTATAAAGGGTGATTTCCCATACGGTGGCCCAATGAGAGATAATGTCCAGAACCGGCTGGACCAGCAACAGAACGAAAACAAGTTCCGGTACAATATCCGTCAGTTTTCTTTTTGTTTTTGTAAAAGCAGAAACACTGGTATTCATATAACCTATTTACCTCAAAATTTATGGATTATATCGGCGGATGATCGCGTCCGCGATCCGAACAGAGGCCTGTCCGTCCCCATAGGGGTTTTCCGCTTTGCACATAGCATCGTATTGCGTCGGGTCACACAGGAGCGTGTCAATCATGCGGTAAATATCGTCTTCCTTTGTGCCTGCCAGGCGCAGTGTCCCTGCCTGTACTCCTTCCGGGCGCTCGGTAGTATCCCGCAGAACGATCACCGGTTTATGCAGAGAAGGCGCTTCTTCCTGAATGCCGCCGCTGTCTGTGAGGATCATATAGGATCTGGCCAGCAGATTGTGAAACTCTACCACTTCCAGAGGCTGAATCAGACGGACGCTGTCCATATTGCCGAACACCTCGTTTGCAGCATCCACCACCACCGGGTTCAGGTGTACCGGATATACTACTTTTACATCCTGATACTTCTCACAAATTCTGCGGATTGCCCGGAACATGCCCCGCATGGGTTCACCTAAGTTTTCCCGGCGATGAGCGGTAAGAACAATGAGTCTGCTGCCCTGGGCCCAGCGGATGATCTCATCTTCATAATCGGGACGAACAGTCAGCTGCAGGGCGTCGATGGCAGTGTTCCCGGTGACAAAAATTGTATCCGGGTCTTTGCCTTCGTCCAGCAGATGCTGACGACTTTGCTGAGTCGGTGCAAAGTTCATGTCCGCCACCAGGCTGATAAACTGCCGGTTGACTTCTTCCGGATAGGGAGAGTATTTATTGTAAGTGCGCAGTCCAGCCTCTACGTGACCTACGGGGATTTTGTGATAAAAGGCAGAAAGGGCTGCAGCAAACGCAGTCGTAGTATCCCCGTGAACCAGCACGATGTCCGGCGTTGTTTTTTCCAAAACCAATTCCATTTTTTGCAGAATCGCTTCTGTAATTCCTGCCAGAGTTTGTCCCGGCTTCATGATGTTCAGGTCATAGTCCGGATGAATATCAAAAGCGCGGAGTACCTGATCCAGCATCTGCCGATGCTGTCCGGTTACGCAGACAATGCTTTCGATCTCCTCCCGTCGCTCCAGTTCTTTAACCAGGGGCGCCATTTTGATCGTTTCCGGGCGGGTGCCGAAAACAGACAGAACCTTGATCATTTTTGAAATATCCTTTCTAATTGCTGCGGACAGGAAAACGGCAGCTGTAAAGCTGCGCTTTTCCTGATTTAATTTTCGATCAAATCGGCAATGTTTTCTGTAATTTCCTCATTGTAGCCGGCCAGATCGTCCGGATGCTTTTCCACCTTTTTTGCCTGCACCAGTGCTTCTTCCAAATTTTCATACCCTACGAGCCCCTGGGTATACTTTTCCAAATTTTTGGTACAGTAAAGAGGCAGTCCCACCGCCATAGCTTCCATAATATTCAGCGGCTGTCCTTCATACCGGGAGGTGGAAATAAACGCATCCATTTTTTGCATGTAACAGAAGGGATTGGACTGATTACCCAGCAGAAAAACTTTGCCCGTCAGGGAAAGGGATTGGATTTTTTCTTCCAGCATTTCCCGGTCCGGTCCGTCGCCGATAATGTACAGGCGCAAATCTTCTCTTTTCGCGTGCGCGCGGGCAAATATATCCAGCATAATGTCATATGCCTTTTGGTGGCACAGACGCCCCAGCCCCACTAAGTTGAAGCAGTTTGGATCTACTGTAAAATCCGCCGGCTCTTCCAACACCTTGCGGGAGATTTCCGCCGTGTCGATATAGTTTTGAATGGCGCGAAACTTTTTATCCCCCACGCCGGACATTTTTTGAAACGGTTGGATCAGTCCCTGGGAAACGCCGACAAATTCATCATAATAGGCAAATTTTCCTTTGAAAAGACTCCAGAGCAGACGGTATTTCCACTCGTTTTGCAGCTTGATCTCCACATCATTGTGGATCCACATGACCCGCTTTTTGGCAGGAATTTTAATCGTCCCCACAGCACAGCTGTTCTGATAGGAATTAAAATCAATGGCTATATCATATTTCCCGCAGTCGCCAAAGTCCGGATGAATCAGTCTCTTTGCCAGGTTAAAGGGAAGAAAGGAATAGGCTTTGGATACGGGACGCAGATATTTTACGTTCAATTTATCGGGAAATTCCACATTCCAAAAGGTGTTTTCTGCGAACAAATACAAGTCAACCGAAAAACGGTTGTAATCGATATTGCGCAGCAAGTTGATCAGAGATTTCTGGATCCCGCCCACGCTTAAATCGTTTTGGAAGATGGCCACTCTTTTCATAGGTTTTATACAATTCCTTTATTTTTTGAACGATTTGTATACAGTAATAAAATTATTTTACCACATTAAACAGAAATTGTCAATTTACCTGGCGATTTTTCCTGTAATTACAGCTATGTTATGATACAATGAAATTTTTCAGATAAAAATCTCATGCAGGAGTTCCCCTAAAACGGGATAAGGCAAGACACGGGCGCAGCAGGAATTTTTGCAATTTAAAGCAGCAGGATCCAATCGAATCCTGCTGCTGTGTTACCAAAACCATTTTTTCTTGGGTGGCGGAGGACAGTTGCAGCTGCATTCCGGCACGTGTGCGGGAACATCTACAAGAATTGCATCCTCTCCGATTTTTTGAATTTTATCCCAGGGGATACGCAGATCATTGCTGCGCCCAAATCCAAAATGGCCGCCTTCCCCCGGAACGAATATCGCTGTGATACATCCGTTACATAAATCGATTTCGTAATTGCAGATATGTCCCAATTTTCTGCCGTCGCATACGCTGATCACAATTTTATTGCTCAGGCTGTTTGTATTGCAAGCCATGGTTTCCTCCTGGATATAAAATATGCCTTTTACAGCAGTATATGCAGCCGGATTTGTCCGGTATTCCAGAGAAGAGACTAACAGAGAAGACTGCTGCCACAGATCAGGGGAAGAATGTCTCTCCCACCGCTTTTTTCTGCGGCAAAATCCCCCTCAGCGTTTCGATCACGAAACGCAACAGAGGGATGCATACAAAGATTCAGCATTACATTTGTGGTTTGCGGGATGATTTTCCATCGTCCTTTTAAGAGCTTACTGAGGAGTACCGGTAATTTTTACAAAGAAAATAAAAGCCCCCCTTGTCAGAGGGGGGCAGCATTGCTGACGGTGGGAGATAAGGAGCGCCTCATCCGTAGTGACGGAACCGTCAGAAAAAGGATAGCTGGTTGGTCATAGACATACCTTTAAACACACCGTTGGCATCCAACACTTCTACCACCGTTTTGGAAAGCTTCGCCGCAATACGCAAATCCTCTACGGAAAAGATATCTTCTTCTTTCATAGCGCGCATAATGTTTTCTGCAGCGGTATCTCCCAGCCCGCCGATGGAGTTGAAGGGGAGGCGGATCCCCTCCTCCTGGGGCAGAAATTTTTTTGCGTGGGACTGCTTCAGGTCCACCGGAAGAAACCGGATCCCCCGAACCATGGCTTCGTTGACCAGCTGGAGGGCGCCAAAGGTTTCATTATCCTTTGCAGTAGCATCCTTCCCCATGGCGGCTATTTCGTCCATTTTTGCTTTCACTGCCTGCCTGCCGCCGCAGACCACACTGGCCTCAACGCCGCCGGGTGCGGCAGTAAAATAGGCCGCGTAAAATTCCTTGGGGTAATAGATTTTATACCAGCCCAGCCGCAGGGCATCGATTACATAAGCCGCCGCGTGGGCCTTAGGAAACATGTACTTGATTTTTTTACAGGAATCGATATACCAGTCCGGTACGCCCGCTGCAACCATCGCTTCTTCATATTCCGGCTTCAGCCCCTTTCCCTTACGCACGTCCTCCATAATGGCAAAGGACATCGCTTTCTCCATATTGTGATTTTGGATCAGATATAGCATAATGTCGTCCCGACATCCGATCACGTCGGATATGGTGCAGGTCCCTGCATCGATGAGCATATCTGCGTTGCCCAGCCACACCCCGGTACCGTGGGTCAGTCCGGAGATCTGCAAAAGGTCGGAAAAGCTTTTGGGCTTTGCCTGGGTGAGCACGCCACGTACAAATTTGGTGTTCATTTCAGGAAGGCCCAGAGTCCCCGTTTCCACACCAAGCAATTCTTCTTTGGTTACGCCCAGGGGAGCAGGCGTTGTGAAGAGCTGGTAGAGCTTCGGATCGCTGAGATTGCAGTCCAGCACATTGGTATTTGTGTACTCTTCCAGCCGTTTATACTTGGTGGGAATATCGTGTCCCAGTATGTCCAGCTTCAGGATGGTATCGTGGAGATATTTAAACTCAAAGTGGGTGGTGATGGTGCCGGAGTTTGGGTCGTCTGCAGGGTGCTGCACCGGGCAGAAGTCGTAGATCTCGTACCCTTGGGGCACGATGATGATGCCCCCGGGGTGCTGTCCTGTAGTCCGCTTGACGCCCACACATCCGCTGATCAGCCGTTCCAGCTCCGCCCGACAAACGGAAATCCCTTTCCCCTCCAGATATTTTGCCGCGTATCCGAAGGCGGTTTTTTCTGCCAGTGTACCGATGGTGCCGGCCCGGAAGGCATGTCCTTTTCCAAACAGCACCTCCGTGTATTTGTGAGCGTCTCCCTGTACGTCGCCGGAAAAGTTCAGGTCGATATCCGGCGTCTTATCTCCGTAGAAGCCCAGAAAGGTTTCGAAAGGGATGTTGTGTCCGTCCCGGATCATATCCGGCGCGCCGCAATTGGGGCAATCTTTGGTGGGCAAATCGAAGCCGGATTTGACAGATCCGTCCTCAATCCATTCGCTGTGCCTGCATACAGGACAGCGGTAGTGGGGCGGCAGAGGATTTACCTTGGTAATGCCGCCCATGGTGGCGGCAAAGGAGGATCCTACAGAGCCTCTGGATCCCACCTGATACCCTTTGGATTCGCTGTTTTCCACTAGGCGGCGGGCGATGATGTACATGATGGCAAAGCCATTTTTAATGATAGAATCCAGCTCCCGCTCCAGTCGGGACTGCACCTGGATGGGCAGCGGATCCCCGTACATGGATGCCGCCATTTCATAACATTTATTGGTGAGCTCTTCCTCACTGCCTTCAATATGGGGCGGATAAGAACCTGCCGGAATGGGGTCTATTTTTTCCACCATGTCGGCGATCTTGTTGGTGTTGGTAACCACTACCTCGTAGGCCTTCTCTTCTCCCAGATAGGAGAATTCCTCCAGCATCTCCTCTGTTGTACGCATGTACAGATGGCTGACCTTGTCAGCATCTGCAAATTTCATACCGGTAAGCAGAATCCGGCGGTAAATCTCGTCCTCAGGATCGATGTAGTGGGCGTCGCAGGTAGCGCATACCGGCTTACCCAGCTTTTCGCCCAGCGCTACGATTTTTCGGTTTAGTTCACGCAGTTCTTCAACATCTGCAGCCTTTCCCGATTCGATCAGAAACATGTTGTTGGCGATAGGCTGGATTTCCAGATAATCATAAAAAGAAGCAATTTCCTCAATGGCCGCCTGGGGCTTGTTTTCCAGAATGGCCCGGAACAACTCCCCCGCCTCGCAGGCGGATCCGATGATCAGCCCCTCCCGCAGCTCCGTCAGGCGGGTTTTAGGTATACGGGGCGTGCGCCGGTAATAGGTCAAATAAGAGTCTGATATAAGCTTGTACAGGTTTTTCAGCCCTGTAAGGTTTTTTGCCAGAATGATCTGGTGATAGGTACGCAGCTTTAGAGGATCGGCATTTTCGCTCATGGCGTTGGTCATTTGCGTAAAGTCGGTGATGCCTTCATCCTGCAGCTTATCGATCATTTTGAAGAAAATATACGCCAGCATCTCCGCATCATCCGATGCCCGGTGGTGATTGAAATCCCCCAGCTGAAAATATTCCGCCAGAGTGTCCAGACGGTGGCGTTTCAACTCGGGATTTACATATCTGGACATAGATACAGTATCCAGATATGGATTGTCAAAGGGAAGGCCGCATTCTTCCGCGGCACGGCGGATAAAGCTGGTATCAAATCCAGCATTATGGGCGATCAGCAGCCGGTCTCCCGTAAAGTCGAAGAAAGCACGTAGGGCCGCGTCCACCGGCGGCGCGTCTGCCACCATCTCATCGGTGATGCCGGTGAGCTGCGTGATATTTTCCGGAATGGGCACGCCGGGATTCACAAAGGTGTTGAAGGTGTCCAGTACCTGACCCCCCTGCACCTTTACCGCGCCAATTTCTGTGATTTTACAGTTTTGAACGGACAGGCCGGTGGTTTCAATATCGAACACGATCATTTCTTCATCGAATCCGATATCCGTTCTACCGTACAGAGCTCTGGCGGTATCATCTACAAAGTAGGCTTCGATTCCATAGAGTACCTTGAAGCCCTCCAGCTTTTTTGCGGCAAGCATAGCTGTAGGGAATGCCTGTGCAGTACCGTGGTCTGTAATAGCTATGGCCTTTTGTCCCCATGCCGCTGCTCGCTTTACGATATCCTCCGGCTTTGCCGTGGCGTCCATGGAGGATAGGTTTGTATGCATGTGCAGCTCCACCCGTTTTATATCGGCAGGATCCGGACGGATGTGCACCTTGATTTTTTTCGCCCCCTTCAGAGTGATATTAAATTCGCCGAATTTATCCTGACGCACACTGCCACAGGCGACCAGGCAGGTGCCGGGCTTTGCAGCGGATGCCAGTGCCGCGGCCTCCGCCTCTTCCAATGTAGTGCGGAGAAACACAGAGCTGTCTTTGTCGGTGATGCCGATACTTACAGAAAATTTGTCGCTGCCCCGCAGCTCATTGGTTTTTACCTGAAAAACCTGGCCCAGCACCACCACATGGCGGGCGGCTCGGTTGATGCTGCGCAGCGGCGTTGGATCGTCGTGTTCAAAATCCTCCCCGAAGATTCCTTCGCCGCCAGAGACATCGAAAATCATTTTCCCTGCTTGTATTAAAGCGTCGCCTACTGTTTCCACCTGGGCGTCTCCATCGAAAAGGGATTCCACCCGTTCATATACGGGATTTGCTGCGGCTTCCTCCTGGGCCTTTTTCTCCTGCTCCGCCTGATACTGGGCCGCCTGAGCGGCTGTCCGTTCCTGATATTCCCGGATCTCCTGGTTCTGCTGCTGTATGTATGCCTCAAAATGGGCCAGATAATCTTCCCTTTGCTGGATTTCTACCCGATAGGACAGAGAAAATTCGCTGCGGATAATGCCTGCAATAATATCGCCGGTGCGTCCCAAATCCAAAAGATCTACGCCCCCTGCTGTAAAAGGAACAGACAGGGTGATTTTTTCTCCTTCTATCCCAATTTCGCAGTCGTTGAAAAATCCGTTGGACACGGCGCCCACCCGTTTGGATTCGATCAGCACCTGGGGCAAATACTCCTTACTGAACAACTCCGATGGAAAGTTGGGTAGCAGGCGCAGCAGTGCAAGACCGTACAGCTCACAAAGCTGGTCTTCCATTTGATACAGGTCCCGCTTTTCACAGAGAAAGGGAAGAGAAAACGCTACCTGATACATGCTTTTTTCTTTATCACCGGTTAGGACGGCGTCGGTGGCAGCGTCAAAAATCTCCCGCTGCCGCTGCGTTTGCGGCATATACCGGGAGAAGATTGTCTTTAAGGTGCGATTTTTCGATTCTGCCATAACTGTCTCCGTTTCTCAGGTGTGATCCTGCGTGTCCTCCAGCATCCGATAGGTTTCTTCCATAAGAACCTCCAGCAGTTTGTCCTCATCGATACGGCAAACCTGTTTTCCATGCCGGAACAAAATGGCGCATCCGTCCCCTCCGGCCACACCGAAATCTGCCTCTCTGGCCTCCCCGGGGCCGTTGACGGCACAGCCCATAATGGCAGCGGTGATGGTTTTATCGCCGGTATCAATTTCGGACACTGCCGCTTTATAAGCCTCTGCAATCGAGATCAAATCGATTTTTGTCCGCCCGCAGGTGGGACAGGAGATTATCGTGATCCCATTTTTACGCACACCTGCTGCCGCGAGAATTTCTTTTGCGGCGGTGACCTCTGCGGCAGGATCCGCAGTCAGCGTCACTCGGATGGTGTCGCCGATGCCGTCGCACAGCAGCGCGCCGATGCCCATAGCGTTTTTAATAATGCCGCTGTACTGGGTTCCCGCCTCTGTCACGCCTAAATGCAGGGGATAATCGGACTGGGCTGCAACGATCCGGCAGGCCTGGATCATCGTGTCCACGCGGGAGGACTTAATGGAGATGACAATATCGTGGAATCCCATATCCTCCAGCATTTCTGCTTGAATCAGGGCGCTTTCGGCCAGGGCGTTTGCAGTTGGCCCGCCGTATTTTTCTAAAAGAGTTTTTTCCAGAGATCCTCCGTTTACACCGATACGAATGGGGACGCCTGCGCTTTTGCATGCGTCAGCCACTGCCTGCACCCGGTCTCTGCTGCCAATGTTTCCCGGATTGATCCGAATTTTATCCGCACCCTGCCGCAGTGCCTCCAGGGCAATTCTGTAATCGAAATGGATGTCCGCCACAAGCGGTGTGGTGATACCGGCCTGTTTTGCCTTAGCAAACACAACGGCAGTTTCTATGTCCGGCACCGCAATGCGCACAATTTCACAGCCGGCGGCAGCAAGCGCGCGGATCTGTTCGATGGTGCCGCCAAAGTCCCCAGCGGGCCGGTTGGTCATGGATTGGATGGATACCGGCGCGTCCCCGCCGATCGTAATATTTCCTACATGAACGGTGCGTGTTTTTCTTCTCATAGAATTCCTTTCTAAAACAGACCTACAACATCCTTTACACAAATAACCAGCATCAAAAGCATCAGCAACGCCATTCCTGCAAAGTGGATATATCCTTCGATTTCCGGCTTAACCGGTTTTCTGCGGATGCCTTCAATGATCAAAAAGACCAGTCGCCCTCCATCCAGGGCAGGCAGGGGCAGCAGGTTTACCACGCCCAGGTTCATGGTGATGACAGCAACTAAGGAGAAAAAGCTGAAGCTGCTGGTTTGTGCCGCTTCTGTCAGGACTTCTGTAACGCCCACCGGACCGGATACAGCCTGGATCCCATAGCGGCCGGTTACCAGGTCATACAGAGACTCCCAGATCATGCGGACTGTATACGTGCTTCTGTAAAGACAGTGCTTTGCTATATTTCCAAAAGTGGGCCTTTCCGCGTAAATTTTAAAGTCCTGATTTCCAAAGGCTGTGCCGGATTCTGAGAAAATGGGAAACTGCACGTCTTCTATCACGACCTCTTCACCATCCCGGATGACAGTGAGATCGACCGGTTCGATTCCCAGACGCATAATTTCATACATGAGTTCGTCGGCAATATGCACCCGCTGGCCATCCACCCGGATAATTTCATCGTCTATCTGCAGACCGGCTGCCTCGGATACGGATTCTTCGGTGAATTCTGCCACTACAGTGGAACCCAGAACAGGCTTTGCGCAGACCAGCACAGAGGTGATAATCACCCCCAGCAAAATATTGATAAGGGCGCCGGCCGAAACGATGATCAGCCGCTGCCACGCTTTTTTCTTGTTAAATGCGTTTGGATCGTCAGATTCTTCATCCTCTCCCACCATGGAAACAAAGCCGCCAATGGGAAGCAGGCGCAGGGAGTAGGCGATACCGGACTTTTTGGATGTACGGGTCAAAAGCTTTGGACCCATGCCAATGGCAAATTCCCGAATGGATACATGGAACAGCCGTGCAAAGAGAAAGTGTCCGCCCTCGTGGACAAAAATTAGTACGCCAAAAATAAAGATGGCAAGCAAAATATATAATACGGTAGAAATAGAAATCACGCCCTTTCCCTCGCTGAGGAATTATTTTTTGATTTGTTTCCGTGCTGCCGCTCTGGCGGTACGATCCGCTTCATAAACGTCTTCTTCCGAATGTACCGGATATACGGGACATACGGATAATGTTTTCTCTACCAGTGCGGGAATATCCATAAAACCGATCTTTTCGGTCAGAAACGCGTCTACCGCAATTTCATCTGCAGCAATCAGCGTAGCCGGGGAACATCCTCCGGCCTCCCAGGCCTCTCTGGCGATCTTCAAAGAGGGAAAGGCCGCTTCATCGGGAGTATGAAAGGTCAGCGTTCCCACTGCGGCAAAGTTTAGACTGGGACCGTCAAAGGAAGCACGATTTGGATAGTGGAGCGCATAGCGGACGCAGTCTGCCATGTCCGGATAGGACATTTGCGCAAGAACAGATGTATCAATATATTCCACCATAGAGTGAATAATGCTTTGCGGGTGGATCACTACCTCCACTTGATCTCCCCGTACACCAAACAGGCGGCAGGCTTCGATCCATTCAAATCCTTTATTCATCAGGGTGGCGCTGTCTACGGTAATCTTTTTGCCCATTTTCCAGGTGGGATGGGCCAGGGCCATTTGGGGCGTCACAGCGGAAAGTGCTGCCGTATCTTTTCCGAAAAACGGACCGCCGGAGGCGGTGAGAATGATTCTGCGGATTTTTGCAGGATTTGCGGGGCTGTGGGGATCGGCAGCGCCTGCAGCGGTGAGACACTGAAAAATGGCGCTGTGTTCGCTGTCTACCGGAATCAGTTCTCCCCCGGATTTTGCCAGTCTGTCGTAGATCAGGTGGCCTGCAGCAATAATCGCCTCTTTGTTGGCCATTGCGATACGGGCGCCGGTGTCTGCAGCGGCAAGAGCAGGGGGAATACCCGCCATGCCACAGATGGCGTGGACAATTACATCTGCCCCGCATTCCCGGATTGCCTGACATATTGCATCCGGTCCTCCTAAAATGCGGGTGCGGCCCTCCGCCAGCATTCCCTGTAGCCGGTCGGCTGCTTCCCTTGTGGGAACGGCTGCCAGCGCCGGATGAAAAGCGCTGATCTGCTTTGCCAAAAGGGAAATGTTTTGCCCGCCGGTCAGGAGGGCCGCCTCCGCCTTTATATTCCGCAGAGCCTCCAATGCCTGTGTGCCAACAGAACCGGTGGACCCCAGAATCGCCACTTTCTTTTTTCTCTCCATAATATGTGTCCGATCACATCAAATTCATTTTTGCCAAAGATTCACAGGCGATGAGGATCAGCGGGGCTGTAGCAATGACGCTGTCGAACCGATCCAGCACGCCGCCGTGGCCGGGAAAGATAAATCCGTAGTCCTTGATATCGTACCGCCGTTTGATCAGGGAGAAAATTAAATCCCCCACTTGGGATACCACAGAGATAAGCAGTCCCAGAAGGGCTAAAAATACAACATGAAATTCAGCCGCGCCGCCAGAAATGCTTTTTACCACATACCCATATACTATGCAGCCGACCATACAGAACACAATGCCGCCTATGCTTCCTTCTATCGTCTTTTTGGGGCTGACAGAGGGGATAAGCTTGTGTTTGCCAAGCAGCATGCCGGTGAAATATGCAAAGGTATCGGAAATCCAGGGGCCGATGAAGGCCAGCAGATAGATATATTTTCCCATGCGCATATCCCGTAGCAGGATAATGGAAATAAATCCAGTGATTACATAGGCGCAGGTAGTAAAGGCGATACATACTTTGTCCACCGGTACGCGTCCTTCAGAAAATACTGCTGACGCAAACAAAATCAGCAGCACACAAAACAGAATTCCCGCAAAGGTGGTAATATACAGAGAGTGCCGGCTCACTGTATGCACCAGTACTACGGAGAGAATGGTCATGGCGTACATGCACAAGGCAATAGCGAAATTGCGGCGTGCGCCGATACAGCCAAGCATTTCATACACGCCCAAAAGAGCTAACAGTCCGAACACAATAGAGAATACAATTCCGTTGGCAAATATACATACCAAGGCCAAAAGCCCTGCGGCGACTACGCCGGTGATAATACGTTTTAACATATTGTCTCCATCCTTATCATAGCGGCTTCTGCCGCTGGCTAATTATACGCCTCCAAACCGGCGCTTTCTCCCGGAAAATTCTAATATAGCGCGCCGCAGCTCCGTTTCGTCAAAATCCGGCCATAGACACTCTGTAAAGTACAGCTCCGCATAGGCGGCCTGCCATAGCAGAAAGTTGGAAAGACGGTATTCTCCCCCGGTGCGCACGATCAAATCCGGGTCCGGACTTTCCCGGGTGTACAGCTGGGAGGAGAGTTCCTCTTCCGTCACTGCTTTGCCCTTTGCGATCAAGGCATTGCAGGCCTGGGTGATTTCGCTTCTGCCGCCGTAGTTCAGAGCAATATTCAGTGTCAGGGGATTGTCATGGGTAAGATCTTCCAGAAAGGTGCATTTCTCCTGGATTCGTGGATCCAGCCCTGCTTTGTCTCCCAGAAAAATATAGCGAATTCGGTTTTTCTCATTGTCGTCCCGGGCTTCTTTGATGTAGGTGTCCAGCAGCCGCATGATTTCCCGGATCTCATTCTCCGGCCGCTTCCAGTTTTCTGTGGAAAAGGCGTAGGTGGTGACGGTTTGGATGCCGTAATCCCGGCATAGGGTGACGGTCTTTTTAAAGGTCTTCACCCCTACGCTGTGGCCGGCTTCCCTGGGAAGCCCCCGGCCGGTGGCCCACCGCCCGTTTCCGTCCATAATAAAGGCAATGTGGGACAACCCTGTATCCTGTACGACTTTGCGCATATCGGCGGACTGTATGTCCTGGCCGGTTTGCTTTTTCTTAAAAAACATATGGTCCCTGCCGGCTTTTTCTGCCGGCCGTCTCCTTATTTCGTTTCTGCAGCAGACTGCAACAAGAAGCCCCCGACGCCCCGGATCTCCGCGGCGTCGGGGGGAGGTTGTATTCGCCGGATCAGATATCCATGATCTCCGCATTTTTCTTTGCGGTTACTGCGTCCACTTCCTTGATATATTTGTCTGTCAGGTCTTGAATGGTTTTTTCGGACTGTTTTTGTTCGTCTTCTGTCATTTCGCCGTTTTTCTTCAGATCTTTTGCCTTGTCGATGGCGTCCCGGCGGATGTTGCGGATGGATACCTTTGTATCCTCACCCATTTTGGCGACCTGCTTGGTCATTTCCTTGCGGCGCTCTTCGGTCAGCTGCGGGAAGAGCAGGCGGATCACCTTACCGTCAGACTGGGGGGTGATTCCGAGATCAGAGGCCAGCAGGGCCTTTTCAATGCTTTTCACAGTCGTGGCATCCCATGGGGTAATGGCGATGGTACGTGCGTCGGTCACTTTTACCTCCGCCATCTGATTAATGGCAGTAGGGGTGCCGTAATATTCCACCTCTATACCGTTGAGCACGGCGGTGTTGGCTCTGCCCGCACGGACTGTGTCCAGCTGCTCCCCATATACGGAGATGGTTTTTTTCATTTTTTCTTCGTAAGGCTTGTTGTCCAGTTTCATTGTGCGTTCTCCTTTACCTCATTATTTACAATGGTTCCCAATTTTTCGCCTATGATTACCCGATAAATATTTTCTTCCTTGTCCAGCCCGAATAAATACAGGGGCAGATCGTTATCCATGGCAAGGCTTGCCGCCGTCATATCGATGACACCCAAATGGTTGGACAGGATATAGTCATATGTGGTTTCATCCAGCTTTTTGGCACTGGGATCTTTTTTTGGATCCGCAGTGTATACGCCATCGATGTTTTTGGCCATCAAAACCACGTCCGCCTGGATTTCCACAGCCCGGAGCACCGCCCCGGTATCGGTGGAGAAGAAGGGATTGCCGGTGCCTCCTCCCAGCACGACTGCCTTGCCGCTCTCCAGCGCGCGGATCGCATCCCGCTGGGTATAAAATTCCCCGAAGGAGGGCATTTCGTTGGCGGTGAAGACTATAGTATCCACTCCCTGGGAGAGAAATGCATCCTGGATCGCCAGGGCGTTGATGGTGGTGGCCAGCATTCCCATCTGGTCTGCCCGGACACGATCCATGTCCAGACCCTGGCGGCCCCGCCAGATATTGCCGGCGCCTACTACGATGGCGATCTGTGCGCCTTCCTCCATACACCGGCCCACTACCCGGCCGATTTTTTGAATATATTCATAATCGATGATTCCGTCCTCTGCTGTCAGGGCTTCGCCGGACAGTTTCAGCAGGACGCGCTGAAATGACACGCTCATGCAGATATACCTTTCCATTACTTAAAAATGGATGAAGCTTACGTTCATCATACTTTCTATATTTTACTGCAAAATATAGAATTTGTAAATAGTTTTTTCTATATTTCAAAAGAAGGGTGAAAAGGGCGGTATGATTATTAAAATAATTTGAAGTATTTTCTTAATGGATAGAAAACTTACGTATAAAGTAAGTTGTGAGCAGATTTTCAAAAGAGGTCTACCACTTTGCATTGACAAAAAAGCCTCCCCTGTGTAAGGGGAGCTCCCGCATAGCGGGTGAGGGGTTGTTAGGAAAAAGTGCTGTGACGTATGCAAAAAAAACTACAAAACAACCCCTCCGTCGCCTTACGGCGCCACCACCCCGGCGGCTTGCTACGCAAGACGCTTCACAGGGGAGGCTTTTTGTTTTGCATTGCAATCACCTTGCGCAGAACATTGCAAATCCTTGTGCGATTTACCTGCAAATGCAAGGCATACAAAAGGGAAATTTTTGTGTATTATAAAAACATAATAATACAAGATGCTTGCATTGTGAGGTGTATTACGTGATTCACTTTAAGGTGCCAGAAATACCACCGACGACCAATAAAACGGTTCGTTTTCCCATAGATGTTGTAGAAGAAGTGGAGCACGTAATCAAGGGGAGAGATTGCACATTTACAGCATTTGTGGTTGCTGCAGTCCGCTCTGCATTGGAGCAGGTAAAAGCAGATGAAAAAGAAAAGGATACATAGTTTTCAAAGGCGTTGCAGTTAGAGCCTTTTATTAAATTTATTCAAATCATTTAATATATCTATTCTTCTAATACAGATCGAACCGCAGCGATAACAAAGGCAGTAAACGTACAGTTTGTTCCTTGTATCGCTTTTTCTATGCTTTCAACCACATCGACTGGAAATCGTATGGTTTTATTTGTTGTTGGCGGTATTTCTGGGATTTTAAAAGTCGACATATAGATTTCCTCGCATATTAATAAGTGTATATGCCGATTATATAGCAAAAAATCTCTCATTTTGCTCCGTTTTAGAGCAAAACGAAAAAAGGCTTGAAATTTTCCAAACCTTTTTCGAAACGCTACTCCGCTGTCTCGCTTCGCCGCGCTTTTTCAGCATGCATTTTCAGAACATAGTTGATATACCCCGACAATGAGCGGTCCGCTTCTACTGCCAAATTGCGCACTTCTTTTAAAACCGCTTCATCTAGCGTTATGCTGATTTGCTTTTTCTGCATCTTCATCTTCTCTTCACTCCTTTTCCGGCGTAAGCCCCTCGAAGAAGGCTTCATATGGTACGTTCAAAATTTCTTTTAGCATAATCAAATCACTCACGTACAAATTTTGTCTGCCTTGTTCGATATGGGCATATCCAGATACGGAGATCATGCGACCGCGCAGATTCAGTTGAATCGTTACATCCTTTTGTGAAAGATGCCGATCCTTGCGCAATTTCTGTATGTTCTTTCCAATGCTTAAATCTTGCTTGATCTTTTCCATAGCATGCACACCCCTTTACATGTATTATGTGATACACGCAATTGATTATAGGGATGATTTACTAAAACGTATATATTAGGTAATACATATTCCCAATTTTATATAGAAAGCGAGAATAACAATGTCTTGTTTAAATCGATTCTGCATTTATTATCGAAATGAATTTTGTGCAAAGGGCAGCAACACTTTCGATGCAGTCGGCAGATGCCAGGAATGCGTCTGGGTGGAAATCGATGAAAAAATACTGGATCGCCTTCGTAAGGAGCAGACTGCAAAACGGAATATACAGCTAAGCCGCCGGCTGTTCCGACGGGGAGAAATGCGTAAGGTGGCACGCTTGCGGGACGCAGTGGAGGAGCTTACAGAAAAATTAAAAAAGGATCAGGAAAACCTCTGATCCTTTGCGAAGGACGTAAGGGAACTTTCCCCAAAAAGTTCCCTTAAAAATCCTCAAAAACTTTAACAAGGGGCTAAACAGTGCACGAGACAACATCTAAAAAGGCCGGGAATATCCCCAGCCTTTTCATACTTACTTATTCAGCATTTCAGCGATTTCGTCGCCGAAATTGTCTTCTTTCTTCTCCAGGCCTTCGCCCTTTTCATACAGATAAAAACTGTCTACAGAAATCGTACCGCCCAGCTCTTTTGCAGTAGCTTCCATATACTGGCCTACAGACATGCTGTCGTCCTTTACATAGCTCTGCTCAACCAGGCACTCTCTCTGATAAAATTTGCCGATCTTACCGGTAACCATTTTTTCAATGATTGCATCCGGCTTGCTGGCGTTCTTTTCATCGTTTTTGATCTGTGCGATCAGCACCTGCTTCTCTTCCTCAACAGCGGCAGCGGGAACCTGATCCCGTGTCACATAAGAGGGAGGAGAGCCTGCTGCGATCTGCAGTGCGATATTCTTTGCAAATTCAGCAAAACCAGGCTTTGCAGCGGTATCGGCATCCGTGTTGAACTTTACGATAACGCCTGTGGTGCCTGCGCCGTGGATATAGGTGGAGAAAATACCTTCTACAATCACAAAACGACGGATATTCATGTTTTCACCGATGGTGAAGATCATGTCCTTCAGCTTTGCGTCTACCGTAAAGCTGTCGTCATACTGCAGAGCAAGCAGTTCTTGGGTAGATGCAGGCTTGCCCGCGAGAATTGCTTTTTCAATGCCGCGAACAAACTCTTTGAATGTTTCGTTCTTTGCCACGAAGTCAGTCTCGGCGTTTACCTCAATCATTACGGCGCAGTCACCCTCTACCATAATGTCAACAACGCCTTCAGCGGCAATTCTGCCCGCCTTCTTCGCTGCTACGGACAGACCCTTTTCCCGAAGGATTTTTACAGCCTCGTCGAAGTCGCCGCCCGACTCGTTCAGTGCTTTTTTGCACTCCATCATTCCTACGCCTGTTTTCGCGCGCAGATCTGCTACCATTTTTGCAGTAATAGCTGCCATAGATTTATACCATACCTTTCATAGACTCAGATTTTTTGGGGATTACTCAGCTGCAGTTTCCTGCGCCTCTTCCTCTTCCTTCTCGGCTGCAGCTTCTTCTGTCTGTTCACCCTGTCTGCCTTCAATGACAGCATCGGCCAATACAGAAGAGATGAGACGGATCGCGCGGATCGCGTCGTCATTACCGGGAATTACATAATCTGCGTCTTCCGGATCACAGTTGGTGTCAACAATTGCAACAACAGGAATGCCCAGCTTCTTTGCTTCCATCACTGCGTTGTGCTCTTTGCGGGGGTCTACGATGAAGATTGCATCCGGCAGCCCGTCCATGGTTTTGATGCCGCCCAGGTTACGCTCCAGGATCATCATTTCCTTTTGAAGCATAGCGACTTCTTTCTTCGGAAGCATATCGAAGGTGCCGTCTTCCTGCATCTTTTCCAGATTGGTCAGTCTTGCGATACTGGAGCGGATGGTTTTGTAGTTGGTGAGCATGCCGCCCAGCCAACGTACGTTTACGTAGTACTGGCCGCAGCGCTCTGCTTCCTCGCGGATGGTGTCGGAAGCCTGCTTCTTTGTGCCGACAAACAGCACTTTGCCGCCGGCCTCGGATACTTCACGGATAAACATATACGCCTCATCGAACTTTTTGATGGTTTTCTGCAGGTCGATGATGTAGATGCCGTTTCTTTCGGTAAAGATATACTCGGCCATTTTGGGGTTCCAGCGTCTTGTATGGTGGCCGAAGTGTACACCTGCTTCAAGAAGCTGTTTGATGGATACAACAGACATGATGATGTCCTCCTTTGGTTTTTTCCACCATGGGGCAACGAACTGCAGCCGGCAGGGCAGCCTGTCCGAACCGGCAACCGGCAGTTACATACAGCCGCATGTGTGTTTTTGATACGCATTGCGCGTGCTTTATATTTTAGCATAAATAGGAAGACAGCGCAAGGGAGAATGACTTATTTACAAAAAATTAACAAATGAAGGACTTACGTTTCCCGCAGCATTCTATTGTAATGCTTGTGCATGCCGCAAAGAGGAAAGTTGTATGGACCTCTCCGCCCCCTATATCCGGCGAACTTCCATCCCAGCAGTTCGAGGGCGAGCTGCCTGAACGGGAAACTTTAAACGCAGCAGGCCCCCCTCGTCAAAGGGGGCCTGCTGCGTTAGATGACGGGGAAGGGAACACTTTCCTGCCGTCTTACTCTTTCCGTATGGTGTACAGCTGATTCAAAATCGCCCATATCTGCGGGAACCATCGCATGATATTCCAGATCCCCGCACCGTTCAGGCCGTATTCCCGAACCAACCGCAGCATTGCGTCGGCGCTTCTTGCATCCTGGAACCAAACGATATGTTCTCTGGGGGTTCCGCTTTGATCCGGCTGCCAGTATGTAAAGTAGGGGGCCTGCGCGGTTTCATCATATTGAATTTGGGCTTTTTTTTCGAAGGCCCGGGCTACCGCCGCTTGCGCAGACAGGGGCTCCGCTGCAGTTCCCCGTTCAAAGGGAAGCGTCCAGTCATATCCGTATGTGGGGATCCCTATAGAAATCTTCTCTCCTGGGATTTCTGTAAGCGCATATTCGATTACTCGGCGCACCTGGTCAATGGGCGAAACCGGCAAGGGAGGACCAAACTGATATCCCCATTCGTAGGTCATCAGCAGCACGTCGTCTGCAGCCTGCCCCAAGGCGCTGTAGTTGTGCCCCGCATACAAAAGCTCCGGCTGCCCTGCAGATGTCTTTGGTGCCAGATCGGTGAATACGGTGTAACCTTCCCCAAGGGCGGCCCGCAGAGCACTGACGAAATCTGCATATGCCTGGGCATACTGAGGAGAAATATATTCAAAATCTACATCCACGCCACCATATCCCATACGCTTTACTGTTTCCACTGTATTTGCAATAACATTCTGCTGCAGTGCGGGATCGGAAAGAATGGAATTTACCAGTTCGTTGGAGAAGGTTCCATCAGCAGAAAGGGACGTAAGCATTAAAAGAGGAACCACGCCCCCGTCTACTGCCGCGTCAACGAGACGCTGATCCCCTCCGCCTTCCGGCGGGATCAGGGTACCATCCGGATTGAGTCCGTAAGAAAAAACAGACAGATATGTAAGGTAGGGGAGCGTACGCAGCAGAACCTCATCCGATATGTACGGATAGGCAAATCCGGTGACGCTGATTTCTCCCAGAGGCGGCTGCCCGTAGGAGATCACCAGAGTCTGTCCCGGATAGATGGTTTCCCGTCCGGCAAGCTGCGGATTGTTTCTCTGAAGAGCGTCTACGGTAGTGTTGAATCCCCTTGCGACCCACTCCAGCGTATCTCCTTCTTCCACTGTATAGGTTTGCTCAGGGAACTGGATCACCAAGGACTGGCCGACGCTGAGTTGGGATGGATTTTCCAGTTCATTGGCAGCGATGATCTGTGCCTGTGGCACTTCAAATTTTTGGGAAATGGATTGGACGGTGTCTCCCGGCTGCACCGTGTAGATTGTCATCATAATACTTTATTTTCCTCTCTTTCGGGCTCTGCAAAACACAGGCGTTCTTTTCATTCAGTGTATGTATTTTCTCTTACATTTGTTACCAAAAAGAGAATAAACAGACATCGCACTGCCCAATACTATAGAGAAGTATAAAAATCGTATCTTCATGGAACCGGCCCCTGCTGTGCGCAAAGACAAAGAGACAAGCGACGGATCCTTTGCGGCAAAGGGGCTGTGTAGTAAAATTGCAAGAAAGGTGGACTTGAAAATGGCATTTCCCGTTAAAATCAAAAGCGTTTGCGCGGAGGAAATTTTGGATTCCAGGGGGAATCCAACTGTAGAGGCAGCGGTACTACTGGAGGACGGAACCGGCGGATCTGCCGCTGTGCCTTCCGGGGCGTCTACAGGAAAACATGAGGCATTGGAGCTGCGGGATGGGGATAAAAATCGTTATGGCGGTAAGGGAACCCTGCGGGCAGCAGACAATGTAAATCGTGAGATCTGTCCGGCGTTGTCCGGATTGCAGCTGAATCAGCAGGTGATTGATAAAAAGCTGCTGCAGCTGGATGACACGGAGGATAAATCGAACCTTGGAGCAAACGCGATGCTGGCAGTATCACTGGCGGCGGCAAAGGCCGGGGCACAGGCAGCAAGGCTGCCCCTGTATCGGTATATCGGCGGGATACATGCGGTACGGCTTCCGATTCCTATGATGAATGTGCTCAACGGCGGAGCCCATGCAGATAATAATGTGGATATACAGGAATTTATGATCATGCCCCAGGGGTTTGACAGTTTTTCCCAAGCCCTGCAGGCAGGAAGCGAAATTTATCACACACTGGGAAAGATTTTGCAGCGGGACGGCAATGCTACCGGCGTGGGGGATGAAGGCGGTTATGCGCCGAATCTGTCCGGGGAAGAAGAGGCGCTGGACTATTTGGTAGCTGCAATCACAGAAGCTGGATACACGACAGATCAGGTGAAAATTGCTCTGGACGCCGCTGCAAGCGAATGGACACAGGAAGAGGATTACGTGCTTCCAAAGGCGGGCGCCAGACTGACGGCAGAGCAGCTCATCGAAAAATGGGATGCCCTGAGTCTGAAATATCCCATCGTCTCCATCGAGGATGGCCTTGGAGAGGATGACTTTGCCGGCTGGGCACAGATGACCCGGCGCCTTGGCGGTCGCATTGCGCTGGTGGGAGACGATTTGTTTGTGACCAACACGACGCGCCTGCAGCAGGGAATTTTACAGGGGGTAGGCAATGCAATTTTGATCAAGCCCAATCAAATTGGAACATTGTCTGAAACACTGCAGGTGATCCGACTGGCTCAGGAAAACGGATACCGGACGATTATTTCCCACAGATCGGGTGAGACGGAGGATACAAGCATCGCGGACATTGCAGTTGGGGTAAATGCAGGCTATATTAAATGCGGGGCCCCCTGCCGCAGCGAACGGGTGGCAAAGTATAATCGGCTGCTGCGCATAGAGGCCCAACTGGGCAGCGCGGCTGTATATGGAAAAATATAAAATAAAAAGCAGGCCATTTGGCCTGCTTTTATCGTTCCATCAAAAATGAAATGATAGAAAGAGATTTATCTCTCTCTCCGTCAGCTAACGCTGCCACCTTCCTGCATTTCGCTTGCGCAACGCTTCAGAGGGAGCTGTCGAGCGCAAGCGAGACTGCTGGAACAGCGTCTAATTAAATCATAACGACTTTCAAGGTGTTTGTAGTACCATTGACGTTCAACGGCACGCCGCCGGTAATGACGACCGTATCCCCTTTGGCCACGGCATCGATTTGCTTTGCGCAATCGATGGCATGGCGAAAAAGACTGTCCGTATCCTTCTGGTCCAGGGAAATTACCGGATGCACGCCCCAGGACATGGAAAGCTGGTGATAGGTTTTTTGCTCCGGCGTAGCCGCCACAATGGTCTGCAGGGGCCGGAACTTGGATACCAGCCGGGCAGTATACCCGGACTGGGTCACTGCGATAATCGCCCGTGCCCGCAAATCCCGGGCTGTGGTACAGGCCGCGTCGCAGATAGCATTGGTAGTATCCTCGTCGTCCACTTCATATTTGATATCAGAATATGCATACATATCGAAGGCGTCCTTTTCCGCCTGCCGGGCGATCTTGGACATCACCTCCACCACGTGGGGCGGATCGATCCCCATGGCTGTCTCACCGGACAGCATCACGGCGCTGGTACCGTCAAATACAGCGTTTGCCACATCCGATATTTCTGCACGGGTTGGCGTTGTGCTGCTGATCATAGATTCCAGCATTTGGGTTGCGGTGATCACGATCTTACCGGACTGATAGCATTTTTTTATAAACTGCTTTTGAATGCCGGGCAGTTTTTCAAAATCTACTTCCACGCCCATATCGCCTCTGGCAACCATGATCCCGTCGGATACCTCTAGAATCCCATCAAAGTTTTCCACACCCTGCATGTTTTCAATTTTGGAAATAATCTTGATTGCATGTCCGCCGTTGTAGTCCATAAATTTGCGCAGCGCAATGACGTCATCTCTGCTGCGAACAAAGGAAGCTGCAATAAAGTCTACGTCGTTTTCAATCCCGAAAATAACGTCCGCTTTATCTGCTTCACTCAGATAGGGCATATCGATAGGGAAGTTGGGGATGTTGATGGACTTTCTGTTTTTGATCGTTCCATCTGTATCCACCCGACAGATAATGTCTGTTTTCGTAGTTTCCAAAACGGTAAAAGCCAGGCGGCCGTCATCCAAAAGAATCCGCGTATCCGGCGTCAGCTGAGCGGGCAGCTGCGTGTATGTGATAGAGACCTCCTTTTCACTGCCTTCCACTTCTCTGGAAGTAAAGGTATAGGTGTCTCCTGCATGTATGGTAGCACTTCCGTCTTTCAGGGTTTTGATACGGATTTCAGGTCCTTTTGTATCCAGCATGACGGCTGCTGACATGTGCATCTGATCCCGCACGCTTCGAAACCGGTCAATGGTTTTTTTGTGTTCCTCATGGGTGCCGTGGGAGAAATTCAGCCGTGCTACATTCATACCGGCCCGCAGCATTTTCCGCATGGTCTTTTCGCTGTTGCTGGCCGGACCCAGTGTACATACGATTTTTGTTTTCCGCATCCTTTTACCGTGCCTTTCTCAGTTGCAAGTTTTTGCATGCATTTTTCTCTGCCTATTATAGTATTACATGCCTGTTCTATTGTCAATTGTATTTTTGCCTTAAAATATGAACGAAAGGAAAATTTCCCTTATGCTTTTTGTTGTACTTTGCTTTCCCTTGGAAATTTCTGCACGGAAAGGCTTGATTTTGCATAGCGTCCGGTATATAATAAGAAGAACAAAATATACAAGTTCTAAAGGAGTGCGCAAATGTTAGTAAATGCAAAAGAGATGCTGACAAAGGCAAAGGCAGGCAAGTATGCTGTCGGTCAGTTCAATATCAACAATCTGGAGTGGACGAAAGCGATTCTGGAAACTGCACAGGAGCTGCGCAGCCCGGTAATTCTGGGCGTTTCTGCAGGTGCCGGAAAGTATATGTGCGGGTTTAAAACGGTTGCAGCTATGGTGGACGCTATGGTGGACAGCCTGGCGATCACCGTTCCTGTTGCATTGCATCTGGACCATGGTACCTATGAGGACTGCTATAAGTGCATCGATGCAGGGTTTTCTTCCATCATGTTTGACGGTTCTCACTATCCCATTGAAGAAAACATTGCAAAGACCAAAGAACTGATTGACGTTTGTGCACAGAAGGGCCTTTCTCTGGAGGCTGAAGTGGGATCCATCGGCGGTGAGGAAGACGGCGTCGTAGGAATGGGCGAGTGCGCAGATCCGAACGAGTGTAAAATGATCGCGGATTTGGGTGTAACGATGCTTGCTGCAGGAATCGGTAACATCCACGGCAAGTATCCTGAAAACTGGGCAGGTCTTTCCTTTGAGACGTTGGACGCTATCCAGCAGAAAACCGGGGACATGCCTCTGGTACTCCACGGCGGAACCGGAATCCCTGCAGATATGATCAGAAAGGCCATTTCTCTTGGCGTTGCAAAAATCAACGTAAACACAGAATGCCAGATCGCCTTTGCAGAAGCTGTACGCAAGTATATCGAAGAAGGCAAGGATCTGCAGGGCAAGGGATTCGATCCCAGAAAACTGCTTGCTCCCGGAAGTCAGGCTATCAAGGATACGGTAAAGGAAAAAATGGAGCTGTTCGGTTCTGTTGGCAAAGCGTAAGACAGAAAAGGAAAAAACCTGCTGCATGTGCAGCAGGTTTTTTTATTTATGCAAGGAGAGGTGGCGCCGAAGGCGACAGAGGGGTAGTCTGCACGAAAGCAGCAAGACCAATCCCCCATCTCACCAAAGGTGAACCCCCCTTTATACAAGGAGAGCTATGTTTATGTGCTTCCCGATAAGGAAAACTATATTTTATACCTCCCCTATGTAGGGGAGGTATAAAACGGAGTTTTGACGGAGGAGTAGTTACTTACCTCGTTCTATTCTTATGCCAGCAGGGCGTCCAGCCGTTTACCGATTTCCTGCAGGAACTCTTCCGTATCTACTTTGCGCTTGCTTTCCAAGCTGGAGAGAATATACAGGTCTCCGGTCATGACGCCGTCTTCAATGGTTTGAATGGTAGCCTGTTCCAGCTTGTCTGCATAGCCGCAAAGCTGGGGCAGATCATCCAGCTCTCCCCGTTTGCGCAGCGCGCCGGACCATGCAAAAATCGTGGCTACACTGTTGGTGGAGGTCTTTTCCCCCTTCAGGTGCTTGTAATAATGACGCTGTACCGTTCCGTGGGCTGCCTCATATTCATACGCTCCGTCAGGGGACACCAGCACGCTGGTCATCATACCCAGACTGCCGTAGGCAGTGGCTACCATATCGCTCATCACATCCCCGTCGTAGTTTTTACATGCCCAGATGTAGCCGCCGTTGCTGCGGATCACACGGGATACTGCGTCGTCGATCAGGGTATAGAAATATTCGATTCCCAGTGCATCAAACTTTTCTTTGTATTCTGCTTCGAAAATTTCTGCAAAAATATCCTTGAACCGGTGATCGTATTTTTTGGAGATGGTGTCTTTCGTTGCAAACCACAAATCTTGCTTTGTATCCAGTGCATAGTTGAAGCAGCTGCGGGCGAAGCTGGAAATGGACTGGTCTGTATTGTGCATGCCCTGTACGACGCCGTTTCCATCAAAGGAATGAATCAGCTGTCGGGTTTCCACACCCTGGGCGTCTGTGCAGACAAGCTCGCATTTGCTTCCTGCAGAAACCTGCATTTCTGTATTTTTATAAACATCCCCGTATGCGTGCCGGGCGATGGTGATCGGCTTTGTCCAGGTGGGTATGTAGGGGTTGATTCCCTTAGCCAGAATAGGAGCGCGGAAAACAGTGCCGTCCAGAATGGCACGAATCGTCCCGTTGGGACTTTTCCACATTTCCTTTAGGTTATATTCCGGCATCCGGGCTGCATTGGGGGTAATGGTAGCGCATTTTACTGCAACGCCATATGTTTTTGTAGCATTTGCCGCGTCGATAGTGATCTGGTCACCTGTATCGTTTCTGCAGACCAGACCCAGGTCGTAATATTCGCTTTTCAAATCTACGTGGGGACAGATCAGGATATCCTTGATCATCTGCCAGATTACCCGGGTCATTTCATCCCCATCCATCTCAACTAAGGGCGTTTTCATTGCAATTTTTGCCATATATTTAAACCTCCGTCTTTTTATTACTTTGTAGGATTTGCGCCTTCCATACTGTATCGGCCTTCGATCGCCCGCCGCAGGGTGATTTCGTCTGCATATTCCAGGTCTCCCCCCACGGGCATGCCGTTGGCGATTCTGCTTACCCGCACGCCAAGGGGCGCGATGAGACGGGACAAATACATAGCGGTCGTCTCTCCTTCCGGAGTGGGGTTGGTTGCCAGAATCACTTCTGAAACACTTCCGTCCAGCCGCTTGATCAGTTCCCGGATTTTCAGCTTATCCGGGCCGATTCCCTTCATAGGGGAGATCACCCCATGCAGCACGTGATACAGTCCGTTATACTCCTGCATTTTTTCCAGGGCCATCGCAGCCCGGAAATCTTCTACCACACAGATGATGCTTCGGTCTCTGCCGGTTGCGGCGCAAATGGGGCACAGCTCTGCAGAGGAAATATTCTGACAGCACTTGCAAAAGCCAACTTCTGTTTTGGCTGCCATAAGCGCTCCCGCAAACGCCTCCACATCTTCCAGGGGCAGATCTAAAACGCTTAGGGTCAGGCGCATAGCAGTTTTTCGGCCGATGCCGTCCAGCCGCCGAAACATGTCGCACAGCCGTTCAATCTGTTCAGGGTACACCGCCATATTACAGCATCCCAGGCAGTCCCATGCCGCTCAGCGGGCCTGTGACCTTTCCCATCTCTTCGTTATTTGTATCTGTGACTGTTTTAATAGCTTCGTTCACTGCAGCGGTCAAAATATCCTGCAGGGTTTCCACGTCATCCGGGTCTACGATTTCCGGATCGATCTCTATGCTGCGCACTTCCAGCTTGCCGCTGATTTTTACCTTTACGGCGCCGCCGCCTGCACTGATGTCATATTCTTTCCCATCCAGCTCTTCCTGGAGGACAGCCATATCCTCCTGCATTTTCTGGGCCTGCTTCAGCATATCTTGCATGTTGCCCATGCCGCCGCCTCGTCCTTGGGGAAGTCTTGCTTTCATATATGATACCTCCAAAATTTCAGAGAAGTTTTCCGATTTCGTCTGCGGCAACATGTTTTGCACCCGCCGCTTTTGTTTCCACTACAACAGTGGCCTTTCCGTCTGTGATCTTTGCCAGAGCAAACGCCTGCGAAATGGCTTCCTTTGCATCGTTTTGTCCCAGCATGGCTGCGGCAAAGCCCTCCGCAGCAATGAAAAGCGTCCGTCCGTCAGCAGATGCAGAAATATCTGCCTGTGCCAGAAAGCCGGCCAGGCTCTTATGGGAATCATCCAGCCGGGACAGGGCTTCGCTGATATCCCGCACGGTTTCCGGTCCCTGCTCGCCTGCTGTCGGCACCGGCACAGCCGACTCTTCCTTTGGCGGCGCAGCAGCCGGCGCTTCTTCCTTCGCAGGCGCTTGTTTTGCAATGGCCGGCTGGGAGGGCGGCGCCGCTGTGCCCATATCCAGAAGGGCAAGCCGATCCTCCAGCGCGGATATTCTTGCAGCCAGTGCTTCTGCAGATACGTCCAGCTGCGGACGGCACATTTTGAGGAGCGTCAATTCCGCCGTCATCCGTTTGGTTGCCGGAGCGCGTGCCATTTTTACGGCCGCGTCGTCCAGCAAACTGCAGATATGAATCAGCCGCGGCATGGTAAACTGTGCTGCTGCTGCGGATAGGGTTTCCATTTCCTGCATGGTGAGGTCCAGATAAGCTGCCGGATCTTCGGCATATTTACAGATCAGCATATCCCGAACAAAGGACAAAAGCTCCTGCCAGTATACAGTGATATCCTTGGATGAGGACACGACTTCTGCCACGATACCAAACAATGCGCTGATATCTTCCCGCGCCACGTAAGTAAGCGCTTTTGCAGCCGCATCATATCCGGACAGACCCAGAATGCGTTGTACCTGCTGGGCAGTGATATCTGTTCCCCCGGCGCCGCAGAGCTCCATCAGACCGATGGCGTCTCGCATGCCGCCCTGCGCCTGTCTGGCCAGCAGGATCGCTGCGTCGTCAGACAGGGATATATTTTCTTTTCCTGCAATATAGTGTAGGCGATCTGCAATCACTTTTCCATCGATTCGATAAAAGTCGAACCGCTGGCATCGGGAGATAATAGTAGCCGGCAGTTTCTGCAGCTCTGTGGTCGCCAGAATAAATACCACATGCTCCGGGGGCTCTTCAATGGTTTTCAGCAGTGCGTTGAACGCGCCCTGGGAGAGCATATGTACCTCGTCGATAATGTACACCTTTTTCTGCAGCGCCGCAGGGGTATAAGCGGCTTCCTCGCAGATTTGCCGGATCGCGTCCACCCCGTTGTTGGAGGCTGCATCCATTTCGATCACATCTGTAGCATTGCCCGCCGCGATTTCCCGGCAGGCCGCGCATTGGCCGCAGGGACTACCCTGGTTTGGCGCCGCGCAGTTCACGGCACGGGCCAGTATTTTGGCACAAGTGGTTTTCCCGGTACCCCGGGAACCGCAGAACAAATAGGCATGGGATACGCTGCCATGCGCTACTTCATACCGGAGTACATCGGTGATATGTCCCTGACCGTATACATCGTCAAAGGTTTGCGGCCGGTATTTTCGGTATAAAGCCTGATGCATGGAAAATCCCTCCTTTTTCATGAAAATACGAGTCTCAGAGAAAGGCCATACACCTGTAATTCGGAAAGACTTTCTGCGCGACATCATACCGACTGCTCAAAACAGGCACCCCGGCGGCACATCGGGTAAACTGCTTAATGCTGCTTGGTTCCCCACCTGACATGGTTCGCAGCCGCCGATTGCGCCGGGACCCGTTCTTCAACACAGAAAAAGTATGATACAGACCGTAAAAAGTCAGCCCTCAGAACAAGATGCCACCCCTGCGTACAGCGGATTTCAGGTACAAGGGCCCGCTACTCCCCCGGCTGGTATGGCCTTTCTCCAAGACTCGTATTGATTTCCTGCACGTGGCAGGCGATACAATTATCATAACACAAAAATGGAATTTTTGCAATGGGTTTCCCGCAAAAAGAGCAGGACTTTATCAATTGTTGCCCGGTTCCAGGTTCATCTGACTTTTTAATTTTTCGTCAAATTCCTTCGCCGTATTCACGCCCATGCGCTTTTGCCGGTTGTTCATAGCGGCGATTTCTAAAATGACCGCCAGATTTCGACCAGGCTTCACCGGAACGATCAGGGAGGGGATCCGGATACCCATAATATCTGTAAAGGTGTCGTCAATGCCCAGGCGTTCGTACAGCTTGCCCTGCTCCCAAGGCTCAAACTGGACCACCAGGTCTACCTTCTCCGATTCTTTTACCGCACCCATACCGAACAGCTGCCGCACATCCACGATGCCGATGCCGCGCAGCTCAATATAGTGGCGGATCAGGGGCGGGGCCGTTCCTACGATAGATTTGGCGGATACCCGGCGCAGTTCTACTGCGTCGTCGGCGATCAGCCGGTGTCCCCGCTTAATCAGCTCAATAGCGGTTTCGCTTTTGCCCACGCCGGAGTCTCCCACGATCAGGATACCCTCGCCGTATACTTCTACCAAGACTCCGTGCCGCATAATAGTAGGGGCCAGCTGCACGTTCAGATATGCGATCAGCGCAGCCATAAATTCACTGGTATTGGCGTCGGTCCAAAGGAGTGGGACCTTGTATTTTTTCGCTGCCGCCAAAACGGTTTCGTCCACCGGATTATTGTGGGTGTATACGATGGCAGGAGGATTGCAGGACAGAAGGGTGTCGATCCGCTTTCTGCGCGCATCCTCGCTGAGATTTTTCAGATAAGCATATTCTGTAGTACCTACTACCTGAATACGTTCTGCCTCAAAGCAGTCGTAAAATCCTACCAGGGGCAGGGCAGGACGGTTGATTTCCGCTCTGCTGATGGGGATATCTGCGGGATCTCCTGGAGTATAAAATACGTTTAGCTGCAATTCTTTGATAATTGCCTGCAGGGCAACGGATTTCTTCATAAATATCTATCCCTTTCTGTGCGTGTTCACTTGCAAATGTTTGTACAGATATGGTATCATAAAAAAAAAAAGAATGCAAGCATAAGGCAGCATTCTTTTCGTGCATTATGTTCAAACGACGTTCATATATATTTGGTACATTATAAAATAAATGCTGCCAAGAAAACGGAGATCGGGAGCCATTATGAAAATTTGGAATGCTATGCGAAAAAAAGGGCTGCAGGCCGCAGCGCTTTTTCTGGTCCTTGTCCTTTCCCTGGGCCTTTTTGCCTGTGCAGATCCGCTGCAGCCCACAGAGGAAGAGGCTCAGACGGTGATGACGATTGGGGATATGGATGTATCCTATGGATTCTACCGAGCCCTTGTGCTGAGCTGCCGGGACAGGATGGCGAAGGACCCCGCCGTGTGGGAGGACCCGGACCAGGCTGCGGAAATGGAAGAAAAAATTCGGGAGGAAGTTTTGCAGGCTCTGCAAAACTTTTATGCGGTTTTCGCTTTATGTGAGGAGTATGATATCGAGATCGACGATGGATATATAATGGATCAGGTAGATCAAACGCTACAGTCACAAATGGACCAATTTGAAGATACAGACGCATATTTAGAGTCTCTGGAAAAGGAATATCTGAACCACAGCACAAACCGGCTGATGCAGCAGCAGAGTGTTTGCAGCAGTACCCTGTATTATACAATGCTTCAGGGCGGCGCCTTTGAAACGGATCCGGATGCGCTGCGGGAACTGATTCATAGCGACGCTTTTATCCGTGTAAAACAAATTTTGGTGGTAGGAGAGCAGTCGACCCTGGCAGACGACGGAAGCTTCTTTACACCGCCGGAGCAGCACACCAACGAGGAAGCAAAGCATTTGGCTGAGCGGGCCAGAGAACGGTATCTGACAGGAGAAGATTTTGATAAGCTGGTGGAGCAGTACGGCGAGTCCTTATATATGACTGGGAATACGGACGGCTATTATATTTGCCGGGGGATGTGGGATGATGTGAACGAGGAAGCTGCCTTTGGCCTGGTAGTAGACGAGGTCAGCACGGTCATTGAGTCGGACCAGGGCTACAGTGTGTTTCTGCGCTGTGAAAAGGAAGAGGATTATATCAATGCGCACTTTGATGAACTTTGTCAGAATTATTATGAAGCCTCTTACAGTCTGGCGCTGGAAGAGACCAGCGCTTCTCTTACAGTGAAGACTACGGAGCTGTACGATTCTATCGATATAAAAAATCTGCAGTGACTCTAAAAGAGGCTGCAGCGGCAAAATACCATAGGTTAGGCCTGGTTTCTTTATTATTTGTGCCGCCGCCTCCGCGGCGGCTTGGAGACGATCTATCATGAAATACTACAGGAATTATAAAGCGAAGAAGTTTAAATTTCCAAGGCGTCTGGTTTTTGTACTGGTCTTTGCCTTGGCGATCACCACTTTGACCCTGCTGCTGGGAAATTATCTGAAACGGCGGCTGGAAGAGGCGCCGATAGACACATCGGAAGTTTCCAGTGTGGAAACCACAGATGGAAGCGCCACCCTGGATACGACTCCAAAAGTGCCCCACAATGAGGCGCTGCTGGATGTATCCGCCGGATTTTTGGATCTTTCTGGCTGTACCGATACAGCAGAGATGCAAAGCCGTGTGCAGGCACTGAAAACAGCGGGATACAATGCATTTTCCTTTGTGGCAACAGACGGGGACGGGCGACTTACCTATGCTTCGCCTGCCGCCCAGCAGCTTTCCCGCCTGCCGGGAAAAGAAACGCTGATTTCGCTGGACATGCTTACCGGAGCGGTAACTTACGCCAGGGAAATCGGCCTGCGGGCCAGTGCGGTATTTGAGGCGGAAAGCGGACAAGTGCAGACAGACTGTGCCATAGCCGAGGAACTTGCGGGCGCCGGCTTTGATGAGCTGCTGATTCGTGGATTTGAGTCCTATGAGACTTTGGACAATGGGAGCATTGAAACAATGCTTTCCTATGTGCGCAGCCTGCGGGAGCGTGCTCCGATGGATATAGGAGTCTGTCTGTCGGGTGCTGTATATACCGCAGCACAATATGCACCGTATATTGAAAAGCTGTTTTTGGAAACAGAATTTCTTGCTATCGATTTGACGGCGGCAAACGCGGAGGATGCAGCTGCAGCAGCGCAGCGGCTGCAGGGCAGCTTCACCGCATATTTACTTCGGGCTGTGCTGGATGGAAGCAACCCGGAAAACAGCGCCGCTGTGCAGGCAGTACTGTCAGAGGAGAATATCCGCAGCCTTTTGTATGTTTCTGCGCCTCCTGCAGAGGATACTACGGCACAGGAGTAAGACAATGATGCTTTTCTGGAAAAGGTGAGCTGCGCTTGCCTTTTTCGCATTTGATATCCGGAAAAAGAACCCATTTTAAATATGACATATTGTCATGATCAGGAATATGTCTGCGTGTCATAATAAAAATGGGTGATAAATTTGCAGAATTTAAAAAGAATCCGTAAGGAATGTTGTCTGACACAACTGGCACTGCAGCTGAAAACGGGGATCGATCAAGCGATGCTCTCAAAATATGAAACGGGAGAACGGATTCCCACTGTGGAAAATCTTTGCATCTTAGCAGACTTTTTTGGGACGAGCCTCGATTTCCTGATGGACCGGACTGATATAAAAGAAGCCTATGCCAGAAATAAAAAGTGAAAATATATAAAATAATATGGAAGGGAAAAACGATGCTGTATGATGTGATAGATATGTATTTTTCAAATATACCGATGGTATTGTGCGCGGATGGCGCATTTGTAGCAGAAGGAAACGCAGCGGCGTGTTCCCGTCTGAAGCATCTGTCAGAAGGAGAAACCCTGTTTTCTCATATGACGCCTTTTGACGCGTTGCGGTTTGAGGCGGCCTATGACTGCACTTCTGATGAGATGTTGACTTTTCCATTAAAGGGATATCACGGCTTTCGCTATGCTGCCGCGAATTTTCAAAAGCTTATGGGACGCCGGTTTGCTACCGTATATCTGTTTCAGAATAAAAAGGAATGCGATATCTTTTGCCAATATTATAAAAGCAGAGAGCAAGCAGGCAGACAATCCCCGGAAAGGGTTTCTTCTTTTATGTCCGCCATCACCGGCATTGACAGTGCCCGTTTCTCTGGACCAGAGGATGAGGGCTTGTTCGATTTAAAGGCGGTTACAGCCAAAGCGCTGCAGGATATGACGTCTGCCTGTGATTTTCTGGACTGCGAGACTACGTTTGCAGAGAACAAAGAGGCGGAGGGAAAGTCCTGCATCCCCTCCGCTGTAAAAATTGGAAATTATATTAAAATGCTGATGTGTATGGTATATGTGCTGAACGATCTCACCACCAGCAGAAAGATTGAAGTTAAGCTGTGCAATTATGGGGATGAGTCTGAACTGCGTATGTCTACCTATACGGAAAAGCTTCCGGTGGGTGTCAGCGACTTGGAGGGGTTGATCGATAGTATGCCCAGCTGCGCCACAAGGCTGACGCTATGCCAGTACGTGGCTGGGTGCTGCGGCGGTACGCTGCAGGCCCGCACGATACAGGGTAGTGGGGAAATCCTATTGATTCTTACGCTGTCCCCGGGCATCCCCGGCGATGTGGACCTGAAAAGCAGAGATCAGTTCTACGGAT
>CANQWE010000007.1 GCA_947627475.1 uncultured Clostridia bacterium
GCAATGTTACAAACTCCCCGTCACATATGGAAAGGGACAGCGCGTCCAGCACTTTTTGATCGTCAAAAGACACGGACACGTCGTGCAGCTCAATAAGCTTCTGATTCTGGTTCAATTTTGCATCCCCCTTTGCGGCCAAGACCGCGTAAGCCGTATTACAGCTCTGCGCGAACTCACAAAAGCCTAACCGCAGCCCCCGCAAAGAGTGTGTTACAAACCGTCTAACGAACAGACGGCTGCAGCGTACGGTTTCTCAAGGCATCCGGTACAGTCTCCCATACCCAAGGCCGCCAGGGCGGCCCATGCCAACGGTTTTTGTTCAAAACTGCCTTTGTGAACATCTGAACGCGGCATGCCGCGTTTGCTCAGATATTTGAGGAGCGCCGCCAATACTTTGCCCTTGACGGCGTTGTTAGCACAGATGCAAAAATCGTGCATTATGAAATTTTCAACAAGAAATATTATACAGATAATTTCAGAAATGTCAATGATTTTCTACATGTTTTTCTGCGGGGAACATAAAAGCTTCTGTTTTTCGAATCAGCCCACTTTTTCCACTTCCAGCAACAGCATGTAAAACGATACGATTTCCGATTCCCCTGATGGAAAAGATTGAAGATGTAATCCGCGGAAAAGACTGCACCTTCACAGCCTTCGTTGTAGCCGCAGTGCGGGCTGCTTTAGACGAAGTAAAAAAGGCGGATAAAGAATAGCCCTTCCGTATCCATTTTTCTTTGCATTCGCCTGCGTAGAATAAACCCTCTGTCAGCGATCGCTGACAGAGGGTTTATTTATGTTACGTATATCCTTTTCAGCCGCCACAGATGCGGGTGGTATTCTGTTCCTTTAGCAAAGGTCAGAGGGAGAGATATGCAAACTGACTTCCCCTCAGCAGTACACTATATTGGACAAACGAGAAAACATTCTGCCGCTATTAAGCCATATACCGCCCGTCTACGTTTCATTCGTCTCAAACCATACTATGTTACTGATGCTGCTGCCCTGGTATCCCACCAGCGGATAAATATCGGAAAGCTCCGGTTTCAGATTACTCACATATGCATGCTCATACGCTGTACCGGACTGGCTGCAGCAGGAAAAGTTGTACGTGTCCGACACCCTAATTGCCTCCCCGTCCTCGCTTTCCCGTCCTTTGATTTTTACCTTCACCAGCATATACTCCTGGCCTGCTCCCAGCGGATCCATATATTCATCCGCGGCCTGCACGATTTCCAGCGCTGCACTGCCCCGCAGCACCTGGGTGAGGGATACCTCTACCGTATAGTCGTACAGTCCGTCTGTATATTCCACAATTTTCCCCCAGGGGATCGGGTCCTCCCGGGTGCCTGACTCTCCATTGTCGGTATTATGGCCGAACCAGCTTGCTATCAAATCGAATTCGCTTATACTATGGGACGATGCGTACTGACACGCATACGTAACGCTGAACACAACGGCAAAAATGACAAAAGTGAGGATCCATGCCTTCTTTTGTGTAACGGGATTGGTCCCATTTTGTTTTTTCGTCTGTGCAGGCCGCTTGGTTCCGCAGTATGCACAGGTCTCCCCCTCTATGGGCGCGCCGCAATTCGGACAACATACTTTTTTATCAGCCATTTTTGATTCTCCTTTTTATGCAGAGGCAAACCAGGCAGCGCCCGCTCCACTGTCTCCCCGGAACCCGATCAACACCGGATCTCCTGTTTCCACAATAAAACAGAGATAGCCCTCTGTAGCCTCTCCCGGATAAATATCAGAAATGACCGGTGCCAAGTCCGGGATATAAGCCCGGTCATAAAAGAAGCCGGACGCGCTGGCGCAAGCAAAATTATGGTAGCCAGACAGGGAAATTTTCTGCCGTTTTCCATCCTTTACTCCCTGGATCCGCACTTTGGCCAGTAGATATTCCTTTCCCACTCCAGGTTCTTTATAATAGTCTCCAAGGCCTGCTATGAAATCCAAAGCAGATTCACTCCGCAGCACCTGGGTCACACATACTTCCACGTCGAAATCGCGGGCCTTGTTGTGATATATCCCCGTACTGCCATAAGCAATCGGATTCACCATCGTGCCAACCTGCGCACTTTCTTCCTCTTCTTCCTCCCAGTCGCCTTCTGTCATACGGGTAGCAATGTTATCGGTAAAGTTGGCCAGAAAAATCAAAAATCCAAAAACAAAGAGGCCGATCATCATCCATTTGAAAGTTTTATCCTGAAAGACAGCTCCCTCTTTCTTAGGTGGCTTTTCTCGCTGAATCCGCCGGGTTCCACAGTTCGGGCACTGGTCCTCGACCATCGGTGCGCCGCAGTTTGGACATTTGGTTTCCTTTGGCACGGTTATTGCCCCTCCCAAAATTGATACTTATAGTATAGCGAAAAATCTACCACAAATCAACAAATTTGAACAAATATTCGTCATTTTTTGTCCAGGCGAGTCTCAAAACGAAACGCATACCGCTTTATGAATAATAAAAAAGAGGGGGACATCCCCCTCTTTTTTACTTTAATTCTTCCAAGGTCATAATCTCGTTCCATCGCTCCAGATCTTCTTTGGATGCGGCGCGTGGAATGATACGATCCCCTTTCTTCTCACACTCCATATAGAGAACCTCGTTGGGTTCCAGCTTAAAGGGAAGGGTAATATATCCGTCTTTTGATGTACAGGAAATGAAGTCGTAGTCCATCTCTCCATGGGCCCGGAGCATTTCCAGCTGGGTATCAGACAGGTTGTGGGGAGACCCCATAGAAATCCAAGTTTCATAGGGACTTCCCTTGTGCTTGCGGATGGCAGCAGTGGTTACCAGATACTCCCCTTCTTCCCGCACTGGGATCTTGACATGGTCCGTCCAATCCGGTTGGTCGTGAATCTCCAGGGCATTCCAGTTATATAAAATCACTCTGGAAACATTGTTCTCCTCCGTGGCAAACACATCACAACCAAAAGGTACATGCTCTACCTTAGCAGCCATCTCCATACCCCGCATTTTGCGCAGCAGTTTATACGCGTTATACGACGCCTTTTTTACCCCGTGGATGGTCATCAGTCCATAGGTACAGGAGAAAGGACTGTGCGGGCATCCCGCTTCTTCAAACAAATCGGAAGCCGTCCAGTAGGACATGGAGTCGAACAGGTCCCTGGTCTCCACAATATTTTTCATCACGCTGCTTGCAGCAAAGTGCATATCTACAGACGGGTTGTGGGTCCAGGTGACCGCCTCGCCGGGCCTACCGTACTGGGTGTTCCACTCCGTCCAATAAATGGGCAGATGGGGCATAGGAGAGTTCTGTACTCGTTCATACACTTCCCGCACTACAGTGGGCATATAGCCTCCAAAATCGTGGGGGGAATTTTTCCGCTCCGGGAACTGGCAGTATTCCCCAACGGGATATACATGGGTAGAAACAAAGTCCAGCGGCACCTGATTTTTGCAGCAGTAGTCGATCATTTCCGGGATAAACATTCCTCCCGCAGAAGCAGGCCCACCGATCTGCAGCTGCTCATCTACTGATTTCACTGCCTTCGCAGCATGGGTTTACAGAATATAATATTCCTCCATGCCATGGGGCCAGAACCCGTCCAGATTGGGCTCATTCCAAACCTCAAAGAACCAGGTTCGTACTTCTGCAAGGCCATAACGATCCACGCAGTGGGATGTAAAGGCACGACAAAGGTCGTACCATTCCTGATAATTTGTGGGCTTTGACATGTTCATCTGATAATGGAAAATCGTGGCCGCCGGGTCGCTGGCCATACAGCCGGGCATCGGTCCAAGCTCAAAAAAAGGCTTTAGCCCAACAGAGAGCAAGTTGTCGATAAATTTGTCCATGTGGTGCCACTGAAAGCCCAGGGTGCCGTCCGGTTTCCGGATGGCCACAGCCATATCGTCGTGGAACAAGCCGTGGCAGCGGCAGTAACGAAAATGTAGTTCCCTTTGCATTTCAGCCAGCTGATCCACCAAATCGTGACGAAGTAGCTCATAGGCACGACCAATGGCAACGGTGTGGAAAATCGCATCGGTAAGTTTTTTATCGGTGTACTCCAATGTAATCATATGTATATTACTCCTTTTCACACATTTCTGCTTCGGCAGCTTTTACCATAATCGCACATTCCATGCGTTTTTTGAACAGCTTACAGCCATACTCATAAATGCCGCCAATATCGCCGCTGGTATGATAAGCGTTGGCAGCACATCCGCCGGAGCAATAAAGCTTTGCCCAGCAGTCTTGGCACTGGGACCGAGAATAGGCATTGCATGTCCCGAATTTTTCCTGGAGCGTTTTGTTTTGAATTCCGTCCCAGATATTTCCCATACTGTAGGCAGGATCCCCTACAAACTGATGGCAGGGATAGAGCTCTCCCCAAGGCGTTACCGCCAGATATTCCGTTCCGGACCCGCAGCCGGCAATCCGCTTATAAATACACGGACCGTGCCCCAGATCGATCATATAGTGGTAAAAGGTAAAGCCCCTTCCCTCTTTTTTTCGCCGGATCATCTCTACCGCCAGCTTTTCATACTGCTGATATAATATCGGCAGATCCGCTTCGGTAAGGGCACAGGGATCCTCCGGGGAACACACCACCGGCTCCATGGACAGCTGATCGAATCCCTGATCCGCCATGTGCAGAATATCTTCTGTAAAGTCTGTATTCAGGTGGGTAAAGGTCCCCCGCATGTAGTATCCTTTTCCCCCTCTGGCCGCTACCAGCTTTTTAAATTTGGGAAGGATCCGGTCGTAGCTTCCCCGACCGGCATGGTCCACACGAAACCGGTCGTGCACCTCCCGGCGTCCGTCCAGAGATAACACCACATTATACATTTCCCGGTTTGCAAATTCGATCACTTCATCATCGATCTGCATTCCGTTGGTGGTGAGAGTAAAGCGGAAGTTTTTGCCTGCATCCTTTTCAATACTTCTGGCGTAAGCTACCAGTTCCTTCACCACTTCCCAGTTGCAAAGCGGTTCTCCGCCGAAAAAGTCCACTTCCAGATTGCGCCGGCTTCCCGAATGCTCTACCAGAAAATCCAGGGCACGTTTCCCTACTTCAAAGGACATCAGCGCCCGCTCTCCGCTGTACTTTCCCTGTGAGGCAAAGCAGTAGGAGCAATTTAGATCACAAGTGTGAGCAACATGCAGGCACAGGGCCTTCAAAATAGGTTCCCGTTTTACCAAATGCTCTGCGACGCCTGCATAAGTATCCTCTGAAAACAGCTTGCCGGCGTCCCGTAGGGACGTGATATCCCCCAGGCATTCTAAAACGTCGTCTCGCGTTATATCCGGATAGGTACTTTGTATCTGCCGGATAATTTCCTCCCTGGATTTTTCTTCATACATACCGATGATGTCGTAGGCCACATCATCCACTACGTGTACGCTTCCGCTGTACACATCCAAAACAATATTATAGCCATTCAATTTATAACGGTGTATCATAGCTCTCCTAAACAGCCGTAGCCGCGGCTTATAAACATGAAAATTGCCGCCCTACAAAGTCAGGCGGCAAGGGGCAGATTTAAAGTCTTACGCCTTTTTTTCACAGGGCTGATTTGCTACACCGCAGGAGGTTTTGCATGCAGACTGGCAAGAAGTCTGACATTCGCCGCAGCCGCCGTTTTCCGCGCTCTTTCCAAGATCTTTGGTTTCAATGGTTTTGATTCTTTTCATCATAAAACTCCCTTTAACAAATAATAGTAAATGTATTATACAACACAAATTTTCCCTTTGTCAATACATACTGGAAAAAATGCCGGCTGCTTTCAAAGAGGAGACAAAACAGAAAACTGCTCTGGGGCGTGGCCTGTATCGCTCTTTAAAGCAATCCCCTGGGCCGCCTGCATCTCCATATATTCCAGAATTTCCCGATCCAGTCGCTCACCCGGTACCACCAACGGAATTGCCGGTGGATAGGCATAGATATATTCCCCGCTGATTTTGCCCACGGCCCGCCTTCGATTTACCACAGTTCGTCTTCCCCGCTTGGCAGCATACACGCCGCAGATTCGCTGAGGCAACGGCGCGGGAAGGCAAGACTGCGGTGTACAGGATACACACATGTGGTCGATTTCTCTAAGAGCCGCTGCAAAAGCGCCAATGGTATTCACCGTATCTCCCGGGCCGGTCATCGCCAGAATATACTGGGCAGCAGCCAACTCCACCTCAATATGATACTGCTTCCGCAGTATCTCCCCAAGGTACGGTCCAGTTAAATCGCAAAATCTTGTGTTTACCAAAATTTTTGACGGATCCCGATTCCAGGAAGAAGGCGGCACCGCCTCACTATAGCCAAGGACATGCAATTTTGCAAGAGAAGAAAATATATTTTTGTTTTCTACAATTGCATCATTCCACATTTTAAACATCTTTGCATCCATATAATTTATGCATTCATCTATTGAAGCCATCAATAGATAGGAAGGACTGGAGGTTTCAAAAATCGATAGCGCTACGGAAAATCGGCGACTGTCAATTCTATCTGAGCAAACATGGGCAATCGCCGTCTGCGTAAGGCTTGGCATCGTCTTATGCAGGCTCTGCACCACGAAATCCGCGCCGGCCTTTACCGCACCGCCGGTAAAATAAGGCGACAAATCCAAATGGGCGCCATGCGCCTCATCCACCATAAGAGGGAGGCCTGCCGCATGTACGACATTTGCAATTTCTGCAATATCCGAAATAATCCCGTCATAGGTAGGGCTGGTGATAACCACAAGAGAAATGTCGGAGTTTTCTGCAATTGCTTTTTTTACATTTTCCGGTGAAACTGGCCCTTCTATTCCCCAAATGGGATCCCACTGGGGAGAAAGATAAACAGGAGACGCCCCTACCAGTTCCACTGCATTATACACAGACCGATGGCAGTTTCTGCTCATAAGAATCCGCCCACCTTTTTCCACTGCAGCGTAGATTCCCGCTAAAATACCACATGTGCTTCCGCCAACCAAGAAGTAGCTCTGCTGGCTCCCCCAGCGATGCGCCGCACGGCGCATCGCTTCCTGCAAAATTCCATTTGCCCCATGAAGACTGTCAAATCCATAAATTTCTGTTATGTCCAGGGAAGCACCTAAATCCTTCAGATACTGTGCCCTACAGTTTCTTTTATGTCCGGGCATATGCATAGGCACCGTTCCCGCAGAGCGATGCTGCTTCAGCAGTGTCAAAAGTCTTTTTTCTTTATTCTCAGGATTCTTCATTTTGTTTATTATAGAAAGAGGATAAAATATCCAACTTCTGCATCTTAAAAAGATAGCCGTAGCGCACGCTGCTTTCTGCCGCAACCGCAACAACGTATCGATCGCTAAGGGAAATTTGAACGAAATCCTTCTGGTTATATCCAGGCTCCGTCATGGTTTCATACAACGCCTGTGCTCCTTCCGCAGTCTCTTCATCGTAGACTACTTCAAGCTGGGAAAGGCGATTCCCATCAAACTGGAAAATATAGTAGCCAAAATCTGTTTGGATCACCGAACGATCCTTTGTAGAAAACAGGTTCACCCCTGTACTCTCATAGGAAGAGCTGACCGGTACAGAACTTTCTGCCTGGGAATTATCTCCTCCTGTGGCCTGCGTTCCACCGTTTTCTTCGGTCTGCCGGCATCCGGAAAAGGAAGCTGCCAGCAAAATAGCAGCAGCGATATATAGTATTCGTCTCATTTCACATTTTCCTTTACGCATTTTATTAATTTTTTTGTATTTTATACTTTATTTTATCATAAATCCATGCTATAATCAAGGCGATGTGAAGCATCATATGTTTACAAATTATTTTTGAGGAGGATTTATACAATGAAAAAATGGAGATGTACCGTTTGCGGTGAAATAGTTGAAGGGGAAAATCCACCACAGGCCTGTCCCTTGTGCAAAGCGCCCGCTGAAAAATTTGTACTTTTGGATGAAACAGAAACGACATGGGCCTGTGAACACGAAATCGGCATTATCAAAGATGTTCCCCAGGAAATCATAGACGGCCTGCGTGCAAACTTTAACGGAGAATGCACCGAGGTAGGTATGTATCTGGCAATGGCCAGAGCTGCATTTCGGGAAGGTTACCCTGAAATCGGTATGTACTGGGAAAAAGCTGCTTACGAAGAAGCAGAGCACGCTGCTAAGTTTGCAGAGATGCTGGGCGAAGTAGTATCTCCTTCTACGAAAAAGAATCTGGAAATGCGTGTAGCTGCTGAAAACGGCGCTACCGCCGGAAAGTTCGAACTTGCAAAAATGGCAAAGCAAAATAATCTGGATGCGATCCACGACACCGTCCATGAGATGGCCCGCGACGAGGCTCGTCACGGAAAAGCATTTGAAGGTCTGCTAAGGAGATACTTCAAATAAGCATGGTTTTTATGCAAATCGGGGGAACGAAGAAATTTGTTCCCCTTTTTGTGGAATCACTAAATCGATTTCTACATTCTATTTTTTAAAGAAGGCTTGACAAAGATTCTGTACCTTGGTAAAATATATGTTGTGTGTAGCAGCGAGTTGTGGCGTAGCTGGGGCGCGTTTGCTTTGAAAGCGTGACAAAGCCAAAGCACCACAAAAAGTCCGAAAATTCCTTTATTCATGCGGATTTTCGATACTTTACAAAATCGCAAAACAGTGTGGATTTCGCGTTTAACCACAGTTTGTCCCACTTCTACACATAACTGAGAAAAATCGAATATATCCGGGTGTGGCGCAGCTGGGAGCGCGGGTGGTTTGGGACCATCAGGCCGCAGGTTCGATCCCTGTCACTCGGACCATATCGAGTGTTCATAACGGATTTGAGTTATGGACACTCGATTTTTTTGCAATTTCGAGTTTCTTCGTTATGTATAGAGCAGGTTTAAGCCTGCTCTTTTGTTTTATGCGGATTTGGTAATATACTCGACTGCTACACCTTTTCGTGTATCTGCTTTGTAATTACTTCCGCATTCGGGTATTTCAATATACCCGATAAATTTGTAATGGATCATTATCCTCTGACTGCGGTTTTTACCAACGCCTTCTGTTTCATAAATCATTATCTCGTCTATGAGTTCCCGAAGAAGCGGTGCGGTCAACTTTTGCATTTCCATAAATCTTCGGATGGCATTGATAAAGCGGTCTTTGTTCTGTTGCATTGTACCAAGATTGTTTATCCTCTCGTTTAAGGATGCAATCTTGGTTTTCAGCTCCATACGCTCCACTTCGTATTTGTGGGATAACTGCATAAACCATTCGTCCGTCACCTTACCCGAAACATTGTCCTCGTAGAGTTTTTCGTAAAACTCGGCAACCTTTTGGTTTCGTGCCGTACAGCGTTGCAGTTCACCTTGTAAGGCTTTTTGTTCGTTGATAATATCCTTTTGTGTCTTCTGAGCAAGCAGGTCTGCAAAGGTTTCCTCGTCACTCTGTAAGAACGTAGCCATTCGCCTAAGTTCAAGCATTACCACTTGTTCTATGGCATCGGCTCGGATATAGTGCCGTGTTTCGCAAGTTCCTCTCGTATCTACCTTGTAGTTGGAGCAACTGAAATACTGAATATCCTTGTTTATGGTGTTTACGTGCGACCACAACTTGCTACCGCAATCGGCACAGTAGAGCAAATCACAAAACATATTCTTTTCAGCATTGTCTACTTTCGGCGCTCGACGTTTGGTTTTCTTGGTGAGCTTCTGTACCGCTTCAAAGATTTCACGGTCGATAATTGGCTCGTGAACATCCTTGAACACCGCCCAATTCTCTTCAGGGTTAGGAATACGGGCTTTGTTCTTGAACGACTTTGAATAGGTCTTAAAGTTGATTACATCACCGCAGTATTCCTGCTGAGCAAGTATCTTTGCTATGGTGGTTTTACACCATTTGTACGGATCGGGTTGTGCTTTCTTTCCGCCTCTGCCAAGACCTTTTTCTCTCCAATACGCCATCGGAATTAACACCTTTCGTTCTTGCAGAATTCGGGCAATGGTTTCATTACCTTTACCCTCCAAGCACATTCGGAATATATCTTGTACCACTTGTGCAGCTTCGGGATCGATTATCCACTTCTTTTTGTTTTCAGGTGCTTTCAAGTATCCGTATGGTGGCTGAGATAACGGTTCTCCTGCATTACCACGAAGTCTGTGGGAGCTTCTGACCTTACGGCTAATATCTCTTGCATACATTTCGTTCATAACGTTACGAAAAGGTGCAAGTTCATTTTCGCCGTCTGCACTGTCCACACAGTCATTTACTGCTATAAAGCGGATATTTCTGTCGGGAAAGTAGGTGTCGGTGTAATATCCCACTTGCAGATAATCTCTGCCAAGTCGGGACATATCTTTTACTATAATCACACTTACATATCCCATTTCAATGTCCTCAAGCAGCTTTTGAAATCCGGGGCGGTTAAAGTTTGTTCCCGTATAACCGTCATCCACGTAACTGTGGGTGTTGGAAAATCCGTGTTCTTTTGCGTATTTCTGCAACAGTTTCTTTTGATTAATGATAGAGTTGCTATCGTTATCCGTTCCGTCATCACGGGATAGTCGGCAGTATAAAGCGGTTATGCCGACATTATCTTTTTTCTTCGACTGCATTTAGTCCTCCTTTCCGGCAGTCGAACACACATATTCTACTGCCATTTTACTCGGAGGTGATTCGTCCGTCAAAGGTACGAAATCACTTGTTACAATTCTTTTGAAACGGTCAGTAATTGTCGGGTGGTTTTTAACTTTAGCCGTCATAAATGATGAGCCGACGATATACTTAACTCCGTTTATCACATACTCATTTTCTTGCTGTGCAAGACCACATATAAATTTCATAATATTTCCTTACCTTTCATCACGATTTTTTCTTGCTCGCTCACGGCGCTGATAATCTTCACCGATAAGCTTTAAGATTGCATTATATACATCTTTTTGGGTATAACTCTTAGGGAAGAAGCGGCGGACATCTTCAAAGGGAAAACTAATTCGTTCCTTTTGATTTGCCTTTTCTTCACTCATAACGGCGAAGATCTTATCCGCATTAAGCTGACCTGCTTGGGATAATTTCTTTAGCCGTACTGCCTGCGAGAGCGACGGAGTGCAGTCCTCACTCTCAATGGTACTTAGTAAATCGTACTGCTCCTGCTCGGCGAGATAGGATAACTCCACAGCAGGAGTAAGTGCGATTCGTTCTTCATCCACAAGCTGTAACAGTTCGGGGATAAGATTGGTTAAACGGATATACCGAAACACTTGGTCACGGCTCTCGTTTGCCGCTTTGCCGATCTCGGTAGCTGTATCCGACTTTGTCGCAACTTGCGACGAGGTTAAATCGGTTCGTTTACCTTGCTCTTTTAAAGCCTCCATCTTCATTTTGTAGGCAAAAGCTTTTTCACTGGGTAATATTCGTTCTCGGTGCAGGTTGCTGTCCACAACGGCAATTGCCGCTTCGGTTTTGGTATAGGGATAAATTAAGGCGGGTACTTCTGTAAGTCCCGCTCTTTTACTTGCGTGTAATCTTCGGTGTCCCGAAATTACTTCGTATTCATCGGCAGTATTATCTTTCAGCCTTACGATAAGGGGATTGATAATACCTTGCAATTTAATACTTTCCACAAGTTTGTCCATATCTTCATTGTCTGTAACTTTGTACGGATGACCATCAAAATCGTGCAGCTTGTCTATGGGGATACGGGCGGACTTTTTCTTTTTGATTTCGATTGGGATTTCATACTGTGTCATAGATTTTAATCTCCTTTCTTTGTTTGATTTCGTAAAATTGGGTTTTAGGGATGCCCCTAACGAGTACTGTTTTGCGCCGATAGGAGTACAAACAGTCTGCTCGCTAAGATAATGCAATTACTCTGAGCATTTTCGAGGTTAATTACTCCTATTTTTACAAAAAGAACCGCTTGCCGTTCTCCCGAATGTCCGTTAATTCCTAACCCATAGCATCTCGCTACACGTCGTTTTCGCTCGCTCTTTCAAAGAGGTCTTGGCGTAGTATCTACATTCGGTAACGGGTATTCAATTTTCAAAGTGCAACTGAGGTTATATGTCACCATATTTCGAATAAGTAGTCCGAGAAAAAATAAAAAGCCGTTATGTATCAACACTAATCATCGGCAGGAGCGTTTAGCTCTCGCTTCAAATCAGATGCTCATACATAACGGCTTTGAATTAATTCAAAAGACCATACTGTTTGTGTCGGCTCAACTCCACCTTAAACAGTACAAAAAATCACGGTGGCGAGTCACGGCTTTCTCAAAAGAGATCGCCGGCGGTATAGCGGATTTGTACCTAACTATACCTCTACGAGGACATCATATTCAGTTGTAGTCCCTCTATGAGGGTATTTCAGTATACACGATAGAACATTCGTTTGTCAAGAGATTTTTTGTCACAACACGAACTTTTTTATGATAACACTTAAAAAATCGGCGGAGGTAAGTCCGCCGATTTCCTTATAATGTGAAGTTAGTTATTCCCGGTATGGTAATTCCTTTTTTATTATCAAAGATTATTGCCACACTATGTTTCGCTCTTGTGACTCCAACATAAAATTTCGATTTGCTTTGTGGTTTCATTTCTTTGTTATGATCCAATATCCAATCAAGCATCTTTGAAGTCGGGTAAATTAACACTCTTTCAAAAGTAAGCCCTTTGGATTCACCGAGATTCATTGCGGAATACATAGAATTTACAGACGTTCTTCGGGTATCTCTTAGTTGCATAGGTTGATAGATTGATAAGTAAGTATCTATATCCGACGGCGATACGAAGAACACTCCATCGTGCCCCGTAGGTTTGTGATCGACATATTCACAAGGTTTGAAATCGCTATAAATTGAATTGGCGAATTCACATATTTGTTGATTGTTTCGATAAGTCTTATTAAGTGTTGTTTCGTCTATATCAACAGAAAACTCTGAACACTCGTGCTCAACAAACTCTTTTATGTTGCCGTTTGTATACTTTTTATATTTTGCTTCATCGTGAGTATGATATGTTACTTGTCGTGGATCTCCAACCAATAAAATGTTAGAGTCTAAAGAAAACAAAAGTTTGATTATTTCTAAATCATATCCTGCCATATCTTGAATCTCATCAATGAATATATGGGAATAAATTTTGCCTATCCGCTTGATTACTTTGCCATCCGTTAATTCGTTCGCTTTAACAACAAATTTGGAAAGCTTGTCAGAATATATATGTTGGGATTTGCTGAAATAATGATTTTTCGGATCATCTTCTCTAAAGTATACCGGTTGTCCATTTCTACCTCTAAAACGAAAGCCGGATTTTTCATTAACTAACAACAATCCTTTAACCTTGCCGTTATAAATAACACTTTGATAGGGCTTAACTCCGTGTTGTATTAAAAACGAAAACCAAGTTTGAACAGTAATATTATCCGGTACACACCCGTTTAATTTGTAGAATTTCTTGATAATTTCTTTTTCGTTTGCCTCGGTATATGTAGTAATAAGAACTTTGCCATCTGTAACCCTCAAAGCTTCATTGACAAGATGAGTTGTTTTGCCTGAGCCTGCCGCAGCAATAATAAGTTTATTACTCATCCTTTATAGCCTCCAATATATACTCAGGGAAAGCCACCTCTTCGCTTGTTTCAAAAACAGCCAATGCAGTCTCTGTCTTGTGATGTTTCATATATTTTTGAAGTTCATCAAGAGATTCAAAATCAGTACCAAGTATATTATTAAATAACACTAAATCGTTTCCATTTGCTTTTAATAGTTTGGGCTCAAGAGTGTTATAGTTATATGGCTTGCCATTAATGGTGAGCGTACCAGTATCCACAACCTCATCATAACAGATTTTGATATTATCTTTCTTATTCGCCTTAATATAATTAGCGTACTTTCTTTCAATAGCATCAACATTACCATCATTGTCTGTAACCACAGCAACATTTAAATTCAACGCTTCTGCTAATTCCAAAAATCTTAAGAAAGATGTGCCTACCGAAATTACATCAATTTGATCTTCAATTGGGAGATGATTGTTGTTATTGTTCTTATACGCCTTTTGAACTACAAGCTCATCAGAATCACCTTCAACCAATATAGCTTTCTTGCACAATATAAGTCTTAAGGTGTCGTATCCCGATATTTTCTTAAAGAAATCTGCTGACGCCAATTCTGTTACTCTAATAACTTGATGATTTTCAAGGAGCAACAAATTTTCCAACCCCAACTTATTTGCAACAAAACTACTGTGTGTGGAAATTATTATTTGCTTGTCCTCGTATTTTTCCTCAATAGCTTTAATCAATTGATTCAATTTCGAAAAGGACAGGTGACTTTCAGGCTCTTCAAGAAGAACTATTTGTGCGTGTTGTGCACTTTTGTGAGTCAACGCCAATTCGGTTTTCATTACACACTGAGCTCCCTTACCTATATATCCGAAGGGAACATTGTTGAGTTGTGTAACCAAACTGCTCTCCCAAGCATTTTTCGTTCCTAAATCTACAGTTAATGAAACCGTTCCTTCTACTATTGATGATTCTGAACTGATTCGTGCATTAATTGCTTTGATAGAATCGTCATCAATGAACGTATCTTTCATCTTTCATCTTTCTATGTGCTTGTGAAACTGCTGTTACTTCTTCGGGCGAAAGCAAATCTTTCACGATTCTTGAAATATAGACATCCGAGCCGTTTTGATAGCGATAGTTTGAAGAGTCAATCATTGCTGATTTAATTGGAATGCTTCGAATAGTAACAGATTGACGAGCAAACGACGTCCAAGAAGCTTCGTAATATTCAATTGGAATACTCATCATATTTCTCTTTGAAACCAGAGTATTATATTCACTATTATATTTTTCATTAAAATCGATTTCAAACTTCAAGCCTTCACAAGAATCGTGCTCTGAATTTTCATTTCCTTCATACTCAGGATCTATAGAACCGTCAAAGAAAATTTCAATGCTAATTGAAGGAGGTGGCAATGCGGAACCGCTATTAACAGAATTAATGTATGAGTCAACGACTTCTTTGTTAAACAGGTATTGAGAAAGTTCGTTTCTAATATTTCTTCCACCATATAAACCTGTTAATGCAATATGTATTGCTTCTAAAATTGTTGACTTGCCGGTCTCGTTGTTTCCAACGAGAATATTCAAACCCTTGTTTAATTCAATTTCAAACAATCCTTTGAAGCATTTAAAATTACGAATTTTGATTTTCTGTATAGCCATTTTAAGACCTCTTTTCAGATACTTATTGTATGTAGACTTATAGTGTTCAATTATATTATAATATGTTATCAGGAGGATTGCAACTATGGATATTGTAAAAGTTTTCGGAACCAACTTAAAGAAATACCGTACCGCTATGGGTATATCTCAAGAAGCTTTTGCTGATAAATGTGATATGCACCGTACTTATATCAGTGCCATTGAATGCTATCGCAGAAGTATTTCTTTAGAAAACATTCAACGTATAGCCGATGCACTTGAGATCGAAACATATAAACTGTTTTTGGAGAACAACAATGAGTAAGGATATTAAGAAAATACCAAAGGATAAAATTAAAGAGTCTAATAATGCAGAATATAAAAACCCTTATAAACCAAAGAAATACCACTCGGCATTTCTAAATACCGTTAACAGGGATGCTCACTCAAGTCGCCCCGAAACTGTGGGCAAATTAGCAACCGAAATATTTCCTAACTATGTAGAAAATGCCATAGAACCAAGTCCCGAAAATTGGAAGAAATACTATCAAGACAATCATTCCGAACAGTACGATAGTGGACTGGAAAAACTAAAAAAACAGTTTGAATTGGAAAAACAAGCTATTAATTCCATTACTGAACAAGATTTGGTAGATTACTATGACGATTTAATGTTCACCAAAACATTTTCCGGTCTCTATGCCCAAGAGGAAATTCTAAAAGATATTGCTACAAATAAAAACGCTACATATAGAAGACCAAATGCGATTGAAGAAGGACAAGGTATTGATGGGTATATCGACGATGTTCCATATTCAGTCAAATCAGAATCTTATAAAGATTCCGCTGCAAAAAATAATGAAACAATTAAAGCGAAAATGGTTTACTATAGCGAAAACAAGAAAGATAAAAGCGTCGATTATTACATTGAGGAGGAAGATGAACAATGAAATACACGCTGAAAAACGAAAACATTGAAAGCTATAACGAAAGTGATACTTTCAGTTTTCCCAAATACACTTCACAGCTGATTAACTGGGCAAACCAAAATGCACAGGGAACTCGCCCTGTTGTTGTCGGTCAAATGTCCGAGCTGTTTCCGGAGTTTATGGCTTCTGGAGAAGAAATTACCATTGAAAACTGGCACGATTGGTATATAGAAAGATATCCCGATGCCTTTGAAAAGGCAACTGAAAAGATTTACGCACAGGTGCAGAATCTTCGTGATGCAATTCCGCTTATTGATCGTGAAATGGTTAAACATTGGGTTGAAGATCTTGTTATTGCTAAGACATTCAATGGTATGTATGTACAGAAAGCGATTTTAGCTTCTCTTGCAGAACGTAAGTGCACAACTTATCGTCTCGCCACCCCTGAAGAGGAATCTGTTGGTATTGACGGCTATGTTGGTAACGTTCCGTATTCCGTAAAGCCTGATACATACAAAACTATGGGGCGCTTGTCCGAAACTATTGCTGTTAAAATGATTTATTACGCCAAAACTAAAACAGGATTAACTGTCGAAGTGGAAGAATAATATTATGGGCGGAGGCGAAAACCTCCGCCCATTCTTTAGTTGGAAAGTGAATTTAAAAATTTCTTTTGGCAAGCATAATCAAATGATGTATCAACATCTACATATCCGGTTCTAACCAAATGATTATTAATGAATGTTTTATTATCTAAATAAACGTAGCATAACAAATTGTTGTCTTTGTCATACTTGATAGAATCATATTTAAGAAAAACTTTTCTTTTCTTAAATTTTTCTTGTAGATAATTTACTGCCTGATCCTCACACTCTGGTATAGGTCTTATTCCCAAAAGTTTAATAACAAGTCCATTATTAAGTTCGATTGTATTTGCGGACAGTACATTCTTTACAGCAAATAAATCTTCTCGTTTTTGTTCTTTGCTATCAATTTTAGAACCAAATTGCAGCTTCTTTACATCTATTTTCTTATCCATTCTATGAGGATCGCTAAAAACATAAGGTAAATCTTCAATTGTATGCTTCACGCCATCTTTATCTTCGATAAATACGACTTGCGAATCTTCACAAAGACTCATTTGCTCAGAGCAAAGCTTATCCTTAATAATAGGTGCAAATTCTTTGTTTATCTCATATCCGATAGAATTTCTACCTAAGTGTTTGGCTGCTAATGAAGTTGTGCCACTTCCGGCAAACGGATCAAAAACCGTTTCGCCTGCGAAAGAAAACATTTTAATCAATCTCTTTGGAAGTTCCTCCGGAAACATAGCAATATGTCCCATTTGTTTTACACCATTAAAATTCCAATGAGATGAAAAATACTGACTCCATTCCTCTTTGGTCATTTCTGAAGCGGCTTTTTGTTGCGGGGTAGGCTTAGGAGCATTTCCTAATTTTTTGAAGAGCAATATAAATTCATAATCCATTTTTAATATGCCGTTTCGAGGATAAGGAAAACTTCCCATAATTGCTCCACCACCAGAAGTATTCATAGTGGTGGTCTTTTGCCATATAATAGCTCCCATATAATCCATACCTAATGATTCACAAAAACGAATAATTTCAGTACGAATAGGAATAACTTTATATCTGCCATAGTACACGGAGCGAGCAAACTGATCTCCAATATTGATACATAATCTGCATCCATCTGCCAATACACGATTACATTCTTTCCAAACAAGATTAAGATTGTTTATGTATTCTTCATAGCTATCATTAAAACCTATTTGATCCTCTGTTCCATAATCTTTTAATTGCCAATATGGCGGAGATGTTATGATTAATTGTACAGATTTATCTTTAATTTGATTTAGCGAACGACTATCGCCAAATACTATTTTATGTTCAGTCATAACTAAGTCCTTTCTCATTTTACTTGTTCGCCATTTGATAATACAAAATACTGTTCGTATGTAACACCAAGTACTTTGGCAATTTGATTAAGTTCATCTTGTGTAACTGTATTTCTTTTCAACTTGGCATTGAAATTTTGCGGAGTCTGATTTATTCTTCGTGCAAGTTCAGACAAACTAACGCCTGTTCTAACACACAATACTCGAATTTGTTCCGAAGTAGTCATATGTAACCTCCATAATATATTATCCGATTGATATTATAAAACAATCGGTTTATAATGTCAACCTCAAAGCACAAAATAAAATGGCGGCAGGGATTTCTCCCTACCGCCGTTGTCTTTTAAGCGTAAATTATATCGTGGTTTACAATTTCTGCGACGCTGCTACGAATGTTATTCATCCGAGCAACCCACTCCATTTGGTTATCTGCTTTGAGTTTTTCTGTCACGCCCTCACGCTCTACCATTTGTTCTACGAGCCGAAAAAACATATTCTCTGCTTGCTCGTCAATGTCAGCAAGATAGCTATTTAGTTTACCGCTTGTTAGAAGATTCGTGTATAAAACTTTTTTGTGCCTCTTGATATGACACAAATGACGATGTCCCCACAAGCCGATATGCTTATCTTCCTGTTCAGGGAGAGTAAGATCGGGTAAATAATAATTACCTTGCAAAGTGTAGCTGATGCCCGTCTGTTCATTAAAAATACGCTTTTCCATAATTAAACCTCCTTGTAAATCACTTTGAATTTCTTTTGCTTTGAGTTAAGAATTTTGAAAAACACTTCGTCAACTGCATCGGTATATTTTCCGTCCACAATAAGTTTGTTGCGCTTTTCATTAAGGCAGTCGATAATCGTTCCTCGCTCGTAATCATCAAGAGCTATGTAATATTTCTTTGTCATATCGTTCACTCCTTCAGTAAATCCTTAAACGGCGCTTCGGTTGATACAAAAGCATCGTATGCAAAGTTTGCTCCCAATCGAAATCCCATAATAAAACTGTCGAGATTGGATTCTCCGTTGACGATACTCCAAGCATTAATAAAATCAAGAAACTTCTTTTTGTTCTCGCCTGTGAGTGCTTCGGTCAAAAACTCCTCATTGAGCATAAGAACCTCCATCTGCTTTTGAACCGTTTTATTTTGTTTAGCGCTTCGTGCTTGGGGATCGATGTTACCGTAATAGAATTCTTCAATAAATTTTGACATAATCTCGTTTCCTCGTTTCCTCGTTTCTGTGTTTTTATTTTACGAAGAAATTTTGAAATACACAAATGTGTAAGTGAAAAATATGTGTGTTTATGCCGGTTATTCAATGTTTTTTATCAAGTCCGTTATGAACACTCGCACCAAGTAAGGAAAATCCGAACGCAATCTTCCAAGTTGGAGATGTGTTCGGATTTTCCATTTCTATTGAGAATATTCTTTGACAAGATTGGGGCAGGATCAATTTCTGCCCCAATAACTTTTTGAATGGTGACGGAGAATCAATTCGGCTCTCTGCCATTATGTTTTATATTTGCTCTTTATTTTTGTTGAAACTTGTGGTAATATATTTTTGCGACACAAACTGAATAACTTTGCTGATAGGTGTGCATTTTTATTTCGGTAAAAATGCATGCCCGTTTTCGTATACCTGTCGGTAAAGTGGAAGTTTGTGTCGCAGCAAATTGGGGCTGTGTGTTTTTCGTGCGCAGCTTCGGCTGCGCACTTTTTAACATACCCGGTTTATTGGACGGATAGAGATATATAGTAGGAACCAGAATAATCAGAATAAAGAAAAGGGGTTAATAGTGATGGAAGACAATGTAGTAATTGACGCAGATCAGCAGGAAGACTCGTATGTCCTTTATATTCATACATGCTTGTAAACGATAAGGTATATGTAGGAATCACGAGCAAGGATGCAAATGATCGTTGGTTAGATGGTGAAAGCTATAAGGGCAATTCCGATCTGTATGCCCATATTAAGAAATTCGGTTGGGAGAGCGGCTTTCATCATAAAATTGTGGCTGATAGTCTTTCCTGGGAGAAGGCGAAAGAATCTGAAAAGCTCCTAATTGAAACATTGGAAGCAACCGATCCGGAAAAAGGCTATAATCACCGAAAAGGCAATAACCGCCAGGGGGTTCGTCGAGAAAGAGCCAATGTTAGAACAAAAATTCAGATTCTTCGAAAAAACAGAGGTATTACGCAATTTGATTTAGCTGATGCACTGGGATTGTCAAGAGCAACCATATCTAACTACGAGGTTAATAGGCGTTCACCCAGCATTGATGAGCTGAAACGATTTGCTGACTTCTTTGGTGTAGGTCTGGATTACTTTGGTACAGATGCAACAGATGAAAGCTTTGAAATTAGTTCTCGCGTGAAGGGATACTTTAAAAACGAAAATGTATCCTATGATGAAAAAGTAGAGCTTTTTCATGACCTTCTTTCTACATACTACTTGTATGTAATTGACAAAAACTAGGATGGTGAACGCACAATGTTCAACGATTATGTTTGGCAGACATATTTATCCGGTCCTGGCGGAGAAATGGTCAAATTCTTCGAAACCAATCTAAGAGGGAACCTTTCAAGAGCGTATACTGAAAAAGTATGCGAATTACATAAGGCATATTGTCCAAGTCGTGCAGTAAATACCGGTCTGCACGAAGAGTTGTCTGATTTATGTGGTGATTTGGCGCAAGGTGCTTATCTACTTGATGATGGTGAATATTCTATCGAATCGGCATTAGAATTTGTGTACACCACCGCCCAAGCAGAAATAGATGATTCTCCACAAAGGATTTTTGAGTGGTTTGCCAATTCTATTGCATACTTTTCAACCCAACTTTCAATTGAACTCTCTGAGGTTTTTGTGCTCTATTATTTCAAGTGCAATTTCAATATCTTTGAGAGAATCGCACAGGAATTTGACATACTGCTTCCGGAGATTCCTTCCAAAAAGGATTATAAAGGCAGATTCTTCTATTATGGAGAAATCTGTGTAACTCTTTATGAGTTTAGAGAGAAACACAATATGTCGCCCTACGAACTATGTGCATTCTTGTACGACTTTGCTCCTAAGTATGTGGGTAGAACGGATAGTTACATTATACAAGAGCTTCCGGAGCCAAAAAGCGCATACCTCATAGGTGGCTCCAAAGATGATTGTTTTTTAACCGATAATCCAGAGGAAATCGCTTGCTGGCAGTGTAATCCGGATACGATGGCCGGCGATATGATTGTTATGTATTTGCGTTCACCAGTCAGTGCAATTGATTCTATCTGGCGTAGCGTTTCTGTAGGGTTTAATGATCCATTCTTCTACTATTACAGGTGTACATATATTTCTAGGCTCTGTAAGATCAATCGTGTTTCCCAAAAGGAACTCGGTCAAGACCCAGTATTCCGAGAGCTACCCATTGTCAAGAAGAATATGCAGGGTGTAAATGGAGTTGAGCTATACCCGTCTGTATATAACCATTTGCTTGATTTGACAAAGGCTGACCTTCCTCGATTTGATTATGTTGAAAATAGTAAAGACTTAACTTTAATCAAAGAAAAAGATGTTGAGAATCAGTTAATCAAACCGTTTTTAACGAATTTGGGCTACAATGAAACTGACTACAGGCAACAGCTATATATTGAGACTGGAAATCACAGCCATGCGTTGATTCCGGATTTTGTGATTCATCCGATTGTATCAAAAGGGCATCAGTCTGCCGCCTATCTAATCGAAGCGAAATATTCTATAGTAACGACAAAACTTCTTGAGGAAGCAAGACACAGGCGCGAGGTTATGCCAAACTGCTTGACGCAAAATACTCTGTAATTGCATCAATGGAAGGAATCTGGATCACTTCCCAGGAGGATGACTACAGTAAAGATATCCTTTCTTTCTCCTGGGCTGCACTTCAAAATGCGGACAATTTCCATATGGTATTTGCGTTGTTAGGAAAAGGTAAAATCTAAAAGAGATGGCAATTGAGTTTGGTATTTCATCTGTGGACGCAGAATATTTTGGCCTAGAAAATCCACAACAAATCGAAGAATATGATCTCGCCAATTTTCAAATTAGCTTAACTGATTCTATCGCTAATCTATCTTCGGATTGTGATAATATTTTACCCTGTGTTACTATAAAGTTCTCGACTATATAGTTCCATATGCCGCACAATCTGCCGCTACTCTGATATCTGATTTTTGAATATGTAGTAATAAATGATTTTTTTATAGAACAAGATGTTGATCAAATAAAGCAAATTTATTTTGCTGTGTTTCAATACGCGTTTTTTCAAAAATGTGTAAATCGTTTTGAGAGAGCATGAATAACGGACAAGGTTTATCCCCTTGTCCGTTATTTATATTTACCATAAAACACACGTTAAGCTCGACTGTAAATTTTATTTAATACGCCATATCATACCGGCCATGTGCTAACGCCAGATATAATCTCCAATAGGAACAGCCTATCGTTGATATCCAGTATACCATCCTGGTTCACATCTGCAATGGACAGATCCGGACAGGCGGAGGGGTCATCTATGTAGCCGACGATAATGGTATAATCCTCCGTGTTTACCACTCCATCCTTGTTCAGATCCCCGAGGAGAATGCCGCAGCAGGTACATGCACCGCTGGAAAAGGTGTGATCATTGCAGGGAATGGTGGCAAAAGTGAAGCCTTTCTCTTCTGCAAAGATTTGTGCTGTGGAATTGGCACAGCCTACGATAGTAAGAAGCTCTGTTTTGCAGGCAGAGAACGCATTTGAGGCAATGAATGTAACATTATGTGGAATCCGTACATATGCAAGACTTTGACAAACTGCAAAGGTAGAATCGCTTATGGTTGTTAAAGACGAAGGTAAGTTGATATATGTAAGCTTTGTATTTAAAAATGCAAATTTGTCAATAAACGTCACACCATCTGGCAATTGGATGTCAGACAACGTACTCATCTGAAATGCACTTCTACCGATCGTTTTAAGATTCTCGGAGAGAATAACTGATTTCAAATTAGTACAGCCATTAAATGTGGATTCACCGATTGCTTCAACAGAATTTGGAAAGATAACCGTTTCAATTGTTGCATTACTTAGAAACGCTTTGTCCCCGATTTTCGTCACAGTATACCCATCAATCTCACTGGGAATGGTTAAATTTGCTGCGCTGCCAGTATATCCTGTAATTGTTGCGCATCCGTCTGTAACCGTATAGGTATAATCGCCCGATGTTATATCAGACGCGGACATTGGCACCAGAAGGATGGCAGACAACATGGACAATACCATTATAAAGGTTACTACTTTTTTCTTCATAATTATATCTCTTTCCTTAATTTTGTAATTTTTATTGAAAATATTACAGCCAAGCTTAACTTTATTTATATTATATAATATAAAAATTCATATTAATGTCATATTATGTTAAGAAATACAAAAAACACCTTATACCTTAAAATGAAAGAAAAGGGAGAGCTTATACTCTCCCTTTCATTATTCAACTTTGACAAAACCAATGTTGGTATCTACCGTAACCCGTGTCCCCTTCTTCACGTTGTTGAAAAGCCACTGGCCTGCCGTTCCATGTCCGGACAGCACATATGTACCATCGGCTACTATAATGTTTCCCTCCCCGTATACAGGGTCCGTCGTTGCTACACCGTCTACAATGCATACCTCAAATCCATACGGATTGGTTCCCGTCATACCTCTCGTATAGGCGATCAGCTGATTCTCCCCTCGACCTGTGTTGACACCGTCCAGACTCTTGCAGCACGCCTGCACTGCCTTTACGTTCCCATCGTAGATCCCTACCTGGTATCCTTCTCGTACATTGGCATACAGCCACTGCCCTGCTTCTCCATGGCCAGACAGTACATATCCCCCTGCCGGTACAGCACTGTTTCCCACATACTCCGGATTCCTTGTCGCTATTCCGTTTCGGTCGATTGGTACCTCAAATCCGTATACATTGGTCCCTGTGCGCACGCCTGTATACCGGATCAGCTTGTCCGCTCCTCTTCCTACGTCCGTTCCGTCCAGCTTGTGGTATGCGGCAATCCTGCCGGACGGCGCTTTTTCAACACTCTGATTCAGCCGTCGATTTACCTCATCCGCTATGTACGGGAACTTTCCCTGCAGATACGGCCCCGGGCAGGTGGTCGCCGCAAACATATTGTGTCGGGTCAGATTCCCGCTGGCATCTCCTGTATAGTTCAGAGACTGGATTCCATTACGTTTGCAGATATCCACGCAAAGCTCGATTAGCTTCGCCAAAGCCTTGTCACTCACATGCCAGTCCGGCGCGCCTCCATCATTGGCCACCTCTATGGTGATCGCCTGATGATCGTTCTCCCCGCTGCTGCTGGTCCATGCACGGTTCTTTTCCTCTACGTACATCCCGACCCGTCCGTCGCTGTCAATCCCATAGTTTGCGCTGGCCTGCCGGGATACCGGCGCGAAAACATCGCCTAATGCTTCTACAGTCACATTCCCCGCGCAGTGGTGAATCGTAATCTTTTTGATCGCGCTGTTTCGGGGATTGTTGCTGTTTGGAGATATCTTTGTGTAGTTGACTAAACTGCTGTTGCTCATACTTCTTCCTCCTTTTTTTCTGCCGGTTTTGTAAGCTGTTTGTATACCTGGTTCGCTCCGGTGGCTGCAAGGCCGGACACAATACCCACCGCCGCTGCGTTCAGCACATCTCCTGCGGGGTACTGGGGAATCACGAACATTCCTACGATCCCAAGGATCCCACCCATTACCCCGCATATCACAGGAATGTACTTATTATCCAGCTTTGTTGCCTTTACTCCTATTGCGATCAGATAACAGATCACCGTGATCGCTGCTACGCTCGCTACGTTTGCAAAATCCATTTCTTTTCCTCCTTATATATTTGGTCTTTGCATCCTAAGTTTATCGTATTAACCGGACAGTTTCCATCCGCTTAAAAAATAAAAAAAAGACCCGAAGGTCTTTTTTTATTTTTTAATAGAATCTGCATTTTCTACATGATTCAACCGCAGCTGTCCGCAGGATGCGTCGATATCACTTCCCAGCTTACGGCGGATGGTAGCACCGATTCCCCGTTTTTCCAAATAGGCACAAAATTCTTTTGCCCGTGCTCTTTCCGGGGCGGAAAACGACGTTTCCCGAACAGGATTGAGCAAAATCAAATTTACGTGACAGGGCCCGTGGATGGCCTGCCGGAGCCGGTCAGCCAACGCCGCAGCATGTTCAATACTGTCATTCTCGCCGGATATCAGCGTATACTCAAAAGAGACCCGCCGTCCTGTCTTGTCAAAGTATTGCTGACAGGCTTCTAAAAGGCTGTCAATGGGATAGGTCCGGTTTATGGGCATAAGCCTGTCACGCACACTGTCGTCGCTGGCATGCAGGGAGACAGACAAAGTCACCGCAAGCCCCTCCTGTGCCAGCTGAAGAATTTTCGGTACAAGTCCGCAGGTTGACACGGATATATGCCGCAGCCCAATATTTAGCCCTTCCTTCTGGGAAACCAGGTGCAGAAACCGAATGGTATTATCATAATTATCCAACGGTTCGCCGATTCCCATCATAACCACGCCGCCGACACGTTCTCCCGTGTCTCTGCCGATCACCACCACCTGCCCTAAGATTTCTGAGGCCGTCAGATCCCGGCTGCGTCCCCGCAGGGTAGATGCACAAAAAGCACACCCCATTCGACATCCGGCCTGGCAGGACACACACACAGTATTCCCGTGGGCGTAGCGCATGAAAACGCTTTCCACACATTCTCCATCGATCATGCCCATAAGGTATTTGATCGTGCCGTCGATCTGAGATACCTGTTTTTGGATGATCCGCGGCATACGGTAGGTACACTCTTCCCGGAGCTTTTCGCGAAAGGACGCAGGCAGATTGGTCATTTCGTCTATAAAAACACCCTTCTGCATCCAGCCGTAAAGCTGCTGTCCTCGAAAGGACGCCTCACCCAGATCCTTTGCAAAGGCTTTCGATTCCTCCAGGGTCATGCCCAATATATCTGGTTTTTCAGCCACGCTGTCCTCCCTTTCTCTGCATTCTGCAAATGTAGAAACCGTCTGTACCGTGGATATGGGGAAACAGAGTCAAGTTGCTCTGCTCTGCGCCCGCAAAGGAAAAGGGTGCAGGTATAAAATCCGGATGCTCCTCCAAAAACCGATCGGTCACGCCTGCATTTTCTGCAGGATTTAAGGTGCAGGTAGAATATACCAGCGTCCCCCCTGGACGCACGTATGCCGACGCCCCAACCAAAACATCGTACTGCACCACCGGAAGGCGGGAAATCGTATCCAAATCCTTGTATTTTATATCCGGTTTCTTTCCAATGACGCCAAGCCCGGAGCAAGGTGCATCGCACAATACCCGATCAACCCGCCCCACAAGAGATTCCCGCGGTTTTCTGGCATCACGTTCTTCTGTTTCCAATATGGTAATACCCAATTTCTCCCCGCCGCGCCGGATCAGGGAAAGCTTATTGCTGTGCAGATCGAACGCATAGACTTTCCCCTGATTTTCCATTTCCACGGCCATTGCAAAGCTTTTCCCTCCAGGAGCGGCGCAAACGTCTGCTATTGTCTCTCCGGGGCATGCCCCCACAAGACGGGCGCACAGCGCCGATGCCGTGTCCTGCACAAACCAGTCCCCTGCCTCAATGCCGGACAGGATCCCATCAAAAGAAGGGGTCTTCACACATGCATCACATACATTGGATACAGTACCGCCAAGGCATGCCGCCACATCCTGCACATCATGACGCAAGGTATTGACCCGCAGGGCTACGTCTTCTTTTTCTAAAAAAGCGGCAAAAATTTTTTCTGCCGCATCATTTCCAAACCACTCTGTAAATGCACCGCAGAGAGGGACCGGAACAGAATACCGTACAGACAAAGCCTGCACCTCATTTCCCTCCGGCATAGGTACTTTACATCCGCCCCGGACAAAGGTACGCAAAAGGGCGTTGACAAATCCCCGTCCTTTTTCCGGCGCCAATGCAACAGACTGGGATACGGCCGCATGGGGCGGGATCCGATCCATAAAAGCCAACTGATACAGCCCCAATCGTAGGGCACACAGCACATCTCCATCCAAAACAGACAAGGGGCGCTTAGAAAGCGTGCGAATCATATAGTCCAACGTAATCAGCCGCTCTGTAACACCATATACCAGCGCCGTATACAGGCCACGATCCTCTTCAGATATCTGCATGCGGGAAAGCATGGTACCAACCTCCAGATTGGCATACTTCCCCGCCCCCATTTTACAGAGAGAAGCAAACGCTGCCCTTCGCCCGGGATTCACCGTTTTTATATCGTCCATGCCAGCCGCTCCCCTGCCTGAATCCGTCTGCCCCGGACAAAGTCAGCAGCAGACATTCTTCCCTTTCCTTCCGGAAGTACGCCGGTAACAAGTATTTGTTTTCCATCGCCGCAGGCCACACAGAATCCTCTGTCTGAGACCTCTGTTATCGTTCCCGCAGGCTGCTGGGTCACTCCCTCCGATAGGGTTGCAGACACGATTTTCAAAAGCTTTCCATCCGGCGCTCTGGTCATAGAAAGGGGATATGGGGAAAGTCCCCGTATTTTCCAAAGCAGAGACTGAGCATTCATAGAGAAATCCAGCACGCAGTCTGCTTTCTCGATTTTCGCAGCATAGGTTGCCAGCGCATCGTCCTGCTTTACCGGCACGGCCTCCCCTGATTCCAGCATGGGAAGGACACGCACCAGCAGCCCCCCCGCAATGTGTGCCAACCGATCATGTATAGATGCAAAATCATCTGTATCGCCAATGGGCGTTTTCTCCCACAAAAGCATATCTCCGGTATCCAATCCCTGATTCATATACATAATCGTAATACCGGTTTCCTGCTCCCCATCCATAATGGCCCGTTGGATGGGAGCAGCCCCCCGATACTTTGGCAGCAGGGAGCCGTGGGCGTTAATGCATCCAAGGCGCGGATACTCGATTATATAGGGAGGCAGGATCTTCCCATAAGCAGCCACAACGATCACATCCGGAGCCAGCTGTTCCAACGTCTCTGCAAAGGCGCCGTCCCGCAGCGTCTGGGGCTGATACACAGGGATTTCCTGCGCCTGGGCATACACCTTTACCGGAGGCGGGATCATCTGATATCCCCGGCCCCGCGGTTTATCCGGCTGGGTTACAGCGGCGACGACTTCCAGCCCTGCCTTTACCAAAGCCTGCAAACAAATCTGTGCAAAATCGGGGGTACCCATAAAAAGTATTCGCATATATCCGCCTCCTTATTTTTCTTTATCCTTCAATATCACATTCCTCAGCATGATCGATAAATAAGATTCCATCCAAATGGTCGATCTCATGACAAAAGGCACGGGCCGTCAGGCCGCTGCCGGACACAGTAAACATCTTTCCTGTACGATCCATTGCCTGTACGGTCACATGCATAGGCCGCTTCGTATAGCCCCACCGGCCCGGTACAGAGAGACATCCTTCCAACTCCCGCTGATGTCCGCTCTGTTCGATGATCTGTGGATTGATCAGTTCGATCATCTGATCGTTTTCATCCACTACAATTACTATTCTGCGGCGCACCCCTACCTGGGGTGCCGCAAGTCCCACGCCATCCGCATGGGCCAGCGTTTCTTTCATATCATCCAGCAGTGTAAGGATCCGCGGTGTAATCTCCTCCACCGGCCGGCATTTTCCGCGCAGGACCGGATCCCCTTCCTGCACAATATTTCGAATCGCCATATCTATATCTTTCCTTTCTCTATAGCAATATTATAAATTAGAAGGATTCAAATCCGCACTGATGGTCAGATTTTTTGTCCCGCTTTTTCCAAATGCGGTCAGCAGACTGCCGATCATCTTCCGGGCACGCTTATTGAGTCTGCATTTGATCACCAGGCGCATACGGCATATATTCTGTACCCGATAAACCGGCGTTTCAAAGGGACCAAACACTACAGCCTCAACATCCTGGAAATCTCCCTTCAAAAGCTCCCCCACCTTGTCGGCCAGCTTTGCGGCAGAAGCGGCAAGCAATGCTTCATCACTGCTGCAAAGCGTAAGAATAGCAATATCGCAGAAGGGTGGAAAAACCAGCGTTTTTCGCAGAAGAATCTCCCGTTCATAAAAGGATTTATAATCCTGCATCGCCGCAAGACGAATCACCTGGGAATTCGGATTACAGGTCTGCACCACTGCGGTTCCCGGATCCTTGGCACGACCTGCCCGGCCGATGGCTTGGGTCAGCATGGAAAATGTACGCTCCGCCGCCCGGTAATCATCTAAGTAAAGACTGCCGTCTGCATTCATGACGCCTACCAGTGTCACCTTTGGAAAATCATGTCCCTTGGTGACCATTTGGGTGCCGAGAAGTACGTCCGCATTGCCCTGCCGGAAGCTTTCGATCAGCTCCCGATGCGACATTTTGGTCTGAGTTGTATCCATATCCATACGAAGGACCCGCAGTCCGGGAACAAGCCGTTCAATCTCCTCCTGCGCTTGCTGGGTTCCACACCCCATAAAACGAAAGTGCTCTGCCCCGCAGGAAGGACAAGCAGCAGGCACGGGGGTACGATACCCGCAATAGTGACACGCAAGATCCCCACGCTCACTGCGCCGTCGGAAATAGTCCTGGGCGTCTTCTGCTTCTCCAATGGGAGAACGGGTATGATAGGTAAGGGAAACCGAACAATTGGGGCAGCAAATGGCTTCGCCGCATACCCGACAGCTCACCGCGCTGCTGTATCCTCGCCGGTTTAAAAATACGATTGCCTGGGATTTTTTGTCCCGCACCTCCCTCAGTCGATCGGCCAGCCCCACACTGATTGGAGAGGTATTCCCAGCGTCTATCTCACTGCGCATATCGCTGATCGCCACATCTGGAAGCCGGGCGTCTCCATATCGCTGGGTCATTTCTATTAGTGTGTAATTGCCGGATACTGCCTTATAATAGGAATTCATAGACGGTGTCGCGGAGGAGAGAACCATCAGTGCCTTATGCCACCCACAGCGATAGCGGGCCATATCGTGGGCCAGATACTTCGGATCTGTATCCGATTTATAAGTATGCTCCTGTTCTTCATCAATCACGATCATTCCAATGTTTGGAAGGGGTGCAAAAATAGCGCTACGGGTACCGATCACCACATCAGCCAGTCCCTTTCGGATTCGTTTCCAGGCATCATACCGCTCTCCGGCCGAAAGCTTAGAATGGATCACTGCCACCCGGTTTCCATAGGATTTGCAAAAATATTCCACCACCTGGGGGGTCAGGGAAATTTCCGGGACCAAAACGATTACACCCCGGCCGTCCCGCAGCACCCGATCGATCATCTCCTTGATGACTCTGGTCTTACCGCTGCCGGTCACGCCATGCAGCAGCGCTGCTGCAGCGCCTGAAGCATAGAGGGACTCTAATGTGTCATACGCCGCCTTCTGCTCTGCAGATAAAGCGGTGGTCTCCTCCTGCTCTGCGTCTTCTCCTACAGCATAAGGATTGCGAAAGCTTTCAATCCGCTCCACATGAATCATATTCTTTTTTTCCAGGGCATTCAGCTGTACCCTGGCTCTTGCGCCGATACGTTCAAACAGCTCTTCCGCGCTGATCCTGCCGGTCTTTGATAAGGTAACCAGGATCTGCGCCTGGAGCGGACTTTTCAATTTACCTGCCGCGACCATACTTGCAAATGTGTCCATCACCGGTGTAATGAACGCATCGTACCGGTCGCTGGAGCGTATTTTGATCCTGGAAGTACGTTTTATGATCCCGGATTTTACAAGGGAAGCAGCCAGTGCGGCGGCCTCGTCTCCAAATTTAGCCTTCAGCTGCTGGGCAGACACTTCGTCTCTCGCCTTGATATAGGAATAAAACAACAGCGCCTTTTCTGAGAGCTTTTTTATTTTTTTATCGTGATCCCCCTCTGCAGCGCTGTAATAATCAAACATCTTTGACAATGCCGCCGACGGCACAACAGCCCGCACAGCTTCTCCATATGTACACAGCGTATATTCACATAAAAACTGGCACATGCCAAGCATTTCCTGGTCCAGAAGCGGGTCATCGCCGGACAGGGCCACGATGGGTTTGGTATTTTCACAGTCGCTGTATTCCCGTACTTCCGTGACGATTGCACGGGTATGCCGGTTTCCCCGGCCAAATGGAACGCTCACGAGGCTTCCGGCAAACACGCGTCCGGAAAACTCGGCAGGAATATAGTAGTCATAAGGATGATCCGCATGATAGGGTGCATCCATAACACGCACAGCAGCAAATTCCTTGACCTTGACCATAGCCTACCTCCATTAAATCCCGATATACCAATTACTGCCGCCAAAAGTCGGCGGCAGTATCGCTCGTGTCATTTATTCCGCTGCTTTTTCCGCATCTTCCTGATTGCCATCCGATGCGTCTATATCTCCATCTGTCAGTCCTACAATCACAAAATCCTTATTATACAAACCGTTGACTGCCGTTTTTACCGCCTTGTCATCCCGGTATTCCTTGCGGATCATGGAAGCAATACTTTTATCTGTTTCTTTATTGGCGATCCGGCGTTCGGCCAGTTCTCTCTGCATAACATACTCGTCTGTAATCATTTTCGCACACTTTGCTGTAGCAATCACCAGCGTATATCTGTTAAATTTACCCTGCGTAAGTTCTGCAATAGATGGTACAATCATGTTTTTTCCTACCTTTTTTGAATTATAATAAAAATGCTTCTATTTCATCAGCCATTCGAAATGCCCGGGCGCCTTCTGCATGGATTATTTCACAAATCTGGGTGGCGCATGCTTCTATCCCATCTCTTTGATTGATTACAACGTAATCATATCCGCTTGCAAGCTGTATCTCTTCTGCGGCCCGCTCCAAACGCTTTTCCACCGTTTCTATCGGCTCCGTCCCGCGTCCCAGCAACCGCTGACGCATCTCCTCAATCGTAGGGGGGATCAGCATAATGGAAACCGCATTCGGATACAGCCGTTTCACCTGTGCCGCCCCGTCTACCTCGATTTCCAAAATCATATTTTTTCCCGACGCCAAAATACGCTGGGCTTCTTTTTTGGGAGTGCCGTAATAGTTGCCGCAGTAAGTGGTATATTCCAGCATTTCTTCTCTGGCAACCATTTCTTCAAAAGCATCCCGGTCTAAGAAATAATATTCCCTTCCGTCTTCTTCTCCCGTCCGGGGAAGCCTGGTGGTCGCGGATACGGATAACGCAAGTGCGGGCATCATCTCTCTGACTCTGCGCACTACTGTCCCTTTCCCGCCGCCGGAGGGGCCGGAGATTACCACCAAAAAACCATTCTTACTCATGGATATCCTCCTCTTCCTCTCCGGTGAGTCTTGCGGCAATCGTTTCCGGCTGGATAGACGACAGGATAATATGATCACTGTCTGTAATGACGACGCTCCTGGTTCTGCGGCCACTGGTGCAGTCGATGGCTCTGCCCCCGTCCTTGGCGTCCTGGATCAAACGCTTGGCAGGAGCGCTTTCAGGGCCGATTACCGCAACGACTCTGGATGCAGCAATCATATTGTTGAATCCTATGTTGATAAATTTCATATGTTTTTATCCGTTTCTGCAGCTTTACTCGATATTTTGCACTTGTTCGCGAATCTTTTCTAAGAGCGCCTTCACATCTACAACCAGATGCGCGATTTCCATATTTCCGGCTTTAGAACCAATAGTGTTGATCTCACGGTTCATTTCCTGAAGCAAAAAGTCCAGCTTGCGTCCCACTGCTTCGCCCCGATCAACGATCTCACGGAAGGTGACAAAATGACTTTCTAAGCGCACCAGCTCCTCGTCAATGGCAGCCTTGTCCGCATAGATGGCTGCCTCTGTCAAAATTCGCTGTTCACTGGCTTCTGCGTCAAAATCCTGCAGAAATCTTTTGATCCGTTCAACAACCTTTGGCGCATATCCTTGAATATCCTGAGCAGAAAGCTCTGCAATTTTTCCACATATCTCCCGAATCTCTGCAAGTTTTTCTGCAATATCGGCAATCAATCGCTGCCCCTCAGACGCCCGCTGTTCCAGAAAGGAATCCAGCGCCTGCGTCAGAATGGGAGAAATATCTGCCCAGTCCTGTCCGTCTGCATCCTCTGGGGTACGCACGGAAAACAACTCCCGATTTTGCGCTACTCGCATCACAGACAAATCATCCCGCAGGCCAAACTGATCCCGCAGCTGCTCCAGCGCCCGTATATATGAAGCAGCAAGCGCTGTATCCAGAACAATGTCCGTTCCCGTTTGCTGCAGCACCTCAACCCCTACATAAACCTCTACCTTGCCCCGGGACACTCCATGGGAAGTGAGACAGGTCTTGATTTTCTCCTCAAGATATGCATACATACGAGGCAGCTTTATCACAGCATCCATATATCTGCTGTTAACAGATTTCATTTCCACCGTGATGATTTTCGATCCGTCTGCAGAAGTTCCCCTGCTTCTGCCAAAGGCTGTCATGCTGCTGGGCATAGTGATCCTTTCTAAAAATCGCACAGGGCGTTTGCACGCACCCCTGCGATCCGTTTTTTGTGTATTGATTCCTATTTATTATATACCCCCCCAGACAGTTTGTCAACTTTTCGCATCACTTTTTTTCTCCCGCTCTTCCCATAAAACAGCTCCCGCATTCAGTAAAATCGGCGCAATGATCATTCCGCCGACACCTGCCAGGCAAAAGCCGGCGTATACGAAAATCAGTGCAACGAGTGGATGTACGCCGGCATTTTTTCCAAGGATCCTGGGTTCTACTGCCTGCCGCACAATATACATAATTCCAAGCAGTACCAGCAGTTGGATTCCCCGCACCCCGTTTCCCTCTATAAAGGAAAGAATGGACCAGGGCACCAACACGGTGCCTACTCCCAGTACGGGCAGCACATCTACAATGGCAATCAGCAGTGCTGCCAGAAAGGCATATTGGACCCGCATTACCAAAAAACCACAAAGCAGTTCGGAAAAGGTGATCAGCATAATAATCAAATAGCCCTTTACAAACCGACCTAATCCACGCATAACGGCAGACGTGGTTTTGGTGATTTTTTCTCTGATTTCCCCGGGCAAAACACCAGAAAGTGTTTTCCCGATCCCCTTGCTGTCCAGGCAAAAATAAAACAGTGCAATAATTCCTACAAATAATGTAAATACAAAGGAAGGCAAGTGTCCCAAAATATTTCCCGCTCCGCCTGCAATCCAGGTACTGATCTGGCCGACTGCTCCTTTTACCATTTCGGGGAAGGTATCTGAAAAATCTCCATTTCCAAGATTGAAACGTTTCCCAAAGGATTCTATTTTATCTGCTAAACGGCTGACAGGGTTATCCGGTTGGTTGAGCATGTCGCTGAGAGAGGTTACCGCCTCAGATGCTTCGCGGATTAAAATAGAAGCGCCAATCCATATCAATGCTGTGAGCAGCGCTGCCGTGAACACAATTAGGGCAACTGCCCAAAAGGCATGGGATGTGTTGGTTTTTTTATATAGCCATTGGGCCGCAGTGCGTACCACCCAGGATATCGCATATGCCAGAATAAAGGGTAGCAGAATCGGGAAAGCATACTTCAGAAGCAGCCATATTCCCGCCGCACATATTATCCCGCAGAAACCATATAATGCAAAACGCAGCAGTTTTTCCGTCGTCATACTCTTTGCCTATATCCTTCTTTATTATTGAATATTCTTCTTTCAAGTATATGCCATCTTTTCAGATTATTAACAGAAAAGCCTTTACAATACTGGTAATACTTGTTAAAATAATAAAATGATATCTTACTATGATAGAAAGGTTAGTAAAACAAATGAAAAAGGCTTTATGTATGTTTTTCGCGTTTGCAATGTGCGGCCTGATGGTCTCGTGTGGGGACGAAGCATCTGAATTGGGAGACGACCCGGTACATGTGGAAATGTCCGTGAAAGATTTTGGTGTCGTTCAATTGGAACTGTACCCGGATATCGCCCCGATCACTGTGGAAAATTTCGTTTCCTTGGTAGAGGACGGATTCTATGACGGACTCACCTTCCATCGGATTGTGGAAGATTTTATGATTCAAGGCGGAGACCCGAAAGGAGACGGTACCGGCGGCAGTGATAAAGAGATTAAGGGAGAATTCTCCAGCAATGGCGTAGAGAATACGCTGTCTCATACCCGCGGGGTCATTTCTATGGCAAGAAGTCAGGATCCCAACTCGGCGTCCAGTCAGTTTTTCATTATGCACGCTGACAATACAAATTTGGATGGACAATATGCCGCGTTTGGAAAAGTAACAGAGGGGATGGATATAGTAGATAAGATTGCTTCCGTAAAAGTTGAGGCTGCTTATCCAGGAGCAAGCGAGGAATCCTCTCCTGTAGAACCTGTATATATTGAATATATAAAAAGAGTTGATTAATTTTTGCATTTGCAAAATATATTGGAGGACACAATGGATAAAAATACTGTACAAGCGACAATCACTATGGAAAACGGTGGAAAAATTCAGCTGGAGCTATATCCGGATACTGCACCGGCCACAGTAGAGAACTTTGTTTCACTGGCTAAAGAAGGATTTTACAACGGACTGATTTTTCACCGTGTCATTTCCGGCTTTATGATCCAGGGCGGGGACCCGTTGGGGAGCGGCATAGGCGGAAGCGGAAAAAATATCCCCGGCGAATTTGCTGCCAACGGATTTAACAATACCTTATCCCACACCCGCGGGGTTATTTCTATGGCAAGAAGTCAGGCTTTCAATTCTGCATCCAGCCAATTCTTTATTATGCATGCGGATGGTCCTTTTCTGGACGGACAATACGCCGCATTTGGCAGAGTAACTGATGGAATGGGCGTTGTAGATGAGATTGCCGGAGTGCAGACCAATGGGCAGGACAAACCTCTTGCAGATCAGCGTATTGCAAAAATCACTATAGCAGAGTTGCATTAAGTAATATAAAGGAAAACAAACGGCTTTTCTACCGCGTATATGGGTAGAGATGGAGGATTGGAGAACAGATGTCCATACCGTGGGCAGCGAAAGCTCCTGAGAAAAGCTCCCTATACAAGGGGGCTTTTCTTTTGGGCGCGGCGCTCTACTGTAATTTCGTTTGTAGGATGCAGTATTCCAAATAGCGCTGTATATGGATCGCCGTCCTCTTTTGTAGCACGGTTTCGCCAATTTTCGGTGTAATGTTTCCTGTAGATTTATGTTTTACAAAAGCAAAAAGAGAGCGGCAATGCCGCTCTCTTTTTCGATTCTAAATGGTAATTATCTTACAAAGCTTTTTCTCTTTTTGTAGACAACTACACAGCCGATAGCCATTACAATTGCAGCAAGGCCGATATAAATCATCGCATCGCCTGTAGCTACCGTGTACTTATAATTTGCTGACAGCTTCAATCCCAAATCAGATGCCTGTATACTATCCGATGCAGGCTTGATTACAATTTCGAAGAATAGATCTCCCACATTCATTTCCCGAACCTGGGTAAAGTCTTTAATTGTAATCAAATATTTTCCGTCGCCTTTATCTTCCACTGTATATGTGCCTTCGTTCAGACCGGAAATAGAATCCAATGTTGCAGCATCAGGATTCATGGTTACATCAAAGGAGAGCGAAGTTGCCAGTTTGTAGAAGCTGGTCACGTAAACAGGGAGACGGAAGTTGCCGTCCTCGTCCTTGTATACCTTGGATACATCCAAATCCTCGGTGCCGCTTGCAGTGTTGGAACCGCCACCGCCGATGTTATTATTGTTATTATCACCCTGTTCTTCATCTTTATTCGGATCGGGTTTCGGACCTTCCGCATTGTAAATACGAACATTGTCCATCTGGAACGCTGTATTGAACATACGCCACAGCATTAGTGTTCCATCCTTCTGATGATTATCAGAAGAGTAGTAGAAATACCGGTTCCACAAATCTTCGTCAAAAATTGGCTGATCGTTGATGTACAGACGAGCGGTACAGGAGCCGTTATCAAATACGAATCTCCAGTTGTACCAGGTATTCATTTCCATCTTAAAGTCTGCAGTAGCAACGGCCTTGCCTTCCTCGCCACGTGTGTCAGAAGCCTGGATTTTAAACTGGCTGTCGCTGAAGTAGTAGCCACATTCATAGTCATAACCGGTAGATCCGCCAAACCAGTTGAATACAGCAGGATCCTTATCGGCTGTTCCATCTTCTTCGTTTCCGTCAAAAGTGCCCAGGAACATAATGTCAAATTCCATGGTGTAGGACAGCGGATAGTTGTATCCGTTTTCCGCATCAATACTGGTATCGATATAGGTCTGTACAACATTGGGGTCAGTGTAATCCAATACCATGCCATGCTCCGGATCGCCGGAGTCTTTTGTCAGACCCTGGAATGCGTCAGAGCCCCAATACTGACGGTCATCATCGTTATCATAAGTAAGAGTTGTAAGCTGGTCCTTGGAAGTCAGCGGATTCTGCCGCGCAGTATCTCCGCCCAGATAGTCGTAGTACACGCCTGTATCTATGCCAGAGTAGTCTCTTTCAAATTTTTCAAGATTTGCAGGGTCATATGTTTGATAACCCGGTTCGGGCGTAACAGCATCGCCTACCAAAGTAACAAGGTTAGAACCACCGCAAGTTGCCGACGCTTCATCATACTGAGAACCGCAAATACCGGAACCCCAAGCCAGATAGTTGCTGTATCCGGGCGTACCAGGTTCGCCATTGAACACAACCATAGATACACCCAGCTGACGGTCAAGACCACCCCATGCACTATCCTGGGCAGAAGACTGGGGATCCAGTGTTACCAGATCTTGTTCTGTATAGAAAATATAGTTCCACGGAATTGCCACTTCATATGTACTGATACCGTTTGCAGTGTCAGTAGAATAATTTAGGCCGGCAGGAGCAACTGCAACTTTGGCAATGCCCTTTGCAGCGGATTGCTGCTCTGTCATACTGATCTTGCGGTTATTTTCATACATTTCAATAAAACCGCCTACGATCTGCGGATATCCAACAAGGAAGTCAGGTACCTGATCCGCATATTTCCAGGGGGTAGGACCCATACCCGGAACATATGTGTTGCCACCCACCAAGGAGTTGGCTCCTAAATAGTCAACCCAAATCTGCATGGAGTCACCGTTCCAAGTATTGCCTTTGCCGCCCTTCAAAGAATGTCCGTCAAGATCATTCACTTTCACACCAACATAGAAGTAGTTGGCGTCCCAGCGCAGCCAAACCTCATAGGACATGGTCTTATCTTCAGTACCATAGCCCGGTCTCCAGTAGAAGAAGGTGTTGTCTACAGGTTCGCCGCTGGAAATCGTAGCGGCATTTGCACTTTCAACACTGAAAGTAGAGTAGCCCCACTCCTGCATGCTAATATAGCCGTCAATGGTAGGCGGCGTTGTAAAATACTCAGCTTGCACATCTTGAATATACAATGCGTCAGCTGCCCCTACCGGGATTGCCAGTGCAACTGCAGAGAGAAGCATTGCAGCAAGCAAAACCCACGTAATCGTCTTTCTCATTACAAATTACCTCCAGAATATTAAGCCTTGTACGTATCTACATACGTACATATAGCCTTACATGCTCATTATATATAGATTCACCAATTTTGTCAATAGACAAGTGAAAAAGTAGTGATGTTTTTATGAATTTTTTTTGGATTGTGTCCTTTTCATCCATAGATTTACAATTGTTGATTTTTTCTCCAGCATATTCTGCATTTGTATAAAACTTGCTGTAAAGATGGCTTCTCCTGCACAGTTGCCTTTTAAAGAACTACAAAAAAGCCTCCCCTTTAGGTGGGTGTCCGTAAAACAGTTAATAGAGCGTATCGGTACAGATACGCTCCACTTCTTATGTCAGCATACTATGTGACGAGGTTACGGGCAGCCTCGGCTCTCCCTTTAGGAGAGCTGTCACCGCAGGTGACTGAGAGGGCCTTGCAGCCGGTTTTGAATGGTTAGGTCAATTTGTACGCACACACCGTAAAATCCCTGTCGATCTCCCGGTTGGAGAATCGCAAAACCTCCAAGCCGAGAGCCGTCAAGAATTCAGAACGCTCAGAATCATAAGCCACCCCCTGGGGTTCATAATGCTGAGATCCACCCAATTCAATGACCAGTCTGGCAGAAGCACAGTAAAAGTCCACGGTGAATCTGCCGATAATCCGCTGTTTGTAAATTTTCACTGAATATTTGCGGAGAAAAAATACCAGAGCTTACGTTCATGGGGTGTCATCTCCCTGCGAAGCCGCCGGGCATTTTCTAATAGGTTGTTGTCTTTTGGTATGGTCATTGTTTTCCCTCTCAGTCGGCTCCGCCGACAGCTCTCCCATAGGGAGAGTTCCGTATCCTGCAAATATCCGCTTCACAGAGGATTCCGTATAAAGGGGACGCAAAACTGCACACCGCGCTACACACTGAAAAGTGTATAGAAGTGCGCCCTTAAAACTATTCGACGAATTTCAATTGTATTATTCAAGCCACTGAATAAATGCCGTTTTATCAGAACTGTTATATCCAGCGTTACAATAAAAATTAAGCGTATCTTCTTCCTTTGAACCTGTAAGCAACATCATTTTATAACAGTTTTCCCTTACCGCTATATCTTTTGCGTAGTTTAAGCATTCTGTTGCATACCCTTTTCCACGATAGTCTGAACGGGTAACAACATTTTCGATAAATGCATACGGTCTGATGTTTCTGGTCAGATTGGGTATAATCACGCAAACACATGAAGAAACGATTTTTCCATCTATTTCTTTAACAATAATATGATGATTTTTATCTTCCATAATGATGTTCCATGTATTTTTCAAATTCTCCGTCATTTCTGGGACAGAGGTCTCATGTAAAAATAAATACAACCCCAAAAGCTCATTTAGTTCGTTTTCCTTTACTTCTCTGACCATAGAAACCTCTCCATCAAATTTAAGTGGCAAACTGTCTGATTACATACTATCCTGTTGTGGATGTTAACTGTCTTATAACTACCGTCCTTTCGGGGAGGCGGCATTTACAGACTTTTCATCATTTTTTATTCGTCTTTTGCATCCCCTGTGCCGGCGGCAGGCTTTCCACAGGCCGGGCAAATCAAAGTCTCTGGATCCAGCGTTTCGTCATAGCAGATGGTCTCTCCGCAATTTGCACACATCAGCATCCGCTGCTCCGTATCGTCGCAGCCGCAGCAGCCGTCACATTCGCAGTCCGCATCGTCATCGTCAAAATCGTCTTCCGCTTCAAAAAGCAACTCTTCCACGTCTCCAAGATCTGCGTCCAGCTCTTCAATATAATCGTTCAAACGGGTACATTCCTGCTCCAAATCTTCTATGGCCGCAGTCATATCAGACACGAGAGACAAAAGCTCTTCGATCAGCTTGCCTTCCGCTTTTGTTCGATCCAGTTCCAGTCCCTGAGCCAAGCCCTGCAAATATGCGCTTTTTTCACCAAGTTTCATTTTATTATCATTCCTTTCTATCTCTATACTTTACTATAATTGAATAACGAAACGGGGCCGAAACGCTGTCGCCCCGGCCGCCGCTTTATCCAAAATTATGCCCGTTCCAGATACTCGCCCGTTCTGGTGTCGATACGAACCCGCTCGCCCTGGTTGATAAACAGGGGCACCCGAATCACTGCGCCCGTTTCCAGTGTTGCGTTCTTGGTAGCGCCGGTGGCAGTATCGCCCTTCACGCCAGGGTCTGCATCGGTGATCTCCAATTCTACAAACATAGGCGGTTCAACGGAAAATACATTGCCCTTGTAGGATTTGATGGTGCAGATCATTTCTTCCTTCACATACTTGAAGTTTTCAGAAAGCTTATCCGCGTTCAGGGGAATCTGCTCGTAGGATTCCATATCCATAAAGTAGTAAAGCTCACCGTCATTATACAGATACTGCATTTCCTTGCGGTCGATGCGTGCATCCTCATACTTATCCGTAGGAGAGAAAGTCTTTTCTACAACAGCTCCGGTGATCACATTGCGCAGCTTTGTACGGACAAACGCAGCACCCTTTCCAGGCTTTACATGCTGGAATTCAATTACCTGCATAACCTGCCCGTCCATATCAAAAGTAATACCGTTTTTAAAATCGCCTGCTACAACCATACATTCCGTTATCCTGCCCGGCAGGATAGCTCCTTTCCAATATTCATGTGCAAAATCGCTTGTTCCGTATTATTTTAATACAAAACGGTGCATTTTGCAAGGGGGTTGCGCCAATTTTTCCCTTGGAAAGAAAAAATCCAGAAAAAAGTCAGATTTCAATCAGTTCTTTGGGACACCGGGTCAGATTACGCGCTCCCCCCGGCACGATACATACCATATCCTCGATCCGGCATCCGTACTGTCCCGCCAGATAAATTCCCGGCTCTACCGTGACGATTTCCCCCACCCGCAGCTTGGCGTCGCCGCTGCGGATATTCAAATTGGGGGATTCATGAATCTCCAGCCCTACTCCATGGCCCAAGCCGTGGCCGAATGTGCCGGCGTATCCTGCCTGATCGATGATATCCCGGGCAATCTGATCCATTTTAAAGCAGGACTGTCCTTCGCCGATTTTTTCCAGCACCGCCTCCTGGGCACGGAGCACTGTATCGTATACCCGTCGCATAGGAGCATCCGCTTTGCCGATCACCACCGTACGGGTCATATCCGAATGATATCCCTGAAACACCGCGCCAAAGTCAAAGGTCAAAAAACCCTTTTCCAGCGGCACGTTTCTGGGTACGCCATGGGGGGAAGACGAATTGGAACCGGACACAGCGATGGTTGCAAAGCTGATTCCTTGGGCACCGTTTTTCTTCATCAGATATTCCAGCTCCGCCGCAAGTTCCATTTCTGTGGCCCTATAGGTAATACGGGGCAAAAGCTGAGCAAAAGCTGTCTCAGCGACTTGCTGGGCACGCTCTATGCAGTCGATTTCATAGGCATCCTTTACACTGCGTAGCCTTTGAAACATTTCTCCTATTGCGGTAAACCGTATCCCCGGACAGTCGCGCTGCAGGGCTGCAAGAGCGCGGCAGGTTAGGGTTCCATCCTCATATCCTACCGTTTGTATACCGCACGCGGACAGCAGCATAGGCAGCCATACGCTGCGGGGTTGCTCTGGCATAATGACTTCAAACAGCTCCGGGGGGATTTCACGCCGGGCTGCCTCAATATACCGAAAGTCCTGAAACGCAAAGGCGCTGTCCGTTGTAATCAGCAAAGCGCCGTCCGGATTATAAAAGCCGCTGGCATACAGGTGATTTTCTTCCCCGTTCACCCATATAGCATCCAAATCTGCTTCCTGCATACAGGCGCGCAGCGCGTCCAGCCGGCTTTGTATCAGATCCTTTGTCATACTTCCTGCCTCCATTTTATTGGTCTACCCCATGAATCCGCCGGTATTTGCGCAGGTATGGCTTTTCCAGCATGCGTTTCAACCGAAAGAATAAAGTTTTCTTATCCCGGATGGGAGGAACGATCCAGGCAGGAATGCCAAACCGCTTTCCCGCCGCGCAATCCGTCAGCAGCTGATCTCCCAGAAGGATGGCCTGTTTTTTATCAATTTCCAGCCGATCACATGCTGCCTGCAGATATTTTGTTCCAGGTTTGCCCGCCTTTCCAAATGCTACACAGCCCAGGGGTTTATTAAACTGCTCCACCCGTTCTCTTGTATTATTGGATACAAACGCTATAGAAATTCCCGCCTGACGCATTTCCTCGATCCAATTTGTCAGGGGTCCGGGCGGAAGGGGATCGTCATACGTAGCCAGGGTATTGTCAATATCGCAAAGCAGAGCGCGGCGCCCCAAGGAGCGTACCATATCCGGTGTGATCTCATAATAGTGCCCAAACATCCGATCCGGCACAAGCCATTTATCAAAAATCAAAATATCCTTCCTTTTCTGCGGATTTTATGTTGCTCAACAGTATAACACAAAATGCTCCTATACGCAACAAGGTGTATTTTATGATTTTCAGAAAGTTAATAATATCGCCTATAATCAGCAATACATTGCCTTTAAAATATATTCAATTCAAATGTACTTTGAGGTGTATTATGAAATTTCGGCAGCGTGTTGCACAATTTTTTTATGGTCGGTACGGGATAGACGGTCTCTACTATGGACTTCTTGTATCGATCCTTGTCCTGTGGATTTTACGGGTCATCTTTATGGACTCTGCCGCAGCCAGCATACTGATTTATATATTAGAGACCTTTCTTCTTGTTTGGATGCTGTACCGCTGTATGTCCAGAAATATCGCTGCCCGACAGCATGAGAATCAGATTTTTTCCTCTTTTTTCAAGAAAATCAAAAATTTCTTTATTTTACAGAAGAATAAAATCCGGGATTTTCAATCTTACCGTTATAAAAAGTGTCCTCACTGCAAAGCGACGCTGCGCCTGCCGAAACGAAAGGGCACCCACCCTGTTATCTGCCCCCGCTGCGGGCGTCGCTTTGATGTGACCACACGGATATGAGGTGAAATAGAATGAACGAATATACTCCCCAAAATGGCGTATTTCAACTGGAAGTAGTCACCAATTTTATTCAGACGCGAATTTCTTTTGAACGGATCATGACCCCTATTACCCAACGGTTCGGGCTCACTCCCCTTTCCTCTGTGACGCTGAATCTGATTGCGCATCAGGAAAGCCCTACTGTCAGCAGCATTTTTAAAACTCTCGATTTAAACCAGGGAAATGTTTCTTCTATGTGCAAAAAGTTAGAAAATGACGGTTTTATTCAGCGGTGCCGATGCAAAACAGACGAGCGGAGCGTAGTGCTTATTATTACGGAAAAGGGACATGCCGCGCTGGACGGTGTGGAACGTACGCTGCGGGCATATTTTGAGGATGAACAGGCCGTTTCCAAAAAAGATTTTATGAAAGCACTGTCTGGAATAGAAGCATTGAAACAGATCGTACAGAATGTTGAAAAACGCGTGTATAATAAGGATGAGGATACAAAAATATGCTTGAACTGAAAAATATTACAAAAACGTATATTACCGGTGATGCGAAAACTGCTGCGCTGGACGGCGTAAGTCTGTCCTTTGGCAGCAACGAATTTGTTGCGATTCTCGGCGCTAGCGGGTCTGGAAAAACCACTATGCTGAATGTGATCGGCGGTCTGGATCAATACGAGTCCGGGGATCTGGTAATAAACGGCGTTTCTACGAAGGAATACAGAGACCGCGACTGGGACGGATACCGCAACCATTCGGTAGGTTTTGTATTTCAAAGCTACAATCTGATTCCCCATCAGACTGTGCTGTCCAATGTAGAGCTTGCGCTGACTCTGTCCGGTGTATCCAAAGGAGAACGGCGCCGGCGGGCAAAGCAGGCCCTCTCTCAGGTAGGACTTGCTGATCAGATAAACAAAAAGCCCTCTCAAATGTCCGGCGGGCAGATGCAGCGGGTAGCCATTGCAAGAGCGCTTGTGAACAATCCCGAAATTATCCTTGCGGACGAGCCTACCGGCGCGCTGGATACGGAAACCAGCGTTCAGATTATGGAATTGCTCCGGGAGGTTGCAAAGGACAGGCTGGTAATCATGGTAACTCATAACCCGGAGCTGGCCGCCGCATATGCCACCCGTATCGTCCGGCTGCAGGACGGAAAGATTTTATCAGACGAGCCGAACGGAGAATACGCAAAAAAAGCATCCCATGAAACAGTGGCAATGATCCCAAAAGAAGCAGCCGGCTCCAAAGAAAAAAAGCCTTCCATGTCTTTTTTCACAGCCCTTTCCCTTTCTCTCAACAATCTGATGACGAAAAAAGGCCGGACTGTGCTCACCTCCTTTGCAGGTTCTATCGGCATTATCGGGATCGCCCTGATACTATCCCTCTCCAACGGGATTCAGCTCTACATTAATCAGGTCCAGGAGGACACGCTGTCCGGGTATCCCGTGACGATTCAAGCGGAAAATATCAATTTAGAAGAAATGCTGTCCGCTTTTATGGATACAGAAGAGGCAGAATACGATGACGGTAAGGTACACGCCTCCTCACAAATGCAGGACATGTTCAATTCCCTGGCGTCCATGGATACCACCACCAACAATCTTACAGATTTTAAAACGTATCTGGACGGCAGCGAAGAGCTGAAGGAATACATTACGGCAATTCAGTACGGATATGGACTGGACCTACTAATATACGGATATGACACTGACGGAGACTTCATCACCGTCAATCCCTCTGTTGTCATGCGTGCTATGCAGAGCGCTATGGGAATCTCCTACGACTCGGAGGCCATGGCTTCTTCTCCTTATTCCCAGTACACCATGCAGGAAATGAACGTGTGGTCCGAAATCATGCCCGGCAAAGACGGAGAGATCATCAACAATCTGGTAAAGGATCAATACGACCTACTGGAAGGATCCTGGCCGGACAATTACGATGAAGTTGTCCTTGTGATCAGCAAGAGCAATGCGCTCAGTGATGTATATCTGTATTCGCTGGGGCTGCGGGATCAAAGTGAAATCGAAGACATTATGTCTGCTGCTATGCAGGGGAAGGAAACAGAAATTACAGAAGAGACCTGGGACTACAGCGAGCTGCTGGATCTCTCCTTTTATGCAGTTCTCCCCTCTGATTACTATACAGACAGCGACATGGACGGTGTCTGGACGGATATGCGGGACAACGAGGATTATATGAAAATCACAGCGGAAAACGGAATCCAGCTGAAGGTCTCGGGGATTGTCCGTCCCAATGAAGACGCAACTGCCACTTCTATCCGCGGCGCTGTGGGATATACCTCAGAGCTGACCCGATATATAATCGATGCAACAGTCAAAAGCGAAATTGTGACCCAGCAAAAAGAAGATCCGTCTACCGATGTGTTCACCGGCCTTCCCTTTGACGACGGCTCCTTAGAGGAACTGGACGCGGCTGAAAAAACACAGGCGTTTACTGCATATGCCGCTTCCCTTTCCATTGAGGAAAAGGCCGCTCTTTATAAGCAGATTGCCGCAGAAATCCCTGCAGATACGCTGCAGCAAGCTGTAAGGGAAGCGATGGCTGCCTATCCGGATCGCGCTTCTATGGAAGCTGCTATCATAGCAAACTATAAAGAAGCATCCGGCGCGGATGAAGAAACGGTGCGCAGTTATACCGATAAAATGACAGATGATGAAATTACCGCGTTGATGAAGGAAAGTATTGCTGAAATGGTTACCGCACAATATGCCGAGAAAGCAGAGGCAACCCTTGCAGCCCTTCCTGCAGAACAGCTTGCAGCTCAGCTGGACGCTATGCTGGCCCAAATTACGGATCCACAGCAAGGATCTGCCCTGTATGACAGCCATATGCCTCCTTCCGTATCAGAAGCTACCTATGATGAAAACATAGCAAAGCTCAGTGCGGTAGACCTCGATACACCATCCTCCATCAATATATACGCATCCAGCTTTGAGGCTAAGGACAAAATTGCAGAAATCATCGATGATTATAATGCAGATGCTGCAGAGGAGGACAAAATCGCCTATACGGATTACGTGGCGCTTTTGATGTCCTCCATCACGACTATCATCCATGCTATCTCTTATGTATTGATTGCGTTTGTGTCCATCTCCCTAGTGGTTTCGTCGATTATGATCGGCATTATCACCTATATATCTGTATTGGAGCGGACAAAGGAAATCGGTATTCTCCGGTCCATCGGCGCCTCCAAGCAGGATGTATCCCGGGTGTTCAATGCAGAGACACTGATTGTAGGGCTTGCTGCGGGATTGATTGGTATCGGCATCACCGCTTTGCTGTGTATTCCCGCAAGTCTGATCATTGAACATTTTACTGAAATTCCCAATATAGCTTCTTTGCCCTGGCAGGCAGGGGTCATTCTGGTAGCGATCAGTATGATTCTCACACTGATATCCGGACTGATTCCTTCCCGGCTTGCCGCAAAGAAAGATCCTGTAGAAGCGCTGCGCAGCGAATAAAAAGGATTGAATAAAAAAGCCCCCTTTGAAAGGGGACTTTTTTATGGGAAACTGCACTCTCCTTACATGCCTCCCTCTGACGAAAGAGGTGCCCTGGCAAGCCAGGGCGAAGGGAGAGATAACGCAAAGCAAACAGGAAGAGAGATCTCTCCCTCTGCCAGCTGCGCTGACTACTCCCTGGCGTTTCGTAAGGAAAGCTCCGGAACGATACCAGAGAAGCTGACGAGAGGAAACATATACAAATCCTATAATAGTGACAGTACCTTTTCTATACAAAAATTTAATACGGAGCGCTGCCTGCTGTTCTGGGATACGGGATTACGTCCCGGATATTGGACACACCGGTCAAATACATGACCATCCGCTCAAATCCCAAGCCAAATCCGGCATGACGGGTACTGCCCCACCGTCTAAGGTTTACATACCATGCGTAATCCGCTTCGTCCAGGCCGCATTCCTGCATACGGAAGCGCAGCACGTCCAGACGCTCTTCCCGCTGGCTGCCGCCGATGATTTCTCCCACACCCGGCACCAGCAAATCCATAGCCGCCACTGTTTTTTGGTCAGCGTTCATGCGCATATAGAAAGACTTGATCTCTTTGGGATAATCGGTTACAAACACCGGTCCGTGAAACACCTCTTCTGTGAGATACCGCTCATGTTCCGTCTGCAGATCCCGCCCCCATGCTACAGGGTACTGGAAAGTATGCCCGCGCCCTTCCAACAGCGCCACTGCGTCGGTATACGTTACCTGCTGGCAGGCGCTGGAGGAAAGTGCCTCCAGCCGGCACAGCAGCGTCTGGTCCACGAACTGATTCAAGAAGGCGATTTCAGCGGCGCACTGCTGCAAAACGTGCCGGACGATGTACTGCACCATGTCCCACGCCAGCGCCATGTCGTCTGAAAGATCCGCAAAGGCAATTTCCGGTTCGATCATCCAGAATTCCGCCGCATGACGGGCGGTGTTGGAATTTTCTGCGCGGAAGGTAGGACCGAAGGTGTAAATTTTTCCAAACGCCTGGGCAAAGGTTTCTCCCTCCAGCTGACCGGATACCGTTAGATTCGCACCAATACCGAAAAAGTCCCGGCTCCAATCCACTTTTTCCTCCGCAGTACGAGGCGGATTTTCCACATCCAATGTTGTAATACGAAAGGTTTCTCCCGCCCCCTCGCAGTCGCTGGCCGTAATAATGGGGGTATGCACATATACAAATCCCCTGTCATGGAAAAACTGATGGATCGCATATGCTGTCTCACTGCGCACCCGAAAAACTGCAGAAAACAGATTGGTCCTGGGCCGCAGATACGCAATCTGCCGCAGAAACTCCACCGTATGACGCTTCTTTTGCAGGGGATAGTCTGGAGTGCTGGATCCTTCCAATTCCACCGCTGCAGCATGGATTTCCAAAGGCTGCTTGGCATCCGGAGTAAGCAGAACCACTCCCCGTACCACAACCGCCGCGCCTACCTGATACCGAACGACCGAATCATATTCCGGCAGACGGGAACGTTCCAACACAACCTGCACACCGGTAAAGCTGCTGCCATCGCTCAGGTCCATAAATGCAAAAGCCTTGGAATCCCGCAGACTACGGATCCAGCCGCCCAGTACTACTTCTCTATTTTCATACTGTCTGGAATTCTCCAAAATATCCCGTATGAAATCTCTCTTCATTTTTGTACCCATTCCTTTCTATACATTTGTTTTCTCCAATACAAAAGGTGCAACTGGGATTTGAAAATACCGTAACTGCAGCATGCTTTTCAACCTTTTTCTTTGATAGGAAAGCGCCTCATATGAAAATATGAAGCGCTCCATAGAACCGGTATTCCTACGCAGTTTCCTGTTATTTATAATATTCCACAAATGCGTCGAACAAATGCATATCATAGTCGCCGGGAACATTTTTATAAAGACCGCTGCCAATCCGTTCGCTGTGACCCATTTTGCCCAGCACCCGTCCATCGGGAGAAGTGATTCCCTCGATGGCGCAGACAGATCCATTGGGGTTTTCCGGGGTCTCCATCGTAGGATTACCCGTCAGGTCCACATACTGAGTGGCAATCTGTCCGTTTTTTGCAAGACGGCAAATTAATTCCTCCGATGCTACAAACCGGCCTTCCCCATGGGAGATGGGTACCGTATAAACATCGCCGGGCTTTGTTTTCATCAGCCAGGGAGAAGCATTGGAAGCAACGCGGGTACGTACCAGCATAGACTGGTGCCGCCCAATGGTATTATAGGTCAGCGTGGGGCATGTATCGTCCGTATCAATAATTTTGCCGAAAGGCACCAGTCCCAGCTTGATCAGAGCCTGGAATCCGTTACAGATACCAAGCATCAGTCCGTTCCGCTTTTCCAATAGCTCGCTGACAGCATCCCGCACAGCAGCACTGCGGAAGAATGCCGTAATAAACTTACCGCTACCGTCCGGCTCGTCTCCGCCGGAAAATCCCCCGGGAATAAAGATCCCCTGGGCCTTTCGGGCCGCTGCGGCAAAAGCTTCTACAGATGCCGCGATCCCCTGGGCACTGAGGTTGTTGATCACAAAAATTTCTGCTTTACCACCAGCCTGCTCTACCGCCTTGGCAGATTCGTATTCACAGTTTGTGCCCGGGAATACTGGAATCAGCATGGTAGGCCGAGGCGCAGATATACCAGGCTTTTTCCAGGTATTTGCTTCAAAGTGATACGCACTGTCTTTTACAGTCGGTTGATGCGTATGGCGCGGGAATACTTCTTCCAGCCGGCTGTCGTATTTGTCTGTAAGCACTTTCAGACTTACCATATCACCGGCAAAGGCAAGGGCCGGTTCTGCTGTGGTTTTACCCAGCGGCACTGCATAAGGGCAGTCTATTTCTCCGTCGGACAGTTCCACAATAAAGGATCCATACCGATAGGCAAATAGTTCTTTAAGCGAAATCTCGTCCCCAAAGGTAAACCCGATGCCGTTGCCGATGGCCATTTTAAAGACGGCTTCCGCTGCGCCGCCAAATCCCGGCGTATACGCACTGTGGATACGGCCTTTTTCTGCAAGTGCAGAAACTGCAGTAAAAATCTTCAAAACATCCTGCGGACAGGGCATTCCCTTTCCGTTATATCTGGGACGCAGCCACAAAACCGTACTGCCCGCCTTCTTAAATTCCGGCGACAGAATGCTGGCAATTTTCCCCGTAGTAGCTGCAAAGGATATCAGCGTAGGAGGCACGTCCATATTTTCAAAGGTACCGCTCATGGAGTCCTTACCACCGATGGATGCTACTGAGAAATCCAGCTGCGCACGCAGTGCGCCAAGAAGCGCTGCAAAAGGCTTGCCCCATCGTTTTCCATCCTTGCCGGGCTTTTCAAAGTATTCCTGGAAGGAAAGGTACACATCTTCAAAAGATGCACCGACAGCAATCAGCTTGGAAATAGATTCTACAACCGCCAAATATGCACCGGAGGCAGGATCCTTTTCTAAGATGTAGGGATTTCCGCCCCATGCCATCAGGGAGCAGGTGTCTGTATCTCCGTGCTCCAGAGAAATTTTGTTGACCATCGCCTGGATGGGTGTACGCTGGTATTTCCCTCCAAAGGGCATCAGCACGGTACCGGCTCCCACAGTGGAGTCGAACCGTTCGGATAGTCCCTGCTTAGAGCACACGTTCAAGTCCTGTACCAATGCCGACATACCGCCTGTAAAATCTGCTGGAGTTTCTTTGGCAAATGCCGCAGGTGCAGCAGGCGCTATGTCGATATGCTTGGGTGCGCCGTTGGAATTTAAAAATTCTCTGGACAGGCTGACGATCTGCCGGCCGTTCCAGTGCATGGTAAGTCTGGGATCCGCCTGTACCGTTGCTACAACGGTTGCCTCCAGATTTTCCTTTCCGGCCAAGGCGATGAACCGCTCCACGTCACCGGGTTCTACCACCACAGCCATCCGCTCCTGGGATTCCGATATGGCCAGCTCTGTACCGTCCAATCCTTCATATTTTTTGGGAACTGCGTTCAAATCGATATCAAGCCCGTCTGCCAGTTCCCCGATGGCCACAGAAACGCCCCCCGCGCCAAAGTCATTGCATCGTTTGATCATGCGGGAAGCCTCCGGATTTCGGAACAAGCGCTGGAGCTTGCGTTCCTCAGGCGCATTGCCCTTTTGCACCTCCGCGCCGCAGGTTTCCAAAGACGCGGCCGTATGGGATTTGGAGGAACCGGTTGCACCGCCGCAGCCGTCCCGACCAGTACGCCCTCCCAGCAAAATCACAATATCGCCAGGCTCCGGTCGCTCCCTGCGCACATTTTTCGCGGGAGCGGCAGCGACTACCGCGCCAATCTCCATCCGCTTTGCGGCATATCCTTCGTGATACAGCTCGTCCACCTGGCCGGTGGCCAGGCCGATCTGGTTGCCGTAGCTGGAATATCCTGCAGCAGCAGTGGTGACGATTTTTTTCTGGGGCAGTTTACCGGGAATCGTATCTGCCACAGGGCGGGTCGGGTCCGCAGCACCTGTCACACGCATGGCCGCGTAGGCATAGGAACGCCCAGACAGCGGGTCTCGGATTGCTCCGCCGATACAGGTGGCTGCGCCGCCAAAGGGCTCGATCTCCGTAGGATGATTGTGGGTCTCGTTTTTAAAGAGCAGTAGGAAGTCTTCTTCCCCCTTCTCCGTGTGCACTTTGATTTTCACAGTGCATGCGTTGATCTCTTCACTTTCATCCAGGCGCGGCAGCTTGCCCTGCGCCTTCAAATACCGGGTTGCTACGGTGGCAATATCCATCAGGCAAATGGGTTTTGTACGGCCAAGCTCTTTGCGTACGTTTAAATAATCCTGGTACAACGCTTCCAGATCTGGATCGGCAAAAGTCACACGATCAATTTCGGTAAGGAAGGTAGTGTGCCGGCAATGGTCAGACCAGTAGGTATCGATCATACGAATTTCTGTAATGGTAGGATCCCGCTGCTCTGATGCAAAATAATCCCGGCAGAAGCGGATATCGTCCAAATCCATAGCAAGGCGATATTTTTCAATAAATGCGGAAAGCCCCGCCTCGTCCAAGGCAGTAAACTCGGTAAGGATTTCTACCTCATCGGGTACAGCATATGTGGCTTTCAGTGTAGCGGGCAGCTCCAGAGAAGCCTCTCTGCTTTCTACCGGGTTGATCAGATACTGCTTCAGCGCCCGGACATCCGACTGGGTAAGGGGCCCTTCCAGTATATACACCTTAGCGGTACGCACCAGGGGCTTTTCTCCCTGGGAAAGAATCTGCACACACTGGGCTGCAGAATCTGCCCGCTGGTCAAACTGTCCCGGCAGGTATTCCACAGCAAAAACCGTGCTGCCCGCCGGGGCTGCAATTTCCTCTGTGACTACATCCAACTGGGGCTCGGCAAAAACTGTATATTTGCAGGCTTCAAACACCTGCGGCTGAATATTTTCCACATCATACCGGTTTAAAATGCGTACGCCTGTGAGATTTTGGATCCCTAAAAATCCACGGACATCAGACAAAAGGGCTGCGCTTTCTACGGCAACGTCTTTTTTCTTTTCTACATATAGTCTGAAAACCATATCGTTTCCTCCGATATTATTCTGTAGCGCAGGACAAAGCCTGCAGTGCCCTGCGGCCGATATCTCTGCGGCAATATGCATTCGCAAAGGTAATCTGATCGGCAGCCGCATATGCCTCATCGATTGCTTTTTGCAAAGTTGGGGCCATAGCGGTGACGCCCAGCACACGTCCGCCGGCGCTGCACAATGCACCATCCTGCAGCTTCGCACCTGCAAAGAATACCTGGGACTCCAGATGCGCCGGTACGGCAATGGGAAGTCCCGTCTCATATTTCCCCGGATATCCGTTAGATGCCAGAATCACGCAGCATGCGCTGTCTTTTGAAAATTCCACCGGAACCTGGGAAAGAGTGCCGTCATGGACTGCTTCCATTATGGTAAGCAGATCTGTCTTTAGCAAGGGCAGAACCACCTGCGTTTCCGGGTCTCCGAAACGACAGTTATACTCAATTACCTTGGGACCGTCCGCAGTAAGCATCAGGCCAAAGAACAAGCATCCTTTAAAGGGGCGCCCCTCCTCCTGCATGGCACGAATGGTAGGCAAAAAGATTTTTTCCATACATTC
>CANQWE010000008.1 GCA_947627475.1 uncultured Clostridia bacterium
ATTGTTCGGTTTGCGGAGCTGGAGGGATTTATGGAGGAAAAAGTACGCAATTATTCCTCCGGCATGGTGTCCCGACTGGGTTTTGCAATCGCCACGGCCAGGGACACACCGGAGATTTTAATATTAGATGAAGTGCTTAGTGTGGGGGATATGTTTTTCAGGAAAAAAAGCGAGGTGCGGATCCGGGAAATGATCCATGGCGGATCCACCGTGCTGATTGTGTCCCACTCCACTTCCACCATCCTGCAAAACTGTACCAAAGCCATTTGGATCGAAAAAGGCCACCTGAGAGCATTGGGAGACCCCAAAGCGGTCTGTGCGGATTATGAAAAAATGAAGGAGGGATAATGTGTGAAGCAGTGGATCTACCGGATTTTTGTGAACCGGGTGCCGGGGATTCGGGACAGATATCTGCGTTTTCGGGAGCGGGGCGGCAGGAGATGCGCGGCGCTTTGGTATCTGTTTTGGCTGAACATGCAGTATTATCTTTTGTTTCGCCGCAGCCTGGCAGTACCCGCGCGGTTTGCCGCGTATGAAGAAAAAACGCTTTACAGCAGGGGCAGCGAATCGTCCCTGTCACACAGGGAGCCTCCTGCCGCCTTCGCGGCGAAATTGGCGGCGGCAGACGTTATCTCCTTCGACGTATTCGACACCCTCCTTTTTCGACCGTTTTCTCATCCAACAGATCTCTTTCTTCTTTTGGGGATGGAACTGCAGTACCCGGATTTCAAACGGATCCGCATAGAAGTAGAGGCGCGTGCCAGGAAAAAGAAGCATGACGCGGCGGGAACGTGGGAGGTCACCTTGGAAGAAATCTGGGATGCGGTGGAGCGGGAGACTGGGATTCCAAAGGAAGTGGGAATCCAGGCGGAATGGACGTGGGAGAAAAAAAGCTGCTATGCAAACCCGTATATGCTCTGTGTGGTGGAAAAACTGCAAAGCATGGGCAAGCGGCTTGTGGCGACATCGGATATGTACCTGGGAAGAAAACGGATCCAGGAACTGCTGATGGTGTGCGGGTACAGCGCCTTTTCAGACTGCTTTGTCTCATGTGATTTCGGCGTTTCCAAAAGCGACGGCGGCCTGTACGGCATTATGCGGAAAAAAACAGGCGGGTCGGGCATCTATGCACATGTAGGAGACCATCCGGTTTCCGACGGGGAAGGGGCTCGGCGACAGGGCATACAGGCGTATCTGTATCCCAAGTTCCACTGCCTGGGCGCACCATATCGCCCGCAGGACATGTCTTCCCTGACGGGCAGCGTGTACCGGGGACTGACCAGCGCACATCTCTACAACGGGCTGCGTGCCTTTTCCCGGGAATATGAATTCGGTTATCTGTACGGAGGCTTATTTGTATGCGGGTACTGCCGCTTTATCCACGCCTATGTCCAGCGCCATGGGATCGAGAAAATTCTCTTTCTGTCCAGGGACGGCGCAGTTCTGATGGAAGCCTATCGCCGGATGTATCCCCAGGAAACTGAAACCACAAAATATGTATATTGGTCCAGACTGGCTGGGGTGAAGCTGACGGCCCGGTATTTTAAGTATGATTACTTCCGCAGATTTCTGTATCACAAGGCAGATCAGCAGTATTCGATCCGTCAGATTCTGGATGGTATGGAGCTTGGACACCTGCTGCAGCCCCTTTGCAGACAGGTAAATACAAACCCGTCAGACGCACTGACGTATAAAAATATCGATACAATAAAAAACTATCTAATGGATAACTGGGACGGGGTGCTGAAGGGCTACGAAGAACAGGTAACTGCCGGCGGCATCTATATGAGACGTATCCTGCAGGACTGTCATAGAGCTGCAGCAGTGGATATCGGCTGGGCAGGAAGCGGCGCGGTGATGCTGCAGACTGCCGTCAGCCGGCTGTGGGGGATAGACTGCAGCATCACCGGTATCATAGCGGGAACAAATACCTGCCACGGTCCGGAGCCGGACGCAGGGGAACCATTTTTCCTGAGCGGACAGATGGTCAGCTATCTCTATTCCCAGAGGGAGAACCGGGATCTGTGGAAATTTCACGATCCTGCACAGGGGCACAATCTGTACTGGGAGCTGCTTCTGGGGGCGCAGGAGGGAAGTCTCGTCGGTTTTTATCTGGATGCGGCGGGAAAACCCGTTTGCCGGTTTAAGGAAAAACCCCATCACGCCGAAAAAATCCGGGAAATACACAGGGGTATACTGGATTTTGTACAGCAGTTACTTGAAATGGAGCAGCAGATCGGTGTGACACTGCCTATCAGCGGGCGGGATGCGTATGCGCCTATGCTGATCCCCTGCAGCAAAGGCAACAAAACATTCATGAAGGGGTTGGAGGCGCTGCTGGATGAGATGCATATTGTGTAGTGGCGCCGGGAATCCCCCCCTGGTGCTTTATCATGCCATTAGCTCCTACCAGCTGCTGGAGGTAATGCTGCATCGAATGCGCTTTCATGAAAAGGACAGAGCGGTGCTGATTCTGCCGGATTTTATCGTGAAAAAATATCCCCAGTATCAAAAACTGGCCGCAAGGCATTTTTTTGATGAAGTGTACCTTTTTCCCTATCTGCAAATTCCCCATGGGGAGGAAGCACAAATTTTGGAGGACGTGGCACGTTGCTATAGACAGGTGGTCCCGTATGATATTGCATCTTTTGCACAAGTCTATATAGCAGGGGCACATTTTTACTTCTCTCTGTATCTGATACAAAACCAGATTCGGTTTACCTTTTTTGAGGATGCGGCGGGGATGCTCAGCCGACCGCAGCAGCTCCACGACGCGCTTTCCAAAAAGTTTCCCGTCCATGCTGCTATTGCCCAAAAATACGGGCTGTTTGACGGGGAGAATCCTTTGGTAGACCGAATCATTTGCCTTATGCGGGCGCAGACTCGGGATGTGTCCCATGAAAAATATGTGGATTTTTCTGTGGAGACGGCGCTTCAGACTCTTGCACCGTCAAAGCGAAAAAAGGTCATCCGCTTTTTTCTGAGGCGCCGGCTGCGGGGGAGAGTCCTGGCAATTCTGCTGACCCAGCATTTTGCCAATCTGCATATTATGAGCGCAGCAGAACAGCAGCGGATGTATGAAGATTTGCGGGACGGCCCGCTTCGGGGAATTTCCCTGATGGTAAAGCCCCATCCGGACGACACACTAAATTATGCAAAAATTTTTCCGGACGCCTATATCATACGGCAGATTTTTCCGGCGGAGCTGCTGCCCTATGTGTTTCGAAACAAGCCAGAGTGCATTTATACGTTCGATTCTACCAGCTGCGAAAATCTGCGGGGGCACTTTGTCATCCGGAAAATAGGAAGGGAAAAAGATGCAAGGAAGTAAGGCTTTAATCATTGCCAACTCTGTGTATCAGCTGCTCACAGCAGTACACATGCGGCGGACGTTTTTGTGTAACGGGGACGTGGATCTGATCGTCACGGACGTGACGCCTCAGCTGCGGGAAACAGTGCCGCGCCTGGAAGACACAGGGCTATTTGATCGGGTGATTTTCGGCTCTACCTTGGAGACAAGCAAAAAGTATGCCGGAGCAAAGGATGAACAGTTGTCGGAGGGATTTGGGCAGATCGACCGGATTTTTGGCTGGACACTCAGTGAGGAACTGGCGGACTATAGGGCAGTATACTTTTCCAATTTTGACCCGTTTACCAGAATGCTGGCCTGTCGTTACTACCACCAGCCCTGCACCTTTATCTGGTATGAGGACGGGTTTTCTTCCTATGTGATCGATTATCTGCGAGAGGATCGGGCACCAATCAACCGTCATCCCGAAGGGAGAAAAATCCGGGATAAGGTGGAGTATGCTTTGCTGTATGAACCCCATCTTGCTATGCGGGGAGACCGTCTGCCAAATCTCGCTCTGCCCAAAATCAGCCGTCAGGATGCCCAGCTGCGGGAGCTTTTGAATTATATCTTTACTTACGAAAAGCCGGAGCAGGGTGCAGATTTTGTTTTCTTGGAACAGTCGTTTCGGGCGGAGGGACTGAAAAACAATGATATTGCCCTGATGCGGGAATGTCAGCAGACAGTTGGCTCCAGCCGGTTTATGGTAAAGCCCCATCCGAGAAACCCCGAAAATCTCCCCTTTCAGCTGGGACTCACCAGGCGGTATCCCAACGACATTCCTTGGGAGCTGTTTCTTTTAAACGAGAATCCGGAGGATACAACGGTCCTCACCGTGTGTTCCAATGGAGCGCTGACCGGACGGCTGGTGTTTGGACTGGACACAAATGTGGTAATGCTGTATCGGCTGTTCGAGGGAAAGGTTCTTTGGAAAGAGGACGAGATTTTAAAACGGTATCTGCAGAAATTTCAAAAGCAGTTTGCAGGAAAAAAGTATTATGTACCCCAGACGGTCTACGAGCTGCGGAGCGTGCTTCGCTATCTGGCCGGACTATAATGCTTCACAGCTGCCCAGGAGGACAAAATGTGTGAATGGAACGATAGGATAGATGAAACAGATCAGAAAGAAGTAAAAGTATCGGTGATAATCCCCGTTTATCAGGTGGAAAATTATTTGGAGCGGGCGGTGGATTCCGTCCTGGCCCAGACCTTGGAAGAAAAAGAGATTATTCTGGTAGACGATGGAAGCCAGGATACTTCCCCCGGAATATGCGACCGCTACGCGCAGCAGTATCCGGGGCTCGTTCACGTGATCCACAAACAAAACCAGGGACTGGGAATGGCCCGCAACTCTGGACTGGACATAGCCAGAGGGGAATATGTAGCCTTTCTGGATTCGGACGATACGGTGGAGCCGGAGATGTATGCGGCCATGTATACAAAGGCGGTATCGGAGGACTGTGACATCGTGATGTGTGACGTGCGCATCATCTATGTAGAGGAAGGCAGAAGCTCTGTAGTCTCTTCGTATACAGATGAAACAGTGGATCTGTCGGACTATATCGCCAACGGCAACAATATTACCTACAGTGTGAACAAGCTTTACCGGAGAAGTCTGTGGGATGATATCCGGTATGAAAAAATGCTGTTTGAGGACATTGCGCTGATCCCGGCGCTGGTCACCAGAACGCCCCGAATCGGTTATATAAAGGAGGCGTTTTACAATTATTACAGGAGGCCCAATACCATATCCACCTCCTTTGTGGGAGAGATGGTGGATATCCTTCGCGCCTTTCGCAGCTTCCTTGAGACAAGCGACCCGAGATACCGGGAGGAAGTGGTGTATTGCATCGCGAAGCAGCTGTATTGGAATATGACCCAGTCCCGGGTGCTGTTTGCAGCAGATTTCATCGAGTTTCTAAAGGAATATAAGCGGTATTTTCTGCTGAGTCCCTATCTGAAAAAGGACAGCAAGGTGGGGACAATTCTGGACTTTATAGACAAAGAGGTCATTCCCGAGAGATTTATCTGCGTGCATTGGCACCGTCCGATCCCAGAGGGGTTTCTGGACCAGCTGCATACCGATTTTCCCATGGCCGAGCTGGTTTTGGTGGACGAGCACGCCTGCGCTGCAGAGCATCTGCCGGGGAACGTACAAAAGGCACTGGACCAGGGAAACACGGCCTATGCGGAGGAATATATTGCGCTGCGTCAGCTGAGTGAAGGGGGCGGGATCGTGCTGAGTCCGGAATACCGGGCAAATCTGAACCTGAAAAAACTTCGGCTGAACCGCATCTTTTTCGGGTTTGAAGACGATGAGGCGCTGACTACAGGCTGCTATGGGGCGCTGCAAGGCCATTACGTGATCCAAGCCCTGCTGGACACCTATGAGACAGATTCTATACACAATAAGGCATTTTTGCCCCTGCGGGACCGGATCCGGGATTTTCTGATTCTGCATTTTCAGCTGAAGATGGGCGGCAGAAAGCAGCTTTTGAAAAAAGAGGTGCAAATCTATCTGCCAAGCGTGCTGGCCTATGATATGAAGGACGGGGAAAACTGCTGCAGACGGGCGGATATCCCCGTACCTGAGGGCTTTGAAGCAGTCAGTGGCAAGGTGCTGCGGATGTGGTCGGACCGGATTTTGGAAAACTGGAATCTGTATAAGCGGGAGCTGGGTGAAAAGCATGCATCCAAAGGCAAGGCGCCTGCTTCGGCACCTGCATGGGCCTCCAAAGCGCCGCCATCCGGTATAAGTCAGCAGGAGGTGGACCGGCGGATTCAGGATGTGGTAAAAACGTATGAGAATTCCACTTCCTGGAAGCTCACCCGGCCGATCCGGGCCCTGGGAAAACTATTTCGAAAATAAGGAGGTGCGGGATGCGAACCGTTGCAATTATTCCTGCACGCTATGAATCCAGCCGGCTGCGGGGAAAGCCGCTGGCGGATATATGTGCCCGGCCCATGATCTGGTGGGTGTATCAGCGGGTGCTGCAATGTGAGAAAATCGACGCCGTATATGTGGCCACCGACAATGCGCAAATTCAGAAGGTTTGTACTCAGTATGGGATCAATAGTGTGATGACCTCCCCCCTGCACCGCAGCAGCACAGAGCGGCTCTACGAAGTGGCCCAGACCATTGCGGCGGATGTATATGTCTGTGTCAACGGAGATGAACCGCTGATAGAACCGGCCACCGTGCAGCAGGTGATTCCCCGGGAAGGGACCGCATTTTTCGCCTGCAATCTCATGACGAAAATCCACAATCCGGTAGAGGCGGTGGACGATACCAACATTAAAGTGGTAACGGACGAAGCGGGGTATGCACTGTTTATGTCCAGAAGCCCCATTCCCCATCCCAAGTCCAGTGTGGATTATTCTTACTACAAGCACCTGGGCGTGCTGGCCTACTCTCTGGAGGCGCTACGCTTTTTTGCACAGACGTCCCGGGGACCGCTGGAAGCCATTGAAGACATTAACGAGCTGCGCTTCATCGAACATGGCAAAAAGCTGCAGATGATCCCGGTGGAGGCGCACACCCTGTCAGTGGATACGCCAAAGGATCTGGATTTTGTCAGAGGTATCATCCAAAAGAAATTAGAGAGAGGAGAGATTACGCTATGAGTACGCAGATATTGGACTGTACCCTGCGGGACGGGGGCTATATCAACGATTGGAGATTTGGGAAAAAGACGATTATTTCCATCCTGGATAGACTGGAGCGGGCAAACATCGATATTATTGAATGCGGGTTTCTGACCCGCATGGTGAAGGATGAAGCCTGTTCTCTCTTCAACGATATTGCCCAAATCGAAGCGGTATTGCCCAAAAAGGAGCGAACCGCCATGTACGTGGCGATGATCGCCATCGGAGAAAAGGAGCTGCATCCGTCTGAACTGTCACCCTATGATGGGAAAAGCATCGAGGGAATCCGCCTCACCTTCCACAAGGAAGAGATCGATCAGGCGATCCAGTGGGCCGACATTATTATGGAAAAGGGATATAAGGTGTTCATGCAGCCTGTGGGCACGGGATTTTACAGCGATATCGAACTTTTGCAGCTGGTGGAAAAAATGAACGCGCTGCAGCCTTATGCCTTTTATATTGTAGATACCTTGGGCAGCATGTACCGAAACGAAGTATCCCATCGGTTTTACCTGATCGACGGAAATATGCGTCCGGAAATCCGCCTTGGCTTTCATGGGCACAACAATCTGCAGCTGGCCTTTTCCAACGCCCAGATTTTGGGGAAGATCCAGACCAAGCGTACCCTGATCCTGGATTCCTCAGTCAATGGAATGGGCAGGGGAGCGGGCAATCTGCCCACGGAACTGATCACCCAGTATATCAACAAGAATATCGCCTCCCGCTATGACGTCACCATGGTGATGGACATCTATGACGAATTTATCTCCTCCATCCGTAAGGAATTTGAGTGGGGCTACAGCGTGCCGTATCATATCGCCGCAAGCAATGTATGCCATCCCAATTATGCGGCTTATCTCATCAACAAACAGACCCTGACCATGAAGGACATTGAAAAAATCATTCAATCGATTCCGGGCGAATACAAAATACTGTATGATCAGAAGCTGATTGAGCAGCTGTATGCAAAGTATCAAAGCAACAAAATCGATGACAGCGCGGCCATTCGGGAGATCATCAAGTGGATCCGTGGAAAGAAAATTTTGCTGCTGGCACCCGGTAAGAGTCTTGCATCGGACTATGATTCGATTATGCAGTTTATTGACGTGGAGGAGCCCTTTGTCATTTCTACCAACTTTGTGGATGCACGCTACCGTATGAACGCCTGCTTTGTAAGCAATCACAAGCGTATGGATATCATCGAGCAGGAGATCCGGTATATTGGAGGCATTCGCACCATCCTCACCTCCAACATTTCTGGAGGCGACGATTGTGTGTATGTGGACTATGCCCGTTATACCAACCAGGACGCGATGATTTCAGACAACGCAGGGCTGATGCTGCTGAATGTGCTGCGGCGCTGCGGGGTGCAAAAGGTGTATCTTGCGGGCTTCGACGGCTTTTACAGCCACAACGGAAATTATTATACAGAAGAGCTAAGTCTTCAGGTGAATGAAGCGGAAGTGTATGAAAAGCAGAGCCGGATCCGGCGTCAGCTGAAGGAACTGTCCCAGGATATAGAACTCTGCTTTCTCACGCCGTCTGTGTATGAATAGGGAGTCTGCCATGGACTTGTGTAAACGATATAGGTGTATCTTATTTGATATGGATGGGACACTGGTGGACTCTTATGAGGGCATTTTTCATGCGTATCGCTGGACAATGGAGCAAATGGGGCGGGCGTTCGAGGGCGACCCTTTCGTCCGCCGGGCCATTGGCGCGCCGCTAATCTGGGTATTTGAAAATCTATGCGGGATGGACTTTCCTTCGGCAGAGCAGGCGGCGGCACAGTTTCGTGCCTATTATGCACGGGAGGGTAAGCACCAGGTCAAGGTGTACGACGGTATGGAGGAGACGCTCTGTCGGCTGAAAGCAGCCGGTTGTTTCCTGGGAACAGCTACCCTGAAGCGGGAGCACTTTGCAAAGGAAATACTAAAAGAGCAGGGGCTGCTGGCTTATTTCGATGCGGTGTGCGGTATGGACGCAGAGGACCGTCTTACAAAGGCAGATTTGATCCGGCGGTGCATGCAGGCCGCAAAAGCTGGAAAAGAGGAGACGATTTTGGTCGGTGACAGCATCTTTGATGCTGCCGGCGCGGCGGAAGCCGGCGTTGCTTTTTTGGCGGTCACATATGGCTTTGGATTTCACGGTCAGGAAAATCCCAGGGAGCATGGTGCGGCAATGATTGCAGAAACGGCCGGGGAGATCGGGGATTTGCTTTGCACAGTAGGGAAGGAAACAAAAAGATGAAAACAAAGAAAAGATGGATTGCCTATACAGCCATCGGTTTGGTTGCAGCCCTTCTTCTCACAGCCATCGGACTGGCCATCTATTATATTTCCATTATGAATCAGACCTTGGATCAGGTCACAACCCCTGCCCGGCCAAAAGCGGTTTTTTCTGTGTACGTACTCACGGCGGATCCTGCCGAAAGTATCCAGGATACCCTGGGTTACCCATATGGGATTAGCAGTGCAGATGGGAAACTGGAGGCTATGGAGCAGACTCTTGTGCAAATTGAAGAAGTGCTGGGGGAGAGACCGGCGGTGGACACATATGAAAACCTTTTTGCCCTTGTGGATGGACTGCGGGATCAAAAGAGCCGGGCAATCATATTGGACGAAGCCTATACGGCAAGCATTGCGGAAGCAGAAGGCTATGACTGGACGGCGCAGGGAATCCGCAGAGTGGCATCCTATACTATTCAGGAGGAAGAAAAAGGAGAAGCCGATACTGCCCAGTCCGATACAGAAGCGGTTTTGCCTGCGGATATTCCCCAGGCCTTTACCATGTATGTCAGCGGGATCGACACCTTCGGCGGCCTTGCAACCCGTGCCCGGAGTGATGTAAATATCCTGTTGACTGTCAATACCCGGTCCAAGGAAATTTTCATGCTTGCCACGCCCCGGGATTACTACGTGGATTTTTCCATAACAGGAAATGCAAAGGATAAGTTGGCCCACGCGGGGATTCATGGGGTAGAGGCTTCTATAGACGCGCTCCAGCGATTGTACGGTATAGATATTGACTATTATCTTAGGATGAATTTTGCCGGCTTTGTAGATATCATTGACGCCCTGGGCGGCATTGAGGTATATTCTGAATATGACTTTACTGTAAAAAACATCCGGGACTATCACAAGGGATATAACCAACTGACCGGTCTGGAAGCGCTGGCGTTTGCCAGAGAGCGGCTCAGCTTCCCTACCGGGGATTATCAGCGGGCCAAGCATCAGATGGAGGTAATCCGGGCGGTGATCACAAAATGCGTGTCCCCGGCCATTTTAAAAAATTACCGATCGGTGATGGAAGCGATCGGAGGAAGCTTTGAAACCAATATGCCCCAGGATCAGATATCCTCTCTGGTTAAAATGCAGCTGTTCGATAATAAAAAGTGGAACTTTACTTCCTTTACTGTAGACGGTACCAGCGCCTTTCGGCCCACGTACTCGGCGCCGGGAAGAGACTTGTATGTCATTCTGCCCAGTCCGGATGCTGTGCGTCAGGCGGTGGAAATGATGGAAGCGGTCCGGCAGCCTACAGGGGAAGACTGAAACAAAAAATCTGTCATATAACTCTGTTTCTATTATGGTAAAAGTCGGAGGGGGAGCCATACAGCAGACTGCCCCTCCATCAGCCTTGCAGAAAGTTTACAAACTTCTATCAGAATTTCTGATGCAGGGATTGTATTTTATAAAATATGTGGTATACTGTAACAATCATAAATAAATGGATTTCGCTTTTATACAAGTCGATTTATTGGGTTTGTATAAAAGCTTTTTTATTTTAGTGGCATACTATGAAGTATAGCTGTTACTGCGTTTGTATCACCATAAGGAGGGGAAAATGCTGCGGGAAAACTTTATTCGTATGCAGCTGCGCCTGTTCAAGCCTTTTGCCGCCGCCATGTCTCTGAAAACGGCGCGTGAGGGGCAGGATAAGCTGGGGCTGCTTATGACCTCTCTGCAGAAAAAGAAAGTCATAAACCAAAACATACATTTTGACTCCTTTGAGGGAGCACTGATTACACCCAAGGATATACTCCGGGACGGCATTCTCCTGTACCTTCATGGGGGCGGGTATACCTGCGGAGATTTGGCATATGCCAAAGGTTTTGGGGCGACTCTTGCTGCGAGGCTTGGAATACGTGTGCTATGCCCGGCATATCGCCTTGCGCCGGAAGCGCCTTTCCCAGCGGCAGTGGAGGACGCCCTCGCTGCCTACCGATATCTTCTGGCCGAGGGATATCCGCCTTCCGAAATTTTGGTTTGCGGGGAAAGTGCCGGCGGCGGGCTGGTGTTTTCTCTTTGTCTGAAGCTTAGGGAGATAGGCTTGGCCATGCCTGCGGGGATTATCGCCATTTCTCCCTGGACGGATCTGACCTTGTCGGGAAGTACGTATGCGGCAAATGCCGATGCAGATCCTTCCCTGACCCGCTCCCGCCTCCGCTTTTTTGCAGATTGTTATATCCATGGAACCCCGAACGGCATTTCCGATAACAATCTGGATCAGGAAATGAAGAAAAATCCCCTTGCCTCTCCTCTGTTCGGAGACCTTTCCCGCTTGCCTCCGGCACTGATATTGGCAGGAGGCGATGAAATCTTGCTGGATGATACCCGCCGGATGCAGGGAGCACTGCGTGCGGCAGGAGGAGTCTCTCGGATTATCGTACGGGAGGGAATGTGGCACAGCTATCTGCTGTATCCTATCCGGAGCAGTCAGAAAGATTTTAAAGAAATAGAGCGGTTTTTGACAGAAAATTTACCGCAGCCAAAAAAGCTACGTTGGATTAAGCTGGACAATGCCGCGAAAATCTATCCCGCCATAAAAACAAAGCGCTGGAACAATTATTTCAGATTGTCCGCCACTTTACGCCATCCCGTAGACCGGGATGTACTTCAGTCGGCGCTGGATGTTGTTGTACGTCGCTTCCCCTCTATTGCAGTGCGTATCCGTCGGGGACTGTTTTGGTACTATCTGGAGGAGATCCCTTTTGCTCCAAAAATTCTTCCGGAAAGTTCCTATCCCCTGGTACACACGCCCTTTGACGATATTCAAAAATGTGCGTTTCGCGTGATACTGTATGAGAACCGTATATCCGTAGAATTTTTTCACGCCATCACCGACGGCAACGGAGGGCTTGTCTTTCTGAAAACACTGGTGGCTGAATATCTAACGCAGAAATACGGCGTGCATATCCCCACCGGGGATGGCGTCTTGGACCGGTTGGAATCCCCGCGGGATGGAGAAATGACGGACAGTTTTCTGAAATACAGCGGAAAGGTTGGAGCCAGCCGACGAGAAAGCAATGCCTTTCACTTTACGGGAACCTTGGAAAAGGACGGCTTTTGTACCAACACTACCTTTATGATGGATGCCGCGTCTGTCGCAGCAAAGGCAAAAGCATACGGCGTCACTGTTACCGCGCTGCTTACAGCGGTCATGATCCAGGCCACAGCAGACGTCCAGGCACAAAGGGTAGAAAATCCTCTTCGCAGAAAGGACATAAAAATCCTGTTGCCGGTAAATCTGCGCAAATTATTTCCCAGTGAAACCCTGCGCAATTTTGTACTGTATGTGACCCCGGGCGTAGATGCCCGCCTTGGGGAATACACATTTGAAGAGCTTTGCCGGATTATTCATCATCAAATGCAGCTGATGATCACGAAAAAGCAAATGCAAAGAAGAATTTCGGCAAATGTCAATATGGAAAAGCACCTGCTCATTAAGGCCACGCCGCTGTTTATCAAAAATTTGTTTTTGAAAATGGGATTTAGCCTCGTTGGGGAGAGAAAGTCCTGCTTTACCTTTTCCAATCTTGGAATCGCTCACCTGCCGGACCCGATGGGAGACTATGTTTCCAGAATGGATTTTGTACTTGGCGTACAGTCTACCACTCCGTATAATGTGGCGGCAATTACGTATGGCGGCAAGCTGCAGGTAAATTTCATTCGCAATATACGGGAGCCTGTCTTGGAGTATCATTTTTGGCAGTCCCTGCGTGGGCTGGGAATCCGGGCAAAAGTCGAAAGCAATCAAAGGTAAGATAAAGGAGGAGCTGACAAATGTATTGTATACGCTGCGGCGTAGAGCTTGCCGATCACGAAACATGCTGTCCTCTGTGCAAAACCAGGGTGGTCCATCCGGACTTTGTGGATTTGGATGCGCCGGTGCCGTACCCGAAGGACAAAGTGGTGTATAGGGATATAAATCGAAGCGGGGTGCTTTTTATCCTGTCCGTTCTGTTTTTCCTGGCCGGGGCGCTGACGTTGGTATGCGATCTGTCTCAGAACCATAGCGTAGTCTGGTCAGGATATGCAGTGGGCGGGATCATAACAGGATATGTCCTCTTTGTATTTCCCCTGTGGTTTCACCGACGCATACCAGCGGTGTTTGCCGCCGTGGATTTTGCTACCGTACTGCTGTTTTTGTGGTATATCAACACCACGGTGGGTGCCGATTGGTTCTTTTCTTTTGCGCTTCCCGCTGTGCTGATGCCAGGGGCGATTACATGCGCGCTGCTTTGGCTGTATTCGTGTTTTCGCAGCAGACTGCTGTGGATTCTTGGAGGCGCCTTTATCCTTTTGGGTGTGTCCCTGGTGGGAACAGAGCTGCTTATGCAGTATACGTTTTCTTTGGAGCGGGGACTGGTGTGGTCTATTTATCCCTTGGTCGTATTTGTGCTCCTGGGCATTTTGCTGCTTGTAACCGCGTCCAGCGCTCGCCTGCGCGGGTATTTGCAGCGAAAGTTTTTTGTGTAGCAGTCTGCCGCCTGGCAGACTGCTTTTTTGGACAACACCCGCGCGTTTTGCATATACTTTAGTGAGATGCCCGGCGCAGGGACGCATGCAGCAGTTACATATCCCGGAAAGTATGGGATATGTAAATCTATTGAATTAGGAGATGTTACTATGCCCGCTACCATAACGGGTACGGTTTTTCATGATCTGAATCATAATGGGGTGCTGGATGCAGGAGAACCTGGAATACCGGGAGTCTATCTGACAATGTCCGGTCCGTCAGAGACTGTCTGTATGCAGACGAGAACAAATGCTACTGACGGGGGATTCAGCTTTTCCGTTTCTTCTGCCGGCACCTATCGTGTTTATGAAACAGTAGAATCAGCGGCTGCCTGTCCGCCTGCAAATTTTGCACAACCAACAGGCTTTTTTCTTTCCAACGGTCCCAGAGTGCGGACGATCACGGTCACTGCCGCGCAGGTGAACAACGGCGCGGTGATCGGGGCGCAAAACTTCAGTCATGACACCATCGACGCCCCGCTGTCCTGTACAGCGGCGATGGTACAGTTTGTAAATACCCCAACAGAGTGGTTTGATATCGATATTGTAACAGGTGCTTCCACGCCTCGTGGGAATCTGCATCCTGCCAACAATGTCAATGCCATCGGATATAATACTCTGGATGATTATATCTACGGCTATGATCAGACCTCAAATCATATTGTCCGAGTGGACGCGGACCAAAATTTGATGCAGCTGGCGCCCAGTCCCGCTGGGCTGCCGTCAAACGGATATAATGTAGGTACGTTCGATTTAGGCGGACACTTGTTTCTCATGGTCAATGGTACGGCCAGATTTTACACGGTAGATCTTGCGCCCAGTTCTCCCACCTTTTTAAAGCTTGTGGATCCTACAAACGGCTTTGCAGAACAAACCGGCAACTACGGAACGGCCCTGAGCGTCTCGCTGAATATCAGCGACTGGGCTTACAGTCCCGTAGATAGGCTTTTGTATGGCATACGTTCTGTGGGAGACACTGCGCAGGTGATGCAGGTCGATCCTGCTACCGGGGCAGTGACGGGGCTGACGACTACGATGCCGCCGCTCAGTCCTACAGGACGGTCCTGGGGTGCAATGGCCATAGATGCCTCCGGCGCGTTGTATGCGATTTATAACGGAGACGGAGGAGTCTTCCGCTTTGTAATATCCGAGGGCAGCGCTGTGGGAGTCCGTATATCCACTACCTTTTCCGCCAGCTTTAACGACGCGGCTATGTGTCCCAGGGCCTTGGTGGAAGCTGTTGCAGATATCCGTGTAGAGAAAAGCGCATATCCCATTCCGGCTATACCGGGAGAAATCCTCGACTATTTTGTCATTGTAGAAAATCTCGGACCGGACACCGGGGAAAATGTGATCCTTTCAGATGATACTCCGCCCCAACTTGTGTCTCCGGAATACAGCTTGGACGGAGGCGGTACCTTCTTCCCCTGGACGGGCAGCATAGATTTAGGAATGTTTGCTGCAGGTGATGCACGTCCGGTGATTATCCGAGGAAGGGTCGATCCGGCTGCCGCAGGCACCATTATTAATACAGCTACGGTGAAAAGTGACGTGGTTGATCCAAATCCCGACAACAACACATCTACCATAGAGGTAGAGACGGCAGAAGCGGCAGATATTGCTGTAGAGAAATCCGGATTGCCGGATCCTGTGGTTCCCGGTCAGACGCTCACCTATACAGTAAAGGTATCAAACCTGGGTCCTTCCGACGCCCAGGGGGTGATCTTGGCCGATAATGTTCCCGATACGCTGACAGATGTGGTTTACTCCACAGACGATGGATCCACATTTCTGCCCTGGAACGGATCTGCAGTGCTTGGTATGATTCCTGCGGGAATTTCCATGTCTGTGCTCATACGGGGAACGGTTCGCTCGAATGCTGCAGGCAGCATTGCCAACACGGCGATTGTATCTGCCGACACGCCGGATCCAAGTCCCGACAACAATACGGATACTGCAGAGATTCCCATTGACGCGAGTCAGGAAAGGGCTGATCTTTCTATTACGAAAACGGCGTCTGCTCGCACAGTGTCCCGCTGTCATAAGATCGTTTATACACTGACGGTGTTTAATGCAGGCCCGGATACGGCACGGCAGACTGCGATTACCGATCATATGCCGGATATGCTGGGTGATCAAATGTACTCTTTGGATGGCGGTACAACCTGGATGGCGTGGAACGGACAGCTGCAAATCGGTGATTTGCCTGCCGGGCGCAGCGTGACAGTCCTTCTTTCTGCAATTGTAGGAATGTGCGCCAGAGGATGTATAACCAATACGGCAAATGTTTCTTCTGCCACAGAAGATCCTGTCCCTACCAACAATACAGACAGCGCTACCGTTGTGGTTGTACGCAGAAACGGATGCTGCTGTTACTGATCCAATAAACGTTACAAGGGCTTTCCTCTTTTTCAATAAGGCAGTCCCCCGCTTTCTATGGGGGGACTGCCTTTAAAAATTCCTTGACATCCCTGCAAAATGTGATATAATGCGGGTAACATCATAGTTGGGAGCGATGAAGAATGAAACAAGCGTTAAAAGTAGGCGTCATTGGCATGGGTGAGCGGGGATACAGCACCCTGGCCGGCGTTTTATGCGATATGGATTCTATATGTATCACATATGTTTGCGATACTTTCGAGGACCGTGCGCTTCGGGGACAGCAGACCGTTTCGGAGAAAAAAGGAAATACGCCGAAATATACTACAGACTATCGTGCCTTGATAGAGGATGCGGATGTAGAGGTAGTGGTGATCGCCTCCGCATGGGAAAATCACATACCCGCAGCGATAGCGGCAATGCGGGCTGGAAAATATGTAGGCTGTGAGGTAGGCGGCGCTTATTCTATAGACGATTGCTGGGAGTTGGTGCGCACCTATGAGGCGACGGGGCGCCACTGTATGATGCTGGAAAACTGCTGCTTTGGGCGGGAAGAGCTGATGGTGTTGCGTATGGTGCGGGAGGGACTGTTCGGAGAGATCGCGGCCTGCGAAGGCGGATACCATCACGACCTGCGCTATGAGATCACCCACGGAGAGGAAAACCGGCACTATCGTCTGCGCAATTATGAAAACCGCTGCTGCGAAAACTATCCTACCCATGAGCTGGGGCCGATTGCCAAGGTGCTTGGCATCAACCGGGGTAACCGGATGCTTTCGCTTACGTCTATGGCTTCCGGCGCCTGGGGACTCAATACATACGCCAAAGAACAGGAGAATGTAAATCCCGATTTGCGCACCGTTCGGTTTGCCCAGGGAGATATTGTAAAAACCAACATTCTGTGTGCGGGCGGGCAGCTCATTACCCTTACCCTGGATACCTCTCTCCCACGACATTATTCCAGAGGTTTTACCGTTCGTGGCACAAAGGGAAGTTATACGGAACTGACCAAGGCGGTGTTTTTGGACAGCCTGGGTGAGGGCGGTAATACGGCATATGATAATGTAGAACAGTATCGGCAGGAGTGGGAGCATCCTATTTGGCAAAGATATCTGCAGGAGGGCGTAAAAGGCGGCCACGACGGCATGGACTGGCTGGTTTATTCTGCTTTCTTTGAAAGCATTTTCAATGACCGATCGCCTGTAATCGATACATACGATATGGCGTCCTGGATGGCGATCACCCCCCTCTCGGAGCGCTCTATCATGCAGGGCGGACAGCCCATGGCCATACCCGATTTTACCCGGGGACAGTGGCTGTGCCGTACCGACAGCAACCAGGGTCCCTATTCCCTGGAAAGGTAAGAATATTGAACAGATAAAAGCCGGTATTATAATACCGGCTTTTGCTTTGCATGGAATTTTATAATAACTTTTATGAATTTTGCAGCTGCTCTTGATTCTTTGCCCAATTTTTGATAATCTATATTAGATATTAAAATTTTTTATAAAGGCTGGTGTCCTATGGAAACGGTAAGTTATACCTTAAATAACACGACATTCACTTTTGATACGTCCACCGGCGCACTGCTGCAGCTGGATTATCCCGGCGTGCCTTCCATGATGCGGGAGGGCAGGGGACTGTTTGATCTGTCCTGGCCGGTACATACAGATTATGATACCCTGCGGCTGAATCCAACTGGAAAATACTGCGGTGCGGCGCCTGAAATCTCCTGCGGGGGAGATACCATTACCCTAACGTATACCAGCATCCCCTGGACTGTTCCGGCGCCTGCCGATATGGCCGAGCTGCAGGGCGGGGTATCTGCTGTAGTTACGCTGCGCGCCTGTGACGACGGCAGGTCCGTTTCCATGCGGCTGGTTTTGGAGAACCGTTCTGATACTGAGATTGTACAGGTGCTGTTCCCGGATATGAACGGGATTGTGCCAACTACCAGCGAGGAGCGTGATGTGCTTACCATGCTGGGAGGTAGCGAACATCCCTTTGCAGAACTGAAAAGCACACCGAAAACCAGAGAAAACTTTTTTGCCTGGACAGAATCCTGTGCCGGACGGTTCCACCGGGCAGGCGGATTTCAGCCCGGTCCCATGATCGGCCGCTGGTATGATATGGGGAGCCGCCGGGGCGGATTTTCCATGTACAGAAAGCACTGGGGTTGGGGCCCGGACAGCAAAGAGGAAATGGGCTACGGAGAGCAGCTGTGGGTAAAGCTGGATAATCTCAGCGGCAAGCTGCGCCTTGCCTTTTTGCGGGATGCAAAAATCGGCAAGGGAGAAACATATGACTCGGGAGAGTATGTTCTTACTGCCCATACCGGGCCTTGGATCCAGGGAATCGGCCCGTATAAGGACTTTGTGGCGTCTCAGGTACACCGGGTTGTAGACGTGCCAAGGCGCGCAAAGGAGATGTTTGGCTTCCGCACGATATTCATGGCAAACGGATATACCAAAGACCCGGATGACTACAGCTGGAAGTATGATGATATGCCTGCCATCGCCCAGGATATGAAGGATCACGGCCTGTTTGATCTGAACGTGTGGGGCGCCTTTATGTTTACTCTGCCTACCGGCCCTCACTGCTTCTATGAGGAATGGGGCGGTCTGGAGTGCTGGAAGAAAAATGTAGAAAAACTGCGGGAGATGGGGGTGGTTGTTACGCCGCTGGTTTCTTGGATCTCCCTATGGGATCAGACTGCGAAAAACTACGGCATCACAGAGCGCAGCGGTTCCTGGGCAGAGACGCCAAAGTCTGTTCCCATGTTCAAGGCGCCTTACTGTGAGCGGTGGAGCTGTTATCAAATCCACGATCATTCCAGAGAAAACTGGAGGGAGGATATCCGCAGCGGTTTGCGGTTCTTCCGGGATGAGGCAGGCTGTCCCAACATCTGCTGGGACCAGTATGTCCTGGGAGACAATCAGGACGATATTGTACATGATATCATCAATGAATACCGGCTGGAAACAGAAGAGATGTATCCCGGTACGGTGTTCTCTGCAGAATCCACCCTGTATTTTGAGTCGGAGCTGGACAATACAGATTTCACCTGGAACTGGCTGTACTGGCCGGGCAGAGGAGACATGCGTCCTTATATGCATGTGGTGCGTACCCTGCGTCCCAACATCAATGTGGACTCTGAGCCCTCTTATGTGAAATTCATATTTATGGACAATTACGTGATCAACGTATACCCTTCCAAGCCGGAGAACTATAACGGCAGCGCGCTGATTCGGGAATACCCTGCATTTTCCAAGGCGGTGAAAACCTGTGCCGCCCTGCGTCAGAAATATCTGCCGTATTTTATAGATGGTATTATGGTGTCCGACTGCCCTGTAGACATGGAGCGGGATGTCCCCTGCAGAATCACAGGCTATCAAAAGGGGGATTCCCTGTTGCTTATCGTATACAAGTACAGGGATGAAGAGGCATGCCTTCCCCTGGACCTTGCACCGTATCTTGGAGGACAGTATTACTCTTACCGGATCTGCAATGAGGAGAACCAAATGATCGCAGGGGGCAGTGTAGAAGCGAACGGTATAATTTCTGTATTTGGAGAAAAGGACGCTCTGTATATGGTGGAACTGTTCCGGGAGAGGGACAACGAGAGGGTATGAGCCGTATCATTCTGGAAAAGCTTCTGGTCATGATGATCATGGCGCTGATCGGATTTGTCTGCGGTAAAACGGGCCTGATCGATGGAGATACAAACAAAAAGCTCTCCAATCTGTCTCTTCTGGTTATCAATCCCCTGCTGATTTTTGTATCCTATCAGACGCCTTATACAAGGGATATTGCGGCAGGTCTTGGAATTGTATTTCTGCTGTCCGTGCTTTCCTATGGGATCCAGCTGGGGGTGTCCCTGCTTCTCATAAAAAAGAAAAACAACCCCAATGTGGGCGTGGAGCGGATGTCCTTGGCCTTTTCCAACAACGGGTATATCGGTATTCCTCTGGTGCAGGGGATCTTTGGAGCCCAGGGCGTCATTTATATGACGATGTTCGTCACGGTGTTCAATATTGTTCTTTGGACAGTAGGCGTGCTGTTTATGACGGGCAGAACCAGCTTTCGCCAGGCAGTAAAAAATCTGTGTTCGCCGGCAATTTTTATGGTGCTGCTTGGGCTGATATTTTTCTTTTTAAAAATATCTTTGCCGGATATCATCCGCGAGCCCCTGGAGACAGTGGGCAATATGAACACGCCCTTTGCCATGCTGATTGCCGGGGCGACACTTGCAGGATCCAATTTGCTGGGATGTATCAAAAAGCCCCGGCTGTACCTTTTATCTGCCGGAAAGCTTTTGCTGATCCCGCTGCTTTCTGTACTGGTGCTGGTACCGTTTGCGTGCCTTGGTATAGAGCCAATGCTGATCACTGTGGTGGTCATCGCTGTGGCTTGTCCCACTGCGGCGGCGTGCACCATGTTTGCTCATCGGTATCAAAAAGACAGCGCGTATGCTTCGGAAATCTTTGCGGCCACCACGATTTTGTCTGCCGCCACGATCCCGACGGTGATCTGGCTGCAGAGTCTTTTGCTGGAGCTGCTCCCAGCATAACTTCCATATTACGGAGAAATCTATGCATCCCATCAAGCATTTTAAAACGATAACAAAGCATCGACATAAGGTGATCGGTCACTGCCGCCGGGCTGGGATTTTCTGGCAGGGGCTGCTGCACGATTTGTCCAAATACACCCCGGCAGAATTTTTTCGGGGCGCAAGGTATTACCAGGGCAGTCAAAGCCCCAATGTACAGGAACGGGCAGAAAACGGATATTCCGCAGCGTGGCTCCATCACAAGGGACGCAACCGGCATCATTTTGAATATTGGATGGATTATCATCCGGTGGAGAAAAAGGTGCTTCCTGTGAAGATGCCCCTGCGGTATGTAGTGGAAATGTTCTGTGACCGGGTCGCCGCCAGCAAAATTTACAGGGGATCAGAATATACAGACCGGGATCCGCTGGAGTATTTTGCCCATGCGAAGTCTATGCGGGTGATCCATCCTGAAACCTCGGATTTTCTGGAGCACCTGCTTGTCATGCTGGCGCGGGAAGGGGAAGAAAGGACGTTTTCCTATATTCGCATGTATTTAAAAAGTCATGACACATATTAAAACCTGCCCCCAAGAGGACAGGTTTTTCTGTCAAAAAAATAATGGGGGCAGTCCTTTGCCTCCCCCTTCGTCTTTTGCCTACGGCAAAATCCATCCCCCTCTGATGAGGGGGCTTTTTATTGAATGCCTCGCCTTCGAAAGGGGGTCGCCGTGGCAAGTATAATAATGCCTCCCCTTTTGTAAGGGGAGGTGTCACCGATAGGTGACGGAGGGGTAGTAGTCTCCTCCTATCAGCGGTGGAAGCCTTCTATCTTACTGCTTACCTGGCGTTCATAGTCGATGATTTCATTACATAAATCGGCTACCTTGGCGTCACAGTGTACCGCATGCTTAGCATAAGCTTCCGACAGGGAATCTGCACCCATATCGCATCCCTTTGCAACCATATCTGCAATGTGGGAGTCGGTATTATCGATCATCGTATTAATGCTGATACCGGCTTTCGCCATGGTTTTTGCCATCAGTCCCGGTTCCTTCGGTTCTATACTGCGTTCATGCATCAGCTGGCTGGTTTTTTGCGTAAATGCACTGTAAGTCCCCATTTGCGTGGTCAGTTCCTGAATCATAGACTTGCCTTTTACTTTAGACAGTACAGAATTGATATTTTCCATTGCCATTTTTGTGTTGCTGTACATTTCGCTGAGCAGCGCTTCATTGGAATTTTCTTTATCCATAAATATTCCTTTCTTCCCTTTTCCTTTGACGGAATTTCTTTTGTAATAGTATTTCCTGGGATCGGTATTTCATGCGGAGAGGAATTGACAAAAGGAAAAATTTATGATATGATAAAAAACGTAAAAACAAATGCGGAAGGTTATCGAAGTGGTCATAACGAGGCGGTCTTGAAAACCGTTTGTCCTTTGGGACACGTGGGTTCGAATCCCACACCTTCCGCCAGTGAACAGAGGTTGGAATTTGGAACAGGGAGATGAGACATCCAAATTCCGGCCTCTTTTTCTATACTTATAAGCCAATGTTTAGACATTTTCAATGCCTGTCCTCTTTCGCCAAAATGAGACACTGAGAATTCAAACCGGAAAATCATGCTGTAAAAATGAAAATGCATCTATTTGCCCCCGAAATTCGCATTTTTAGCAAGTTTCTTTTAGCAATGGTTCCTGTTTACAAGGGCATTTCCATACTATTTATCGATAACAGACTTTATGGCGGTTACGGATCGCCGTGGAACCTGTACGTTTGCCACAATATACTTTTAACGAAAGTGTGCATCCATTAAATGGTTTCCGCAAGCTGCAGCAACTGGAGTTGTGACAGCATTCAAGAATGCAGTCACAACAGATATTTCCCCACAAACAGGTAATACCCAGTATCCACCAGAAGCGCAGCTGCAACAAGTACAAGAATACCGTAAAACAGATATGTGAGGACTTTCCCGCTCCTATGCTTATATTTTTCAATGAAATCAACCAGCTTATCAAGCAGAGTTATTTCGTAAAAAATATAGACGATCACAGCCATAAACTGGCTGACCAAAAACCAAATGGTCAAAAGTAGCGTTGCCAGAAAAAAGCTTCCGGCTTCGCTGCTCATTAGGATTACAGCGTAAAATGTGGGGTCAGTAAAAGATGTCAGAGCGAATACAAACCCTGTAGTAATATATTTTAGACAACTACCATGGATGGACTGGTTTTCTTTCTCCTTCTTTTCTTTTGGAGCGGCAAAGAGCTTGCGAAGCACCCAAAACAGGATAAATATGGAAATGACAAAATTTAGAACGGCCCAGAATGGACTTTCGTTCCCGGGCATGATGTCTTTCAGCAGATCCACAGCCGTGGCTCCGAATATAGCAGCCAAAGCAGCACCGATGACAATGGAGAATCCCGCAAAAGATAAGAAAAACGCAGTGATTTTTGTTTTCTTCTCACGGCGCAGACCCATTGATAAAATATAGACTGCTGTAATGGGGTCAAGACCGAGAATGCCCAGTCCGAAAGTGCTGACCAGTTTGTGTATCATAATTACTCCTAAAAGTTTTTCAAGCTTGCGCTGAAATGATTCCAGATATCCGGAGACCAAACACAAAATTTGCTGCTGTTTCCCGACAGTCATTTCCTCAAAAACCGCATTTTCAGCTTGCGCAACAGGAAGTATTTTTCTTTCACCAACACTTCGTCTTTGTTGGTGAGATAAACCCTCCGCTTTCTTTCGTTGTCGGGTCGGAAGGAAAAAAGTTCGTCATGATGCAGCTTTTTTACGGAAGAATTTACAGTTTGCTTATTCATAAGCGTATATTTACAGATATCTGTTGCGTACAGCCGTTTCCCAGTACAAGCAGTGCCTACAATATAACAATATAGTATAGGCACTATCAGACAATCCCTGTCACATGGCAACCGTATGACAGCATTCATCAATCATATTATGCAGCCGGTCCAATTCCTGAAAAACTGGATATTTTGTAAATTTCATATGCATCCTTCATAAGTATGAAAACATATTTGTATTATAGTATGATTTCATACCCGATCCATAGATTAATTGTAAATTTGTCCATGCCTGAATTGTCCTTTCTTTGAACCAGGGCCTTTTCCGCTGCCCCTGTCCAGATCGTGTTGCCCCTTCGCGCAGCACCTGCGGCTGTTTACGGGGATTTCCCTATTTTTATATTGTTTCAAAAAAGTCCGATGGCGTGTGGTGCGCACCAAAGCAGGTCACTGCCTTTAAAAAAATAGGAAACAGGTATCGACACCAACATATAACTGTGCAATAACACTGGAAGATACCTTTCGTTTCCTTTCCCGTAGACAGATAAGTTTATATAAGGTAATATGAATTTAAAATATAAATATAAGAAGAGAAAAAGAGAATGGATTTTGAAGGGTATTTATACGACAGAGTGCTGCCGGTAATTCAAAGCTGGAACGAAAAAGATTTATATGCAATTTCCTTTTTTGTATACTCCAATGAAGCATATTATTATCAAGGCATTTCCAATGTATCAGAATTCTGCATCGCATATTGTACGGAGGAAGGCTGTGGGCACGCGCCTTTGTTTAGCGAAGAAAGGTGGAATTTGCCTTTATGCAGGGAAGGTGAAACGTATATTATCAGTCCGGATGACGCAGACGCGGGAATGCAGGCATTGTTTGCATGGTATAAACAGTTGGGACTAAAAAATATCGGGTATGAAAGTATGGATGATATGTACGATGAAAACATGTGTTATATTGGTAAAGGACCGATAGGCTATTACGAATTGCTATGTGCTGTGTCCAACGTGGCCAAACGACTGCAAACAGAGGGAATCATCCGGAGAAAATTCGGCCATCCCATTCCGATTATCGTCCATGCTTTAGAATTATATGATCTGATTAAGAAAGCAACAGAACATGCCAACCCCGATGGAGAAGCTGAATCATTTTTACAGTTTTATCGGGAAATGGAGGAAGAGACCGCGCGGGAATGGGAGGACTATAAAGCTTCTCATGAAACCATTTGATTTATATGGGGAGCACAGTCATGCATGGTTTTATTACAGAAGCGTGTGACGTTTTAATGAAATCGTATCCGGTGATCGGACAGACGTCGTCGCAAAAAAACAGTACATGACAAACAGCCATATTCATCCACATAGGACGAATATGGCTGTTTGGGTATACCATACGCACTGACACTGTATCCCAATACAGGCGGTATGCTTGCACTGGAGGGCCGATCCTTTTACTGATCAGCCGGTCTCTGCCACAGGACGGTACCGTCTTCTGCTGTGATTTACTTAAAAGACAAATTTCGATAGAACCTTCATAGATCTCAACAGAATCGTCTGAGCCCGATTCTAAGATTTCTACTTCATTGACCCCTATGGTGTATTCACCGATATAGTCTTCCTCATCTGGTTCATATCCGTTTCACAAATTCCCGTAAATGATTTACATTGAACTTTTAAGCCATTGCTCCACTGAATGATTATAGGGTCTTTATTAAACCAATCGTCTATAACATATAGCAATTCTTTATACTTTTGTTCCTCTATACAATACCGAATCTTTGAGCCGATTGGATCTTGCCGGCACAATATGCGCGTTTCCCTTGTTGTCTTAATGGATCGCGGCCCGTGTTGTATCGTATACTTGTTCGTCTTTTCATGATAATACTATCCAATAACTCGACCATAATCGACCACCTCTTTACTGAACCGTAGCTTTTCCCGTTTTGCCGTTGCTGATTATAATTTTTCGTGCCTGCAATATGCTTTTCGTGCCTGCTCATGTGTATTTTTACGCTGCCCCGGGCGCCCTTGGTGACTCTGAATCCCCGGAGATTGCCACCTTCACCGCCGCCCATTATTTGACACCCCTCTCTCCCAAAGTGATGCTGTAATGGGGTATATGTACGAAGGCGGGCCCTTGCTTCTTATACGGATCGAGAATATCGCCAGGCATACATGTAGTTCACAACCGTTTTGGATGCAGTGTATTATCCAGAATTGCACGCAGTCTCTGCCTGAAATACTGTCTGTCCAACTTGTCCTGGATTCAGCCGTTTGTACTGATGGCAACCGTACTGTTTTTGGGTATTCCGTCGAAGCAAAAGGCATTGGTGCGCTGTATTCAATAGGCAAGCGCCCTGTTTCGATAGGTATTTCAAATCTGCATGGAAAGGGGTATGCTTCTGTATAAGCTAAAATTCGAAACGATGACTCGCTGTATTTCCTGAGTATAGACAAATATTTTGTGCAGCTCTCCACACACACGCAAATGTACATCATCAATGAAAAAATGTACTCATTGGTTTTTATCCGCCGTTTTTTTGCCTTGACAAAAGGAATGGCACGATAGGCAATCTTTTTTGCCGGCATGAGTATTGGAAATTCGTATTGGCCTGCAAAACCTGCACCGCATACGGTTTCTACCTAAAAAGGTAGTGTTTTGCTGTGATCGGTATCGTCTTTCATATGCAATGTTTCACATCCTCAATATTTTTTTAAATTGTCTTATATTTTTATAAGAATGTGTTGCAAGAAACGTGTTAGTGCGTGTCACTGTTGGTATATCTTATTTGAAAAGTATATTGACTGCTGTGCCAACAGCTTTCAATATGCTTTTTTATTCTATTTTCATTACAAGCAAAGGCATCTCTCCCTTTCGATCGTCTGATGTACTGTATTTATCGCTCAGTCCCTATGCATAAAGGATTTTTCTCTACTACCACAGCAAGATTATTGTATCAGCGCCGCTTTCCTGCGTCAAGCAGCAAAGAATTTCCCCGCCTTTAGGATTATTATATAGTAATAAAAGAAAAAGCTCCCTCACATTGGAGGGAGCCGGACGCGGCGCATCATATGCGGCTGTGCTTCCGATTCCTTTTATACAGCGCCGTCATCGTAAGAATCGACGCGGCCGATACAGCAAGGAAAATCCACTGGATATCCGGTATGCCGGTAGGAGGCGCGCTGGACTCGCCGGGATCGGTCTGCTGCATAGTATCGGCACTGTGATTATCGAGGCATTCCCCGTCTTCCACATACTGAAAAGAAATTGCGCAAACGGATGTGGAAATACATATGGAAATTACAATAATAATCATAAGCACAGATGCGAAAGCCTTATTCAGCGTCTTCCAGGGAGACTGCATAGGTCATATTTCCCGTATAAGTAACGCCCTGGATTAGGGAAGAGGATGCTGCCAGTACAGGAAGCACCTTGAAGCTGACTGTACCGTCTTCTGTGAAGGACGCCAGCTCGACCCCATTTACCTGGTCTTTGCCGCCGGTTGTTTCTATGATCGTACCGTCTGCCAGCTGGAACTGATACCGCATGGATGCGTTTCTCCCATCCGCGCTTTTGCCTTCCAGCACCATCTGATTGCGGTAAGCGGAGGTTCCCGCGATGGTAACAGAGATTTTTTGTCCATCCAGGTTTTCCACATTTTCTGCGGAAATAGATACGTCTGTACCCTCTTTTTTAATCTCTACAGATTCGGGGATGGTTACGGTGTAGGTAGGATCATTTTTGTATGCAAAGGTGAACTGGGTTGCGGTGTCTCCTCCATCCTGGGTGATTTCTGTAGCCATGGAAGGGAAGGCCAAGGCGGCAACCAATGCGGATGCCAGCAGTGCGGATGCGATCCTTTTTTTCTGCATGTTTGTTTTCTCCTGGTTATTAACCACGTAAAATATATATTATCAGGCTGTATGCCGGATAATCACTGTACAATGAGCTTTGTTTCCACAACGGCGTTGTTCATGGGTATGCTGCTTTTCCCGTCAAAGGTATCCACCTTTATTTCCAAATCGTATTCTCCAGCCGAAAGGGAATCGTCCAGCACGATTTGCGTAACGGCAGTTCCCGGCGCAATCAACTCTGTTGTTGCGCAAGGGCCCTGTCCATTTATGTAAAGGGAGAAAGCGAACAAGCAGTCGTTTTCCCCCGGATTGTACAGAGTGATGGGAACGGTTTTTTGATTCGCCGGGAAATATATATCCCCGTATCCGGGAACCCGGATGCCGTTCTTGGTGTCCCCGGGAATAGACGCACTCCAATTCTGTGCATCCGGATCGATGGAAAGACCGGCTATCTTTATTTCTTCTCTGCCGTTTGCGCCCGGAAAAGCCCAGGCAACCCATAAAACCAGCGCGATCAGAACCATCGCTGCCAAAATCAGCATAATTTTCTGTTTTTTCTCTGCCATAACAGCCTCCGTGTTATCTTTTCTGCAGCTTTATTGTATAGCTTACTGCCGTCAGGAAAAAGCATGGAATGGTGAACTACACCTGAAAAATATGTGAAATAGGAATCTGCCTGCAGATAAGGCCATATTTTAAAGGCACAGATACAACAGGGAAAAAGAAACCACCCCTCCGGCGACATGCCGCCATCAACCCCGAAGATTCACAAAGGAAACACGAACAGGGAAGGGTTTTACTTTGTAAGCCCCCTCTGCCGCCACTTGCTTGCGAGACGCACAAGTTATAAGCCCCCCTAACACCTCGTCCTCGAGATGTTAGGGGGGCAGCACAGCTGACGGGGGAGACATACAGCAGGGCCCCATCCGTTTCGGGTGTATTTTCTCTTTTTTCTATCATGCGTTTATTGTGACAGCGCCATTAAAAAAACGAACATTTATTCGGGGAATATATACAAAACGGTTGCAATAGGATAATAAAGGTGTTATACTAACAGTAGTTTTCGTACAAATTCCCTTCATGGGATTTGTAATACATTATTTTAGAAAGGACGAAACCATGAAAAAATTTTTTGTATTGTCTATGGCGCTGCTTCTCTGTGTGATGTCCGTATTTGTAGGATGCACCAAGGAAGAAGTGAAAGACGAGGAGACCACTGCTGAAACCACAGCGGAAGAGACCACAGCGGAGAATACCACAGCACAAGACACCACGGCAGAAGATACTACTGCAGAGAATGCCGACACAAGCGCGGATGCTGGGAACACTGCAGACACCAGCGACGGGGCAGGGACCAACGGCAGCACAGAAGAAAATGCAGCGCTGGCCGCATTTGCCGCAGAACAGCAGAAACCATTTGACGCAGTGCAGTCGGAGCTATATTCCGTTAGCTGCTCTGCGCGCGGCAATGCACTGGTATATTCTTATAAGTATGCTGTAATAGATGCTGCAACAGCACAGGCTACGTTGAACAACACATTGGATGCTACATATGCTTCTATGCTTACTGCTGTACAGCTTACAGTACCTTCCTGCGAATCCATTATTGTTGAGATTCTGGATCAAAGCGGCACTGTGCTGGCCAGCAAGACATACTGATATTTGTGTTGAAAAACAAAAAATCCCGATGAAAAATAGTCTTCATCGGGATTTTTTATTGTGGGTATGCGCTGAGGAGATGCCTCCAAAGCGGATCCACCCATGCACCATATCCGGCCCTGTACATATACTGAAGGTGTGGGGATGTCCACAAAACAATATAAAGTGAGGAAAATACTATGTGCTGTGGTTTTAATAACGAAGCCAGAGAAGCCAGAAACTTTACAGAATACAGAGACAACGGTTGCTCCTGCGGCGTCGTAGCTACGCGTGAGACAGAACGCTGCGGGTGCGGCCGTGAGAGAAGCGGCGAACGCTGCATGAATCGCTGCAGAGAACGGTGTGAGGAACGCTGCGAAGAGAGATGCGAACAGTTATGCAACGATTCCCGCGACGATTCCCGCGGCTTGTGCAGTTCCTGCTTTTGCAGGGGTATTCGCCGGGTATTCGGCTGCAGATAAATGAATAAATAGGCAGAGCGGAAACGCTCTGCTACATAAGGAATGCATATTTATAGAAAACATTGCCTTGGAAACGATCTTTTCTATAAATATGACCGGTAGACAAGGAACCCTTCCTGTGATATACTAAATAAAAACTGGTAATAGAAAAGATTTCCCCGTCTGTTGCAGCCACAGACAAAAAATATATCAAGACGTTATGGGAGAAATAGCATGATCTTGTCTGATAAAACTATTCAAAGGTACCTTTCTGCCGGCCTCCTCTCCATCGATCCCCTTGAGCCCGGACAAATCCAGCCGGCCAGCGTAGACATCCGGATCGGAGACACATACAGTCTCCCAGAGGACAGCTGTGACAGTGTGATCCATTTGGATCATGCAGTCCGGTATAAAACGATCCGGACAAGCCGGTATTTGCTGCTGCCCGGTCAGTTTGTCCTGGCCACTACGATGGAATACTTCAGGCTGGGAGACGACTTGACTGCATTTGTAGAGGGCCGCAGTTCCATCGGGCGCCTGGGGCTGTTTATACAAAACGCCGGATGGGTGGATCCAGGCTTTGAAGGTGAGATTACCCTGGAACTATACAATGCAAGTCGCTGCGCCATTGAACTGCAGGCAGGCAGACGGGTAGGTCAGCTGGTATTTGCACAGTTGGATGGACAAGCTGCGCATCCCTATCGGGGGAAATACCAGGGGCAGCGGGGTGCCACCGGTTCCCGCATATACATGGATAAAAAGATTTAAAATACCGGTGGGAATATTTATGCAACCAGGCGGGCATACTAATGCCAACAGGTGCGGATATGCCACACCGGAACTTGGAAATGAGGTATTGATGTATGAACGCAACAATTGATCGGGACGGCTGCATAGGGTGCGGCCTTTGCCCGGATATATGCCCGGAGGTTTTTCGTATCGCGGACGACGGTTTTGCAGAGGCATACGGAGAAGTGACAGCGGACAACGTAGACAATGCCAAGCGGGCGGAGAACAGCTGCCCGGTATCGGTCATTACCGTAGAAGAATGAGAAGTCTCCATCCCAAAATTGGGATGGGGACTTTCTGCATAATGCCGGGGGCTTTTTATATTGATCTGCGCTGCCACAGCACAACGCCGTCTTCCGTCAAAATCTGTTCCGGAATACAGCTTCGACATATTTCAATCGTGTTATAGAAAATAAGCTTGTCGTCATCGGTTCCGGGATGCAAAATTTTTACAATCTCCACCCCTGCGGCATATTCGCCGATATAATCCTCGTCCCCCGGCTCCGTATCCGTTTCGTACATTCCGGTGATGGACTTACACAGTATATGCAAGCCGTTTGCCCATCGAATTTGAAGGGTTTGCTTCTTATCAAAGGCATGATTAAAAATATAAAGCATGTCCAAATATTCCTGCTGCATCATCGTTTGTCCTCCTTATCATAATATTACCAATCATTCGGTCTGGCAGGTACGATATGTGCGCCGCCCTTCTGATCATAATGTATCGTGCCCCGTGTTGTATCATAGTACTTTCCTGTTTCTTCATCATAAAACTTGCCTATGATCCGTCCAAAATCCACCACCTCTTTGTTTGGCCCAACAACTTTTCCCTTGCCCGCTCCTTCCCTGAGCAACTGTTCGGGATCTTCCGTGAGGATGCTGGGCGTTTTTTGGTTTGCAATTTGCTGATCATAATTCTTACTGCCTTGGATATGTTTGTCCTGCTTGTCTTTATGGATACGCAGCGGGCCTCCCCGGGTTCGGCCAAATCGGAGAGGCCCTCCGCCGCCCCCGCCGCCCATTACAGCGCCTCCTTTTCCCGCACGGTAATGCTGTAATTGGGAATTTGTACAATGTGCATGCCTGCATCCAGATAGGGACCGAAGATGTCGCGGGGCATGCAGCTGTAGTTTATAATCGTTCTCGGACGCAGACGTTCTACCATCGCCTGCAGCCCCTGTTTAAAATAGAAACGGTCAGATTTCTTCTGAATGCATCCGCCTGTGCTGATGGCCACTGTGCTTTCCATCGGGATTCCGTCAAAGCAGAAGGCAAAAGTTCTCTCGTCGCCCCAGCGAACATTTGGAATTACGTCTACCCCGTTTTTTTGCAGCCAATAGGCAAACGCCCTATTTCAATAGGTATTCCAAATCTGCATTGCCAACGGCATGCTCCGATACAGACTAAAGTCCGGGGAGATTCCCCCGTCAAATTTCCGCAGTAGCGGCAGGTATTTTTCGGGATGTGCCCATGAGCACTCGAATCGGTAATCGTGGATATAAAAATGCAGCCATTGGTTTTGCTCTTTCGCTGCGCGTGCCTTGTCAAAAGGAATTACGGGGGTAGGTATGCTGCGGGGAAGGCGCAGGATGGGAAGCTCGTATTCTCCAGCAAAGCACGCGTCCTCCACCAGCGCGCACCCAAAGGGAGAAAGCTTTGCCCTTTCATAGACTGTTTTCATTTATTTTACCATATCCTTTCTAAAAAATCATCTGCTTTTACACGATAGCATATGGCAAAGAATTTCTCTCCCCGAAAAAGGTGTACAAATATTGACTTTATCCGTTTCTTCCCATATAATGGGAGATACGAAACCAATATGTTAGGAGTATATACATGCGCGACTATTTCGATCTGAAAAATCTTCCCGTCCTGGAAAACTACGGACGCACCCTCCAGGTATCCAGCTTCGACCGCAAAGCGGACAACGGGGACTTTGGTCAGTATTTGTATCAGGATGCAGACGGCGCAATGGTTCTGTTCGACGAGACGGGAAAAGGCTGTATCAAAAGTATTTGGGCTACCAACGCCACAGAAGAAACGACCCTCTTCTTTTACTTTGACGGCAGTGCGACTCCTCAATATACTGTGTCGCTCATGGGACTTTTCACCGGCGGTGTGCCGGAATTATCCGGAGTCGGCAATAGCTTTGAGGACCGGGGCCACTACGATGAGGCGGATACCCGTGCAGGCAACTGCTTTATTCCTATCCCCTATACAAAAGGGCTGAAAATTACCGCAACAGGAAAATTGGATAATATCTACTATCATATTATGTATGAGAAATATACGGATGATGTGGATATAACAGATGCCGGCAGCAAAAGCCCCGCTTTTGATCAGGCGTTTGCCGGGGAAAGTCCCGTGCCGGAAGCGTACACTTTTGAAAAAACGCTGACACTCCCCAGCGGTTACACGGATGCCGGAAAGCTGGAACAACCGGGAGTAATCACCGCGTTTGTCGTGCGCATACCAAAAGAAACAGATCTGAGTCAGATTCAGCTGGACATTTCCTGGGATGGAGAACTGATCTCCCAGGTGGCCGCTCCTCTGCTGTATATGTTCTCCCAGCCCTTCGGCTTTGCAGAGATCCATTCCCATGCGCTGGATGTACATATGGAAGGGGACCAGATTGTTATGTCCCTGTATTTGCCCATGCCCTTCTGGAAAAGTGCCGGCATTACTCTTGTAAACCTGTCTGACACGCCGGTGGAACTGACCTTACAACTTTCGGTAGAGGAGAATTTGTATACTCCATCTGAAACAGGATATTTCCACGCAGATTTTCGCAGGGGACAGACAGAGCTGTTTGAGGACTGGCTCATCGGATCATTTTTTGGACGCGGCCATATCATTGGCGTTATACAGACCTGTCACGGCGGGCAGTACTGCGAGGGCAACGAGCATTTTTATATCAACGGGTCCCGGACGCCCCAGATCAACGGCACCGGTACAGAAGACTTTTATCTGGGTTGCTACTGGCCCAACCAAAAGTACGATTCTCCTTGCGCGGGATGTATCAACGACGTATATTTGATGAACGATTCTACGCTAAAGGGAGCCTTCAAGTATCCCGCCGGGTATTACCGCTTCCTCCATGACATGCCCATTCGTTTTATGGACGGAATCCGCCTGGAGATCCAGCATGGCGCGGTAGGTCAAACCTATTCGTATTATTCCAGTCTGTGCCTGTCCTATCGTCGTCCCGACAGTCTTTTCACCCAGACAGATTTTATTTGTGTGGGCAGTGAGGCCTCCCGGGAGCAGCACGGCTACACGGCGGAGAATGCCGCCGATGTCTCCCTTGCTGCAAAGATCGAAGCCCAGCGCAAGGCGCCGGTGCTGCAAAAAAGCGGCTTGCTTCATGGTGCAGGCAAAGTACAGTTTACCGTTGCTATCCAGCCGGAAAACGATGGGGTTTGCCTGCGGCGTCTGTACGACCAGACCCGCTCTCCCCAGCGGGGCATTGTATACGTCGACGGGGCGCCGGTGGGAGATTGGTACAATCCCGGATATAACGAGGCGACTGCTTTTGCCGATCATGACTTCTATATTCCCGCCTCTGTTACAGCTGGAAAAAAGGCATTGCAGATCGAAATCCATGTTCCGGACGTGTATACCGATTTTGAATATACGGTATTCACCATACGGAAAGTATAAAAGAAGACGGGATTTGTCTGTATTTCTTATGGAAAAATCCTATTGACAAAAAGGGATTTTCAGGATAAGCTATAGGTAAGTTCATACAACGCTTTTTATTACTGACGGACAGCGGGCATGCCGCTGGTGGAGTTTACCACATGAAGTAAAAAGCGTAGCGCCGACCGTCTGGGCAGTCTCACTGTGAGGCTGCCCTTTTTGCCGCTGAAAACCAAAGGAGGAACCATATGGCTGCAGAATTCAAAAAAGGAACTTGGAACGAAACCATCGATGTACGGGATTTCATCCAAAAAAACTACACCCCCTATACAGGGGATGAATCTTTTCTTGCCGACCCTACGGAAAGAACGATTCGTCTGCGGGAAAAGCTGGACGCCCTGCTTATCCAGGAACGGGAACGGGGTGGTGTACTGGATGTAGAGACCCAGACCGTATCCTCCCTGCTGAACTATGCTCCCGGGTATCTGGACCGGGCGGATGAGCTGATCGTTGGCCTGCAGACAGACGCGCCCCTGCGGCGCGGGGTCAACCCCTTCGGAGGGATCAAAATGGCCAGAGAGGCCTGTGCCGCCTACGGATATACTCTATCCGACAAAGTAGAGGATGAATTTCAATACAGAACCACGCACAATGACGGCGTATACCGGGTATATACGGAAGAGATGCGCAATGCAAGACGGTGTGGTATTATTACCGGCCTGCCGGATGCCTACGGCAGAGGCAGGATCATCGGAGACTATCGAAGAGTGGCCCTGTACGGCATCGACAAATTGATTGAAGAGAAAAGGAAAGACAAGGCAGCCATCGGAGAAGGTGAAATGAACGTAGACACCATTCGCCTCAGCGAAGAGCTGTTCCAGCAGATCCGCTTTTTGGGATATCTGAAGGAAATGGCCGCCATGTACGGCTGTGATATTTCTGGCCCTGCCCAAAACGCCAGAGAAGCCGTACAGTGGGTGTATTTCGGATATTTGGGCGCTATCAAGGAACAAAACGGTGCAGCTATGAGTCTGGGGCGTGTATCCACCTTCTTAGATATCTACATCCAGCGGGATATCCAGGATGGGATTCTGACAGAAGCAGGTGCTCAGGAACTGATCGATCAGTTTGTCATGAAGCTGCGGATGGCCCGTCATCTGCGTACTCCCGCATACAACGAACTGTTTGGGGGCGATCCCATGTGGATCACCGAGGCGGTAGGAGGTATGGGAGAGGACGGCAGAACCCTAGTTACCAAAACTTCTTTCCGATTCCTGCACACACTAAACAATTTGGGGGCAGCACCGGAGCCCAACCTTACGATATTGTGGTCCCGCCAGCTTCCGGAGCCCTTCAAAAAATACTGCGCCGCTGTGTCTACCGATACCTGTGCTGTCCAATATGAAAACGACGATTTGATGCGTCCCTATTATGGAGACGACTATGCCATCGCGTGCTGCGTCTCCGCTATGCGGGTAGGCAAGGATATGCAGTTTTTCGGCGCCAGGGCCAATTTGGCAAAGCTGTTGCTGCTGGCCCTCAACGGCGGTCGGGACGAAATCAAAAATATTTCGTTGGGACCGGAGATGGAACCGTATCCGGATGACATTTTAGACTATGACACGGTTTGTGCCCGGCTGGATACCTATCGGGACTGGCTGGCGAGACTGTATGCAAACACCATGAATGTGATTCACTACATGCACGACAAATACGCCTATGAAAAAACGCAGATGGCTCTCCATGATACAAATATACATCGGTATATGGCGTTCGGCGCCGCCGGACTCAGTGTTTTGGCAGATTCTCTGTCCGCGATCAAATATGCTCGGGTAAAATGCGTTCGGGATCCGAACACCGGCCTGATTCGGGACTTTGTGGTGGAAGGGGAATATCCGGCATACGGGAACGATGACGACCGGGTGGATACCATTGCCGCCTCTCAAATAAAAGCGTTTTACCGTGCGCTTTGCAAACATCCCCTGTATAAGAATGCAGAACACACCCTGTCTGTTTTGACCATTACCTCCAACGTGGTATACGGTAAAAAAACAGGATCTACCCCAGACGGCAGAAAGGCGGGAGAGGCCTTTGCGCCAGGCGCAAATCCTATGCATGGAAGAGAGAAAAACGGGGCCCTTGCCGCTTTGAACTCTGTGGCCAAAATCCCCTATCAGTACTGTAAGGATGGGATTTCAAACACCTTCTCCATTATTCCGGCCGCCCTTGGGAAAACCAGGCAGGAGCGGCACGCAAATCTGTGCGCCATGCTGGACGGATACTTCGGTCAGGGCGCCCATCATCTCAATGTAAACGTGCTGAACCGGGAGATGCTGGAAGAGGCATACAACGATCCGGAGAAATATCCCAATCTGACCATTCGTGTGTCCGGCTATGCGGTGAATTTCCATAAGCTGAGCCGGGAGCAACAGCGGGAAGTGATCCGCCGTACCTTCCACAGTGTGATATAAGGAACGGAACATGCAAGGAAGAATCAACGCTTTTCAAACCCTTGGCACCTTGGAGGGCCCGGGCATTCGATTTGTAGTCTTTTTTCAGGGCTGTCCCCTGCGGTGTGCCTATTGCCACAATCCGGAAACCTGGGACACGTCTGGAGGCACTCTGTATACGCCCGAACAGGTTTTGGAAAAGGCCCTTCGCTATAAACCCTACTTTGGGGAAAATGGAGGGATCACCCTATCCGGAGGAGAGCCATTGCTTCAAAGTGCTTTTGCGGCTCGGCTGCTGCAGGGGGCAAAAGATGCAGGACTGCACACCGCCATCTGTACTGCAGGGACATCCGATTTAGTGAGTGCGCGGACTGTGCTGGAATATACGGATCTTGTAATTGCAGATTTGAAATTTACCAGTCAAAAAGACTATGCCCGCTACTGCGGCGGAAATTTCCATCGGGTGATGGACTTTTTGCAGCTCACCCAGGAAATGCAGATTCCCCTATGGATCCGGCAGGTGATCGTTCCTACCATCAATGATACCCCAGCCGATGCAGCTGCACTGCAAAAGATGGCTGCACAGTTCTCCAATTTGGAAAAGTTGGAGCTGCTTCCCTTCCGAAAACTCTGCCTGGAAAAGTATGAGGCGCTGCATATCCCCTTTCCCCTGCAGAATATTCCGGAAGCGGGTAAGGAAACGATGCAGCCGCTTTGGGACATGTTAGGCAATTGTAAATAAAAAAGGCCGCCGGAACACCCCGGCGGCCTTTTTCAATAAAAATTATTTGTATTCCCTCTCGGCCAGAACGTTCCCATCGGCATCTGCAATTTTAATAAAAATAGATTCGCAGGAGGACACTTCGGCCTGCACAGCTGCAAGCATGATTTGGGAAGTAGCATCAAGTCCCTCCAAAGTAGTCTTTGCAAGCTCTTCGGTCAACTCCATACCTTCTATATCATATTTGTAGGTGTAAACCAAAGAATTGCCATCTATGGAACAATCTGCTGCAAATCCTTCCATTGCATTTCCATCCAGCTCTTTTTGCTGCTCTTTCGCAAATTTTTCCAGCTCGCTGTTTTTGGAAGAGCATCCAACGAATACGGACATGACACAAAGAAGCAGTGCCATTGACAATACAAAAACTTTTTTCATTTGTATAGTCCTTTCTAATAAAAATATTACAAATCCCTGTCCAGGGAACCTGTACAAATGTTCTGGTTATATTGTAGCATATTTGTGATCACATTGCAACCATTTTATGAACATTTGCAACTAATTATGCAATTTTTTTCTATTTTTCTGAATGTATAAGAAAATTACACCTATTGTCAGAGCAGCTGGCACCACAATCCATAACACCCAAAGGTAGGAGGGAGAGGGATTCTCTGCAGCCAAAAGGAAGCTTTCGCCGTTTTCAAGCGGGAACACAATGTAGCTGCCATCCCTGGTATAGGCTGTCTCCACGGCCTTTTCGTCTTCGATTTTGTACAGTACACCATCATCTTGGGCCTTCATATGTACAGTAAGGGTTCCGTCGTAGTCATTTACCTGCAGTGTGTACCCCGTGTCAGCATTGAGGTTCAGCGAAGACACCGGTACAAAGTCTGTCACCGACAGGGCCTGGTTTTCATAAAAGGTGCCTTCTACCAAAAACATAGGAACTTCCCCTTCGCTGGCAAGGGATGTACGGGGACTGCAGTATTTTCCCTCTACTGTAATGCTGGCATAAATAGAATCGTTCTTAAAGTCATCCCATTTCCAATAAAGCTCGCCGTCGTTTGGTACCTGGGGCAGCGATTCCACTTTTCCTCCAAAGGATACAGGGATTTCTGCAACAATCTCGTCCCATGCAACAAAAGTGACGGTGATCTGACAAAAAATTTCCGGCACAGATTCCATGGCTACCATGGCTTCATAGGAAATCGGCTCTGCTTTTCCTTTGTAGCTGATATTGTCTATGCCGCCGACAGCGTTCTCTACAAAATAGGTTTGTTCTACTGTGCCGTCTGCAGCGCCTGCTACGGAGCCATAGGATTCCGCTGCTTTTTCTACAACTGTATAAGATAAGCACCGGGAAATATTTTTGCCTGATCCTGCGATACCTCCTACATACTTTTCCCCCTTCAGGGTTGCCCGGGCATAGCTTTTTACTATACTGCCCTGACTGATTCCCGCAATACCGCCTGCGTTGTCTTCCTGGGAAGTGATCGTACCTGCGCCGGTACAGTCCAGCACGGCGCCGTGCAGCATACTGCCGACGATTCCGCCGGCACAGTTCTTTTTGGCCAGCACATCCGCGTAGCTGGCACAATCCCGCGCAACTGAAAAAATCCTGTATTTTGCATCAGTAAAAAGATAATCAGACATTTGCAGAGAATCCTCCAGATCAAAGGCAACTTCAAAGGACATGGCCCCCACAATGCCGCCGATATTTTCATCTCCTTCTGCAGGGCCGTAGTTGACGCAACTGGCTACTGCGCCTGTATTGTGCGTGTAGGATTCGCTCACGGAGATATCCTGGGTATAGTCTCCGTTTACATTGCCCACTGCCTTTACTGTATCCAGCAGTACATCAAAGGTAATTTCCACCTCTGTCATAACAGCTTCCATGGCCCCTGCCCCAGCCGGAAGTACGGCAATCAGCTCATCATACAGTGCGGAGGAGGCGGCATAGGCTCCGTTTATCGCCTCTACCAACGGCGCTGCATCTGGCTGCCGAATCTCTATATCGTCCCGGATTGCCGTAAGCTGCTCCAGCAGTGGGGGTGTTCTGTTCCAAGGCGCCGCGTCCCCCCGCAGCAGGGCGATTGTTTTTGTAAAGGCGTCTGCCACCGAATCTGCATTCGCATCGACCTGGACACGGATATCCTTCAAAGCGGTTTGGGCATCTTTGGTATACTGACGCAGCAGGGCGGCCTTGGCAGAAATATTGGAAAGGCGGGTACCCGCGCTTTGGAGCGCGCTATCCACTGTATTTTGCAATTGCAGAATTTGTGTTTCCAACGCTTCCAGTTTACTTTTGGAAAAATCCCAGTTTGCATAAGGCTCCATCTGTCCCACAATGCCGCCCACATCTTTGCGCCCTTTTACAGTGCCGTAGTTTTCACTGCCCGAGATATAGCCTGCCTGTCTGCCTACGATACCGCCTACATTGTATCCGATTTGGGCATACCCTACGCTGCCGGTATTTTTGCAGTTTTGTACAGTTCCGCCAGATCGGCCGGCAATACCGCCGATATCTGTAATATCGACGATATCTTCTGCAGACAGGGAAGATATATCAAAGGAAGGGGCAGAGGCGGGCTCTACTGGTACGGTGTTGATGCTTCCTGTATTTTCACATTGCAAAAGCACGCCGGCGTTTTCTCCCGCGATGCCTCCTACTTGATGCTCTCCGGTAACATCTCCTGAGGCGGTGCTGCAGATGATCAGCCCGGTCGCTCCGTTGAGGCCGGCGATGCCGCCGATCTGCCGTACCCCGCCGACGGTACCGGTAAAGGTACATTCGTTTATGGTTCCATGATTTTCTCCTGCAATGCCGCCCACCAGACTGGCGGTTCCTCCCGGAGCTACATTCCCAGATACATGCAGATTTTTGACATACGCGCCTTCCATCACATAACGGAACAAGCCCTGGCGTGATCCGCTTCCTTCTATAGACAGGCCGGATATGGTATGTCCGCCTCCGTCAAAGGTGCCATAGAAAACAGGGATGGGCGAAAGGTCTGTACCGGAGAGATCCACATCCTCTGTCAGCACAAAGGTCTTTCCCATGGAATATGTATCCAGCGTACAGGCGCTGGAAAATGCGGTAAGCGCTTCTTTATCTGATAAATATATGGTGTTTGCTTCTTCGGCGGCATACACTGCCGCCGGCATTATCAGTCCCAATAACAACAGAAGAGAGAGCAAACAGGATATCGTCTTTTTCATTGCAAATCCTCTCCTTTTTGCGCCCAATGTATCTGGAATTTTGTTTTATCAATGACTTTATCCAGCAAGCAAATCAGCTGAGGCAGTACTGTCAGCACCAGAATGATAGATATCAGCGCACCCCGTCCGACCGCCAATCCAATATGCCCCACGTACACATCGCTGATCCGGTAGGCAATCAAAAAACCCGCTACCGTCATAATAGACCCGGAGGTAAATATGGTGGTAAAGCTTTGATTAACAGCCTGTACCATTGCTTCCTTGGCGGTAAGCGTTTGTTTCAGCGTCTGATACCGGTTCATAAGGACGATGGCGTAATCAATGGTAGCGCCCATTTGGATAGCAGACACGATCATGTTGGTCACAAATGAGGGAGTGTCGCCGGCAAGATAGGTGCAGGCGAAATTCAGCCATATGCTGCCCTGGATCACAAACACCAGGATCACCGCTCCCGCTACAGAACGGAAGGTAAATAACAAAATCAAAAATACAAATAAAATTGTGAGCACGTTGATCATTGTGGAATCACTGTGAAAGGAAGCAGATAAGTCGTGGGTACTGGTGATATCCCCTACAACAAGGATCTCATTCTTTCCATAATATTTTTCAGCAGCTTCCCGGACTGCCTGGGTGAGGGCAAGACTCTCCTCCCCCTCCGGCGGAACGGAGGCAGTAAGCACCATACGGTTCCAGTTCTCCCCCTGCAGCTGGTCCGTTGCCATGGTCAGCATTTCCCGCATTGCATCCAATTCCTGTGCGGCAGCATCGTCTAATGTGACAATTCCCTGGTCGATTTTTTCAAACAAATAGGAAAACATATCAATGAGAGGCACTGCGTAGCTTTCAGTGTCCCCGAAAATTGCCTGATATGCGTCATGTTCCACCCCGTATGCCTGAAACAATAGGTTGGACAGCTCTATATCAATATCCAAAAGCTCAGAAAGCATCCGAGGAGTATAGCTGTCTGTCAGTACACGTCCCTCTTCGATTTGTATATTGGATAGTCCCATGACACTTTTTACATGATCGATCCGGGCAATTTCCTCCAAAGCGGCTTTTTCCTTATCCGGACTACCTACCGGCACAAGCACCGCCACCGCAGAGGATTCGTCGAAGGTATTGGTGATTTTATGCATAGCCTCTCTACCTTGGGAATACACAAGCTCATTGATGGAGCTGTCTGCAAAGACATAATGCGTCCTCTCGGAAAAAACAATGGAAAAGGGCAGGACCAGTACAAACAAAATTACAAATACATATTTGCCCCGCACCAGAAACTTTCCCCAGGGCTGCATATTGGGAACCAGTGTTTTATGGGCCGTTTTTTGCAGGGCCTTTGGAAACAGCAGAATCAGTCCGGGCATCAGAAGGAACACGGTAAGCAGGCTGCACAGGATCCCCTTGGAGAGCACTATACCCAGATCGTATCCCAGACGAAATTGCATAAGGGTAAGCGCAACCAATCCGGATATTGTGGTAAGGCTGGAAGCCGATATTTCTACGATCGCTTTTGACAGTGCTTCGATCATGGCCTGGCGCTTGGATGAGAAACGGGTTGCCTCATCCTGATACCGGTGGCTCAAAATGATCGCATAGTCGATGGCCAGTGCAAGCTGCATTACCACCGCGATGGAATTGGTGATGGACGATATCTCCCCCAGCCAGTGGTTGGTTCCCATATTGAGTATGGCGGCTACGGCAAAGACCAGGAAGAAAATGACCACTTCAAAGTAGCTGCGGGAGGTAAATAGCAGCACCGCCACAATGACCAATGCGGCAATCAGCAGTACGCCCACCATCTCTCCGGCCAGCTTCTCCGTATAGTCCTCACCTACCGTTGTTGAGATATATGTATCGTAATCGGAAAGATCCGTCCGGATTTGCTCCATCGCGGCAAGGACTGTCTCATCCGTGTCTGTCCCCTCGAAGGATACAGACAACATGGCAGAGGTATTTACATAATGGGACCGACTGTCATCAAAGGCAACGGAAAACACGCCGTCATATTCTTCCATGGAAGCAGCCAGTTCTGCCGCGTGTTCATAGGTTATATTGGATACCATGATATTTGCCGAGGCATACGTGGTAAATTCCTCTTCCATAATGGAAAGCCCCCGCCGGGTTTCTGTATCGCTGGGCAAAAACGCGGTGAGATCGTTATTGATCTGTACCTTTCCTATGGATAAAACACAGTAAATCACGGCACCCAGAAACAGTGCGTATATCATAAACCGACCTTTGACAATACCGGCCGCAATGGTTTTCATAATATCCAATTTTCCCGATACTTTCCGCTGCAATTTAGATCCCCTCCTGGAAAATACTTGACATATGTTGAATTTTATACTATAATTCAATTATAGCCTTATCCGGGAATCAGTCAATCGTCAGGATTGAATAATGTGACGAAATTTAAACAAAAATTAATGAATTGTTGAAAAAATAAGGTGAAATTTTTATGAACAAAAGCGGGGACGAAAATAGAAGCGTTCGCAATACAAAAAAGAAGCTGCGGGAAAGTTTGCTGCGTCTGATGGCGCAAAAACCAGTGAATGCCATAACTGTGCGGGAACTGACAGAACTGGCGGATGTAAACCGGGGTACTTTTTATTTTCATTATTCAGATGTACATGATATGCTGGAAAAAATAGAGGAGGATTTTTTTGTCCGCTTTCATGCGGTATTAAGCAGTGAAGACATACAAAAGGATAATCAGACGCATCCATATCTGCAAGCAATTTTTTCTTTTTTGGCAGAAAATCAGGATCTATGTAAAATCCTGCTCAGTCCCAACGGGGACATGATATTTATGAATCGGATCCATAAGCTGGTAGACGAACAGTGCTCCTGCTTTTGGCGGCGCGCAGCGCCGGGCAGCAGTCCTGCACAATTTGAACGATTTAATGCATTTATCATCGGCGGGTGCGTCGGGGTCATTCAGAAATGGCTGGACGACGGACTGCAGGAGACGCCGGAGGAAATTTCGGAGTTTATCGCTGCAGCAGTGACTGCCAGCGTCAAAGCATGTATTACATAAGGAAAAGATCTGGCAGGTGAAATATTATCGTTCTTCTGCCATTCCATCTGTGTAGAGTGAAAAAGCTGACCTGGACAGAACCTGAATTTTTAGCCCATATGCATTGGGAAAGGGATATTTGTGCGGCCGAAAGGTTTCTTTTTAACCGCTTGTGTAAAAGATAATTTGTACTTTTCCTGTGAGGTATGGTGAGATGAACAAAAACTTGCATACGGAAGATACCATTATTGAAATCGGGAAAGCGATACCATTCTCTCAATACTGTGCTTTTTTTGAAGATACAACAGGCAATCCGCTGTCAGGCTGGGAGTTTCAGCCTTGGTTGAACACACAGGCTGGTAAAACACTTAAGGAAGCCGCCTCAGCATATTGTCAAGCAGCGGAGCGTAAATCTACGGAAGAACTTCTGTCAGAAGATAGATTTACTATTATTTCCGATGCGGACAAGGCTTTGATTAGGGCATTTAATTCCGAAATGGAAGCCTTGGGGTATGACTTTGACGGTGGTATCGGTGATGGATATCGCTGGGGCAGATACATGATTCTTTACACCAAAACCGGTACAAAAAGTAAAAAAGGAATTGCTCGAATTTATATAAGAGAGCAGCCATTGTTTAAGGTTATTTTTGCACAATATTTATAAATCAACCGCTATCTCGTACTTATCATCGATAAGCAGATATTTTACATTATACTTTTTTGCAAGTTTCAAAAACTGTGCATTATCTTCCAAAACGCTTTCCATAGTACACCATTCATCGTCTAAGCGACTTTCTACGGCACTTGCATACTCCTTGATATTGTCGAAATGATTTTTAATATAATCTTCGCTCATTACAAGGTAAAAGTATCTGATATTATCAATATATTCCTTTGCAAAGTCTTTTTCCCAATCAAATGGGATATAGCACCCTTCAATAATAAGGTTTTGCTTGTTCTCTATAGCTGTTTTAATCATTTCACGAACAATAGGCCACAGATACTCTGTGAGCTTATCATCATCTTCGGGTGTGAGTGTAGTATAGCCACTACGAATTAAACCCATTTTCAAATGGTCTATTGATAAATAAGGATATTTATACTTTTCAAGCAGTTTTTGTGCAAGCACAGTCTTACCGGTGTGTGATGCACCTGTTATTAAAATAATCATTTTTTTCTCCATTCTAAACAGAAAATTATCTGTTTTTTTCCATACAGAAGTTTGTTAGAAAAATTCCTTGTCGTTCTACCTGTTGTTCCTTAACAACCTTATACCCTCTTTTTTCAAAGAAAGGCTTCGCCGTAATAGAAGCATGAGTAGTAATATCTCCTTGAACAGCTTGTTCCAGCCTATTGCAAATAGCAGTTGCAATACCTTTTTTCTGATAATCGGCATGAACAAACAGACGGTCAAGATAACCCGTTTTATCTATGTCCCCAAAGCCTACAATAACTTCATCTTCGACAGCAATTATGCTGTAATGTTTTTGAAACGACTGATTCCATTTTTCTAAATCCACCTGTCCTGTTGCCCATACATCTAATTGTTCTTTTGTATAATCTTTCACATTTACTGTGTGAACTGTATTATAAAACAGTTCTGTCAATTCTTTGCAATCCGATGGCTGATATTTTCTAATAATCATTTTATCTTTATCTCTCCAACTTCCAATTTGTTTATTTCTCATAATATCATACTTTGTAATTATTTACACCATTATAATCAGAAAAAAATGACGCAGATAGTGTTTCCACTACCTACGCCATTTCTCATTACATCTTTGAAATATTTACTCCATTTTCTTTCAACTTTTACTCCATTTTAAAAATCTGTTACGATATTTTGCGGTATTCTATGATACCTTTTCTTTGAAGAAAAATGTCTGTAAACCTCGATTTTAAGCGAACTTTTTAATATTTCCAAGCACTTTATTCTGTTGTGAGATTTTCTCTCAAGTTATTTTTTAACAATATTGATAAGTACCGCGCTTATATAGAAAAAGCGCTGCTGCATATAAAAGGATGTATTTGTAGGAAACTATGGCAATTGCAGCTGTAATCCGAAAAAAGAAATTGCCGAATGAGAAAAACATATGTGATAGATAGAAAGCCAATTGAAAAGTGTAGCGGTGTTGTATTTGCGTTTGTAAATTCGGTGGTTGAAGAACTGTTTGACTATATTGATTTATTAAAAGAGTTTTATCCGGTCAAAAAAGTTAAGAGCACATTCTCCACGTGATATTTTTGCAAATACCATCTGAAAGTGTCATAGAGGGTTATATACTTTTGAAAAATAAAAACAGCAAAACAGGTGCAGCCTTTTGGCTGCACCTGTTTAAAAATATTCGTTACGGCACAAATCCCACGATTTGTGCCATTTGTTCATGAATCTAATACCAGAGAAGGAGCAGAATATACCCGTGCTTTCAGTTCCTGATCCAGCTGGTATAGTCCCTTTGCATCCCTGCCGAACAGCTGATATTTTTTTATCAGGTCTGCCGCATTTTTTTCTTCCTCCGCCTGTTCTTTGACAAACCAGTTGAGGAATTCCATGGCACGATAATCGTGGATTTCATTTGCCGCGGCAAAAATTGTGTGAATGGATTCTGTAACGGTTTTTTCGTGCTCCATCGTTTTATTCAGCGGCTCGTCAAAGGAGGCGTAGTTTTCTGCTGGGGCTTCAATGGGGAGGAGCGTGACTTTTTCTCCATTATTCATCAGGTAGGTGCGCATCAGCATGGCATGATCCCGCTCCTCCTGTGCCTGAATTTCAAACCAGTTCTGAAAACCTTCCAGCCCTTCATCCCCGTAGTAGTTGGCCATATCCAAATACAGATACGCTGAGTAAAATTCTTTCATAATCTGTTCGTTGAGCAGATCCCTTACTTTTTTATCCATTGTCTTTCTCTCCTTAATAATATAATATTTGTTTTTCCTATTATAACACTTGGTTTATAAAAGAACTGTGACATTGTCACCGTTTTTTATCCGTCTGCGATTTCCTGCAGCTTTTTCTCATCCAATAGTTGAATACATCCCCGGGACAGCGTAATCCACCCTTCATCCCGGAAGTATCTGAGCATACGGGTCACCACTTCACGTGCGCTGCCAAGGTCTCTGGCCAGCCACTCGTGGGTAACATGCAGTTTTGTTGTATTTTCGCTCGCAGACCGGTCCAAAAGCGCTTGTGCCAACCGGCTGTCCATACTTTTAAACAGAATCTGCTCCAGCGTCCACATTACATTGGAAAATCGGGAACCCAGCAGCTCGTTTGTATAATTTGCCATCAGAGCGGATTGATGGCACAGCTTGTCATACAGCAGGGGAGGAATTACAAAGGCGTCGGTATCTTCTTCCACTTCCATTTGAATGTCAAACTGAATATTGCGCATCATACAGGATGCGGAAAAAAGGCAAATATCTAATTCGTACAAACGGTACAGGGTAACTTCCTTTCCGCTTTCGGATAGAATCAAAGCGCGCATCTGCCCCTTCTGAATCAGCAAAAGTCCCATACATTGCTTTTTTTCTGTATGGATCCGCTCCCCCTTGGGGAAGTGACGCAGCTGACAGTGCTTCGTCATCTTTTCCCGCTGTTCCGGTTCCAGCTGTTTCCAAAAAGGGAAAAAGTCCTGCAGCGATAATGTTGTCCGGCTCATAGCGTTCTGCTCCATACTTTAATTTCGCTTTTTTTCATTCAGTACGATTAACACATCTTCTTTTGTAAGTACATTGGAAGGAGACACCGGAATGATAAAATTGTCTCCCCGACGGATTGCCAGAATAGTAACATTGTGTTTTCTTCGGATGTCTGCATCCCGGATGGTTTGCTCCAGCCATTCGTCCATAGGATGCATTTCTGTGATGGTGTAAAATTCTGAATCGTCTAATATATCCATAATATTGGGGCTGGCAAGCCGACGGGCCAGCTTGGCACCAATCTCATGTTCCGGTAAAATTACCTCATCTGCTCCGATGCTCTCCAAAATTTTTTTCTGCCGCAGATTGCGTGCTTTCACAATCACGTGTTTTGCTCCGTTTTCCTTTGCGATCATAGTGGCAATTTGGGACGCTTCAAAATCTGTGCCAATCGCAAGGACAATTACATCGAAATTTCCAAGTCCCATACGAGCCAGCGCGTTTTCATCCGCCATATCCGCCCGGATCACATGTGTAGCGTATTCCGTAGCAAGCTGGAGCTTAGCCTCGTCCCGATCGCACGCCATAATATTTACATCAAATTCAGAAAGCGTCTGAATGATGCTCATGCCGAAATGGCCCAGTCCCAACACAGCAAAGTTTCGATTTTCTTGTTTTCCCATAATGGATCTCCTTAACCAATGATCACGCGTTCTTCCGGCAGCCCGATGCTGTCGTCCCCTGCGCGCAGTTTTTTATTCAGCGCCACCACAACGGTGATGGGGCTCAGACGGCCCACATACATACAAATGATAAGCACGATTTTTCCCGCGTCAGACAGATGGGGCGTAATGCCTGTCGTCACACCCACTGTACCTGCAGCAGAACAGGTTTCAAAGAGCAGGTCCAAAAATGTATGAGGGTACGGATTGTCCAGCTCTGTAAAATGCAGCAGCGTTGCTGACACAAATACAACGATCACCATAATGGAAGCAACGCTCAGTGCTTTCTGCAGCAGATCCAGCGGCAGAGACCTTCCGAATGCTTCCAGCTTGCTCCGGCCGCGTATAACAGATATCATAGAAATAATAATGATCCCCAGAGTGACTGTTTTGATTCCTCCCGCCGTACCGGAAGGCGAGCCGCCTATGAGCATAAGAACACAGGACACAAATTGCGAAATTTCTTTCAGTCCGTCCTGGGGGATCGTGTTAAATCCTGCAGTACGCAGCGTGACCGATTGGAACAGGGACGCCTGTATCTTTTCCCAGATGGGCATACCGCCAAGCGTATTCGGATTGGCCCATTCTATGATCAGAAAAAAGAGAGCGCCTCCGAAAATCAGAATGCCGGTAATAGTAAAGACGATTTTCGTATGCAGGCTAAGCCGACGCAGGCGAAAACGGAGAGAACGCCTTTCTTTGTTTTTTATAATGCGAACAATTTCTGTCCAAACGTTGAATCCCAGACCGCCTGCAATAATCAGTGCCATAATGATAAAATTAAAGGGAATGTTTGCTTGAAGCGGAACAAGACTTTCTGTTCCAATGTTGTCAAACCCCGCATTGCAGAAAGCGGAGACAGCATGGAAGATCCCCTGTCCGATGGCTCTTGGAAGGCTCATTGTACCGCTGGACAGGAAGACCAGCGTCAGCAAGACAGCGCCTGCTGTCTGAAATACAATGGTAATAAGCACTACGCGCTTTACCAGGCGGACCATCCCTCCAATGTTGTCCTGATTAAAAGATGTCTGTATAGTCTGCCTGCTTCGCAGGGAAATTTTTCGACGCACCAAAACCATTGCTGCGGTTATAAGTGTCATGAAGCCCAGCCCGCCGATTTGGATCAGGAGCAATAGGACAGCTTTGCCGAACAATGTCCAGTGCGCCATGGTATTGACGACTACCAGCCCTGTAACACAGTTGGCGGAGGTGGCAGTAAAAAGTGCATTGATAAACCCCACGCTTTCACCGGATTTGCTGGCAATGGGCAGGTTCAGCAAAAGGGCGCCAATGAAAATCATGCAGGCAAACCCTGCCATGATTGTTTGGGCGGCAGAAAGATGCGTAGTTCTTTTTTTCAGGGTCTTTTCAAACATGTACGCTCCTCTTTCCTTTTGACACGTGTGTGAATTTGTAAAAAATATCTGTTCACATGGGCATATTGTATCATACCCCGGCACGGATAGTCAATGGATTTTTATATGATACCTATGTGAGAGCAGGCTTTTGACTGTCACCTGGCTATTCATCCGTCACTTGTGGGAGCACAGCTTTTGTCTTTGCTCCTTTTAACGGCTTTTTTTAAAATGACTACCACCGCTGTTCCCAGCAGGGGAAACAGTGCAGCGACCAACATGCCTGTTTTAAAGCCAGCCTGTTCGGGCGGCCAATCTCCCAGCAGAAAAGCAGAAAACTTTCCTCCTGCCACAGCGTCTGTAATGCTGCCCATCAGCTGGG
>CANQWE010000009.1 GCA_947627475.1 uncultured Clostridia bacterium
CCAGACGCGGAAGAAGGGGACGTTTACAACATAGAAAAAGACAGCGCCCAGCGAGATGCCAGGCGCTGCCGTATGGAAGTTAAAATGCGTCGCTTGTTTGAGAAGTAATCATAAAAGCAGGGCGAATTTTGCCCTGCTTTTTCTATTCAAAATATGTTTCGATCACTTTGCTGCATTCCTTCGGCGAATACCGCCAGTAGGACATATGCTGTGTCTTTTCTGTATCTACGTAATACTGCAGGGGCATTTTCTTTGTTGCAGTGTGACTGTCGATCAGCACCAGCTTGATTTTCATCCGTTCCGGGATAATGTTTTTTATGTATACGGAGCAGCAGTCTCCGGGGGACACGTTCTCCCGCAGTTCTGCCAATCCAGCAAGGTTGGGAGATAGCTCCACGAAAATTCCATAGTCTTCAATGCTGCGTACAATCCCGGACACCGTGCTGCACGGGGAAAACGCCGCGGCGTTTTCTTCCCAAGTGCCCAGCAGCTCCCGCAGAGTCATGTAGATGCGTCCGGTTTCCCGATCGATGCTTTTTACAACAGACAGGATTTTTTGTCCCGCATACAACCGATCAGACGGATGAAAAATCCGGGAAACGGAGATACAATCCACGCAGATCAGGGATACGATCCCGCAGCCAATATCTACAAACGCGCCGAAGGGATCCAGATGAGTGACTGCCGCGGGAATAATGTCGCCGGGGGTCAGGTTTTTGATAAACTGCTGACTGCATTCCTCTTGGGCTGCCCGCCTGGACAGAATAGCTGTCGGTTTTCCACGGGTGTCTTGGATTTTCAGGACCTTGAAACATACAGGCTTGCCTACCCGGGTGATCACAGCGATGTCCTTCCCCCCCTGGGGAGAATACAGCGCCTCTTCCTTTGGGATGATCCCTTTGGCAAAGCCCAGGTCTACGTGCAGACTCATATCCGTACAGTCGCAGACGGTGGCTACTGCCTCCAGAATCCGTCCCTGGCGCATAGCCCGTTCCAGCATCCGCAGGGAAGAGGTGTACAGGATATTGGCGTCCGTGTCGATCAGCGAGCCCTCGGGGAGATAAAGATTTTCGTGTTTTTGCCGTTCCATATTGTTTTCCTTTCCGTTTTCTATATCGCTTGTACGATACATTTTATGAAGAGGTTTTGGGAATTATAACCGTATATAAAACAAAGGGTTTGGAGATCTGCAATGAAACTGAAAAAAGAAACGCTTCTCCCGCGTCTGCGGGATTTTGCCATGGAAACGGCGATACTGCTGTTGGGCAGTGTAATGTTTGGCCTTTCAGTCAATCTTTTTATCGAACCGGGCCAGATCACCATGAGTGGATTTACCGGCATTTCTACTACGATCAACCATTTTTTTGGCACCCCCATCGGGATTATGATGATCTTTTTAAACATGCCGCTATTGTTCTTGGAATGGAGGCGGGCCGGCGGCGCCGGCGTGCTTCGCACAGGGATCGGAATTTTGTTTACCTCTGTTGCGGTGGACGGCCTCTCTTTCATCCGCTCCGATTTTACCGATCCTCTTTTGTGCGCGGTGTTTGGCGGACTGATAATGGGGGCCGGAGGCGGTCTGCTGCTGACCCGGGGATATACTACCGGGGGATCGGATTTGTGCGCCTTTCTTCTGACCCGCAAGTTTCGCAGACTGACTACCGGGCGGGCGATTCTTTTAATTGATGTAGTGATCGTGGTAGGATCCTCCGCCCTTATGCTCCGTTGGACGGGGCTGCTCTATTCCTTTGTAGCGGTCTGGTGCTATACTACTGCCTTTGACCGGGTGCTGGAAGGCTTTGGCGGTGCAAAGCTGGTCATGATCATATCGGATAAATATGAGGAGATTGCCCGGCAGGTATCAGAGCAGATGCACCGGGGCGTAACGCTGCTGTACGGCGCCGGATGGTATACCGGGACACAGCGAAACATACTGCTGTGTGTGATCAAACGCAGCGAGCAGTATGCCCTGACGAATTTGGCCCGCCGGGCAGATCCCAGGTCGTTTGTAATTCTTTCCAATGCATCGGAGGTGCTGGGAGAGGGGTTTGAGGAAGACTGAGGAAAATGCAGGCATGTTCTTGAAAACAGAAGGATTATGCTGTATACTATAATAGAATCTTTGATAAAACCCGAAAGGATTGATATACAATGGAATACTACTTCTCAGACAAACTTGGAAAACTGAAGCCTTCTGCGATCCGGGAAATTTTCAAAAGCCTGTCCGACCCCAATATCATCAGCTTTGCGGCGGGAAATCCCTCTCCCCTCTCTTTTCCTGTTTCGGATATGGCGCAGATTTCTGCGGACATTTTTGCCTCAGCTCCTGTAGAGGCGCTGCAGTATAGTGTAACGGAAGGATATCCGCCTTTGCGCAGCGCGGTGGAGGCCCGTATGCGGGAGAAATTCTCCATTGGTAGAGAGGGCGATATGACCATCATCACCTCCGGCGGGCAGCAGGGAATTGAGCTGGCCTGTAAGGCCTTGTGCAACGAGGGGGATGTGGTGATCTGTGAGGATCCCTCCTTTATCGGCGCCCTGAATGCATTTCGTTCCTGCGGTGCGAAAACGGTGGGTCTTCCCATCGAAGGGGATGGAATCGATCCCGATAAGCTGGATGCCCTGCTGGAGCGTACACCGAATGCGAAGCTTGTGTATTTGATCCCCACATTCCAGAATCCCGGAGGAACCACCATGGGACTGGAAAAGAGAAAGGCCGTGTATGAAATCTGCCGGCGGCGGGGTATTATGATTCTGGAGGACAACCCCTACGGTGAGCTGCGCTTTGACGGAGAAGACCTCCCCACCTTGAAAAGTATGGATACAGAGGGGATTGTGCTGTATTCCTCCTCCTTCTCCAAGATTCTTTCTGCCGGGATCCGCCTTGGGTATCTCTGCGGTCCGGAGCCGGTGGTGCAGAAAATGGTCGTGGCAAAGCAAAGCGAGGATGTACATACAAACATCTTCTTCCAGATGCTTACCTATCGGTATATGACAGAGCGGGATCTGGATGCGCACATCGACGGGATCAGAAAGCTGTATCGGGCAAAATGTGCATTGATGCTGGATACGCTGGATCAGCATATGCCCTCCTCCGTTACCTACAGTCGTCCAGAGGGGGGATTGTTTATTTGGATGACGCTGCCCGATTCCGTTGATATGATGACCTATGTGCGCGCCGCCCTGGAGCAGGGTGTAGCAGTGGTGCCCGGAAATACGTTTCTTTGCGATACGGAAGGATCCATCAATGCGGTGCGCTTGAATTATTCCACGCCTTCTGATGAAGAGATCGTGCGGGGCTGCGAAATCCTTGCTAAGGTTGCCAGAGAAATGCTGGAGAAACGGTAAGGCAGACATACGTCTGCTATAAGGGAAAAGGAGGCTGCATATGAATATCTGGCATGATATCGATCCGGCTATGATCACGCCGGAGAGCTTTTCTGCAGTGATTGAAATATCCAAGGGTTCCAAAAACAAATACGAACTGGATAAACATACGGGACTGCTCCGTCTGGACCGGATTCTGTATACCGCCACCCATTATCCGGCAAATTACGGATTCATTCCCCTGACCTACGCAGATGATTTTGACCCTTTGGATACTATGGTGCTCTGCTCGGAGGCCATCCGACCTCTGACCCTGGTACAGGTTTATCCCATCGGTGTGATCCGTATGACAGACGCGGGATATCCGGACGAGAAAATTCTCGCCATTCCCTTTGCAGATCCTATATATAATGGATACAAATCTGTATTTGAACTGCCGAAACATGTCTTTGATGAGATCTGTCATTTCTTTACTGTTTATAAGCAGCTGGAACAGAAAGAAACCGTGGTGGATGAACTTTTGGACGCAGAGGATGCCAAGCGGATCATTATACACGCTATGGAAAATTATCAAAAGCTGCGCCAGCAGGATAGTCCCTGCTGATTTGGGAGAAATACATGTTTATTGATAAAATAGAGATTTATGTACGGGCCGGCAACGGGGGAAATGGTGTTGTATCCTTCCGTCGAGAAAAATACGTGGCCAATGGCGGTCCCGATGGAGGGGACGGGGGGAACGGCGGCAATATCGTTTTTCAAGTAGACGAAGGCGCCAATACGCTCCTTGCCTTTCGATATAAAAGAAAATTTGCAGCGGAGCACGGCGGTAACGGCGAGGGCGGCAAACGCCACGGAAAAAACGGCGCCGATACGGTAATTTTGGTACCCAGAGGCACCATTATCCGGGACGCAAAGAGCGGCAGAATTTTGCACGACATGTCTAATGGAACGGAATATGTAGCTTGTCGCGGCGGCCGGGGCGGCTGGGGCAACAAGCACTTTGCCACTGCCACCCGGCAGGTTCCCCGGTTTGCAAAGGACGGACGGGCAGGAGAAGAAAAAACGCTGTTTTTAGAGCTGAAAATGATCGCCGACGTTGGCCTTGTGGGTCTGCCCTCCGCAGGAAAAAGCTCCCTTCTTGCGGCGGTGTCTGCGGCAAGACCCAAAATTGCCGAATATCACTTTACTACGCTGGAACCCAGCCTTGGTGTGGTGGATCTGGGAGAAGAGCGGGGCTTTGTCATGGCAGACATTCCCGGGCTGATTGAAGGCGCTGCCCAGGGGGCGGGCCTTGGACATGATTTTCTCCGGCATATTGAGCGTTGCCGTCTGCTCTTGCAGGTAGTGGACGTTTCCGGGCTGGAAGGCCGGCTACCGGCAGATGACTTTAACACCATTGCGGGGGAATTGGAGGACTTTTCCGAGGAATTGGCCAGTCGTCCCAGAATTGTGGCTGCCAACAAATGCGATTTGCTCCCCGATGGGACAGATACCCCGGAAATTGTTGCGCTGCGGACCCTGACAGAAGCAATGGGATATCCGCTTATGTTTATTTCCACAGCCACAGGCGAGGGCATCCGTCAGCTTCTGTTGCTGATCGAACAAACCCTTTCCACGCTGCCTCCCATCACGGTATATGAACCGGATATAGTGCCCCAGGAAGAGACGTTTGAAGAAGACGCGCAGGATACAGTGATTCGTCGGGATGCAGACGGCGTCTATATTTGTGAAGGGAAATGGCTGGAGCGGCTGTGCGGCCGGGTATATTTTGACGATCGGGAATCGCTGATGTATTTCCAGCGCTCGCTGAACAATGCTGGGATTATCCAACGCCTGCGGGAGGCGGGCTGTGAGGAGGGAGATACGGTGCGTATCTTCGACATCGAATTTGACTTTATGGACTAAGGGGGTGCAGGAATGCGAGAAATACCAGGGGCGTTTCTCTCCCGTATGCAGACGCTTTTGGGGGGAGACTATCCGGATTTTCTTCAGGCGATGGAAAGTGCACCGGTGCGTGCCTTGCGGGAGAATCCGTTGAAATGTACTGCGCTTTCTGCACCTGCCGATATACAAACAAAACCGCTGCCTTTTTCAGGCGGCGGCCTTATCTTCTTTTCTGATGCCATCGGCCGCCATCCTCTGCACCATGCCGGGGCCTTTTATGTGCAGGATCCCTCTGCCATCAGCACCGTCTGTGCAGCGTCCCATGTATTGTGTCCGGGCATGCGGATTCTGGACCTGTGTGCGGCGCCTGGTGGGAAAAGCACCCAGCTGGCAGGAATCCTACATGGAACGGGAATGCTTATAGCCAATGAAATTTCCAAGGAACGCTGCAGGATTCTGCGACAGAATATAGAGCGTATGGGTGTGCAGAATGCGGTGGTCACCTCAATGGACGCAGAAAAGATCTTGGCGTATTATCCCGGCTTTTTCGATTTCGTGCTGGTTGACGCTCCCTGCAGCGGGGAGGGGATGTTTCGCAAATATCCCGAGGCGGTGGCCCAGTGGAGCGAAGAAAACGTGACCATGTGCGCCGCCCGGCAGAAGAAAATTTTAGCAGATGCAGCGGGAACTGTGGCAGGCGGCGGTTATTTGCTGTATTCCACCTGTACCTTTTCTCTGGAAGAAAATGAGCAGGTGATCGAATGGTTTTTAGAAAAATATCCGGAGTTTACCATAGTACCTGTAGCTTCGGATATAGCTGCTGTAACAGCAGACGGGATCTCTGTGGGAAGACGGGACTTGTCTGCGGCAAGACGGTTTTATCCCCACCTGGCGCCTGGAGAAGGCCAGTTTCTGTGCCTGATGCAACGCAGCGGCGCGCTGCGGGGCACCGTGCAGTTCCGGGATGTGCTGCGGCCGCTGTCCGGGGAGGAAGAGGCGGTGGCGCGGGCATTTTTTTTGGATGCCTTTGGATATGTGCCCAGGCGTATGGCCGGCTTGCGGGACGAGATCGTTTTGCTTTCTGATGCATTGGAGGAATGTCCGCCGGGGGCATTTTGCTGTGGCGTGCCGGCTGGCAGCGTGATGAAGGAAAGGTTAATTCCACACCATCATCTGTTCAGCGCCTATGGCGCCAGCTTCCGCCGCAAAGTAGACGTGCCTTCTGCTTCTTCCCAGTGCAGTGCGTATTTGCGTGGGGAAGGATTTGTATGGGATGCTGACGTAGATAACGGCTGGTGTGCCGTACATATTGACGGGATCCCCTGCGGTGGGGGGAAAATCGTAAACGGATATGTGAAAAATCATTATCCTAAGGGACTGCGGGAAAAATAAAGGGAACAGATTGGCTATGGACGAAAAGGCAAAACGGGATGCCGGTGTTTTGTATGCTGCCGATGATACTTTGTTGCAGGAACTGCTTGCATGTAAGGATTTGTGTCACCAATATAATCAGCTTCTGCCCTCAGCGCTTTCGCACAAAAAGGAGCTGATGGAGAAGATCTTGGGCAGGATCAAGGGTTCTTTTTTGATACAGGCGCCCTTCTGGTGTGACTATGGCTACAATATAGAAATCGGGGATAATTTCTACGCGAACCACGGTTGTGTGATTCTGGACACAGCAAAGGTACGGTTTGGGGACAACATATTTATTGGTCCGGACTGCGGCTTTTATACGGCTGGTCATCCGATCGACGCGCTACGGCGACGCCAGGGGCTGGAATATGCTCATCCGATTTTTGTGGGAGACGATGTTTGGTTTGGCGGCGGCGTACGCGTGATGCCAGGGGTGACGATTGGCAGCGGTGTGGTGATCGGGTCGGGCAGCATTGTGACGAGGGATATACCAGACGGGGTGATTGCAGCGGGAAATCCCTGCCGGGTTCTTCGCCCGATTACGGAAGCAGATGAAAAAACACTGTATCAATTTTGAAAGGAAAAAAGTCTCCGGCATCGTCGGAGACTTTTTGTTTCCTTTTTCAACAACACCTGTCAGCAACAGAGAAAAGGCAGGATATATGAGATGATCTATTTGGATAGGACGTTTACGCCTGCCGCATCAAAACGGGACTTTACCGTCTCTGTTAGATAGGGCTGCACATCGTAATAATCGTCCCGGGCACACCAGATACGCAGCCGGTATTTTGCATAGACCGGGTTGCTGCCCAGCATATCTGCCTGGGGAGCTGGATCCTTCAGTACCATTGTACTGGATGCGGCCGCCTCCAGCAGAAGAGACTTGACTGTATTTGTATCGGCTCCATAAGCTGCCCGAAATTCCAGATCCAGCCGCCGCACTTTTTCTATGGAATAATTGACTACAGTGCTGCTGGTGAGCACACTGTTCGGTATAATGATCCGTACACCGTCTGCAGTGACCAGGCTTGTGTGAAAAATCCCGATGGAGTTCACTGTGCCGCTGCTGGATCCGCAGTCGATGTAGTCTCCTACGGAAAATGGGCGGAAGACCAGAATCATGATCCCGCCGGCAATGTTGGATAGCCCTCCCTGGAGTGCCAGACCTACGGCAACGCCGGCGCTGCCCAGTACAGTGATCATAGAGGCCATAGGTACGCCAAGATATGCTGCTACCGTGATGATCAGTACGACTTTCAAGGCAATGTTGACGAAGCTTACCAAAAAACTTTTGACAGACGGATCTGTATGCCGAATCTTTTTGGGATTCTTGATTTTTTTTGTGATCCATTTAATCAGCTTAAAGCCAGCCACCAAAATGATCAGAGAAATGAGAATTTTCACCCCGGCGTTTAGTGCAAAATCGGTAACGGCATCAATCATTTTTTCCAGCATAGTGTCCTCCGCACATTTTTTATATAATGTAACCTTACTATAGCACGATAAAGCAGAAAAAACAAGAACGGAAGTTCCCTTCCGGTAAGGAATAATAAGCGTCTGTACAGGTATCATATTGCTTTTTTCAACAAATTATGTTATAATTATAGAAACGCAGTATATAATGGAGTGCCTATGGAAAAAAATAAAAAGATTATTCTTTCCGTATCCATTGCCGCAGGCGTGTTGGTATTGGGACTGATTCTTTTTACTGTATATAGCATCACAGCTCCCCATAAGGAAGATATGGAGACGACTGCAGAGCAAACTACACAGCCGGATACAGATGCCGATACGACTGCCAGCTCCCCTGTCGTCACTACCGGGGCGGAGACACAGCCGCCTTCCCCGGAAAGCAGTGACACCCCACAGACAACCAATGCAGGCACAGACGGTTCCTTTCAAAGTGTAAATGAACAGGTGACGGCAAAAAATCAGGTTAATCTGCGCAGCAGCATGGATCAGGGAAATGACGGGAATGTAGTCCATTGTCTTGTAAATGGAGAGGTAGTACAGAGAACTGGTATTGGAAGCAACGGCTGGTCACAGGTGGTGTACAACGGACAGACGCTGTACTGCGTCAGCAGTTATCTGACAACAGATCTCAGTTATGTTCCCCCTGCAGAAGAAACAGATTTGTTTAAAACCAAATTTGCGCCGGTAAATGAAAAGGTAACTGCCAAGGAAGTAACAAATCTGCGGGATATTCCAAGTGTTTTGGAGCCTTCTCAAGTGGTGGTGCAGCTCAATCATGGAGATGTGGCTGTGCGCACAGGTATTGCAAACGAAGGCTGGTCCAGGGTGGAATATAACGGACAGGTTTTATACTGTATCAGCAGTTATCTGGAGCTTGTTGGGGAATCGTAAAAAAGAAGGGGGAGGCCCCCTTCTTTTTTTATATTTTACATTTACTGCTCGGAAATTCCTTTTACACGTAGCCGTGCAATGGCGCGTGCCAGCGTTGTCTGGGCAGTATGATATTCCCGGAGGCTTTGCCTTTGTAGCAGTGCCTCTTTTGCAGCGTCGGCCGCATTCCTTGCCCGGTTGGCGTCGATATCCTCCGGCCGTTCTGCCGAATCTACCAGCAAAAGTACTTCGTTGTTCTCGATTTTTACCAGACCCGACGATACGGCTGCGATCTGAACAGCCCCTCCCGGCATTCGATAGGTCATAATCCCGGGAACGATAGCACTGATTGTGTTGCTATGTCCTGCCAGGATACCATATTGCCCCTGGGGGGTGGGCACGATCAGCGACTCGCATTTTCCGCTGTAAAAGGCGTGGGAGGCAGCCAGAATGTTCACCTGAAAGGTTTTCATAGTATTATTCCTCGCTTGCAAGCTGTTTGGCCTTTTGGATGGCATCGTCTATTGTACCCACATTGTAAAAAGCCGCTTCCGGATATGAATCCATTTCTCCGTTTATAATTGCCTGGAAGCCGCGGACCGTTTCGGATATCGGTACATAGATTCCCGGTGTACCGGTAAACTTTTCCGCAACATGCATTGGCTGCGACAGAAATCTTTGGATTTTTCTTGCACGGGTGACGATCTGCTTATCCTCGTCACTCAGCTCGTCCATGCCAAGAATTGCAATGATATCCTGCAGCTCATTATATTTCTGCAGGATTTCCTGCACACGGCGTGCCGTCTCATAATGCTCCCTGCCGACGATACTTGCCTCCAAAATCCTTGAAGTGGACTCCAACGGATCTACTGCTGGATAAATCCCCTGCTCGGCGATCCTTCGGCTTAAAACGGTGGTAGCGTCAAGATGTGTAAATGTGGTGGCAGGCGCCGGATCGGTCAGATCGTCTGCCGGAACATATACAGCCTGTACAGATGTAACCGAGCCGCTGCGGGTGGAGGTGATACGCTCCTGCAGCGTGCCCATTTCTTCTGCCAGGGTCGGCTGATAGCCTACCGCAGACGGCATTCTCCCGAGAAGGGTGGAAACCTCGCTGCCGGCCTGTACAAAACGGAATATATTGTCGATAAACAGTAGCACGTCTTTATGCTGCACATCCCGAAAGTATTCTGCCATAGTAAGCCCGGACAGCACCACGCGCATACGTACCCCAGGGGATTCATTCATCTGCCCGAAAACAAGCGCCGTTTTGTCCGACACGCCGCTTTCGCGCATTTCGTTCCATAAATCGTTTCCCTCCCGGCTGCGCTCGCCAACACCGGTGAATACCGAGTAGCCGCCGTGCTCCATGGCCACATTGTGTATGAGCTCCTGGATCAAAACGGTTTTACCCACGCCGGCGCCGCCGAACAGGCCGATTTTACCGCCCTTCGGGTAAGGTTCCAAAAGGTCGACGACCTTGATACCGGTTTCCAGAATTTCGGCTGCCGGCAGCAATTCCTCAAAGGCCGGGGCCTTTCTGTGAATTTCCCATTGCTCAGTATCACCGGGTACATCCCCTTCGCCGTCTATTGGCTGGCCCAGTACGTTAAACATTCTGCCTAGGGTAGTATCCCCCACGGGAACGCGTATACCGCCTTCGTATGCGATTACCTCCATCCCCCGGGCCATATTTTCACTGGCGTCCAGCAGGATGCAGCGTACCTTATCTTCCCCAATGTGCTGCGCCACTTCCATGACGCGCTTTTTGCCATTTACGGAAACCGAAAGCGCCTCCTTGATTTTAGGAAGTTCTCCGGGACGAAATCTGCAGTCGATTACCGGCCCGGATATTTCTACAATTTTTCCTACACGCACGAATTGCACACCTCCTCATTGCCTTTTTTGTATTTTCCTTTTTTGTGCTTTTGCGCCGGAGGAAATCTCCGTGATCTCTTGCGTAATAGCAGCCTGTCTTAAACGGTTATACTGCAGGGACAAATCGGCAAGGATTTTTTCTGCGTTTTGATTGGCCGCGTTCATTGCCGACATTCTCGCGCTCTGCTCACTGCAAAAGCTGTCCACAAGAGCACTGTAAATATATCCCGCCACATAGCTTGGTATGATATTATCCAGCACTTCCCCTACGGAAGGCGTAAATTCAAAAGGAACTTTAACCGCTTTTTCCGTCTGATTGGATGCAAAAACCTTTCTGTGGAACGGCAGAAGCCGTTCCGACTTTGCCTCCTCATACATACTGTTTTTTATATCGGTATAAAGAACAAATATTTTTTCAACTTTTTGACAATCAAACAGTTCCAAGAGTATTTCACAGATTTCCCTGGCACGGTGCATTGTAGGATTTTGGGCGGTATACAGGAAGCTGCGCTCCACCGGAATTTGGTGGCGTGCAAAATACTGTCTGCCGTATTCGCCCACAACAAACAGCTTCGTATGCGGATGTTCGTTAAGCATACGCTCCGCTTCCTTAATCACGTTTTGATTGTACATGCCTGCCAGGCCCTTATCTGCAGTAATAACCAGACAGGCATAAGTGCCGTCCAGCGCCGGCATACCGTCCTCCGGATAAAAATAGCGGCTTTGCACGTCCTTTACTGTTCGGAATATTCGCTTGATCTCCCCTTTGATCGCGTCAAAATACGGTCTTGTTTGGTCCAATTCGGCTTTTGCCTTACGCATTTTTGTAGATGCGATCAGATACATGGCGTTTGTAATTTTTTGGGTGTCCCGGACGCTTTTGATACGGCTTTTGATCTCTTTCGTGTTTGCCATAGACACACCGCCTTACTGTGCTTTATCCGTCTGTTTGAAAAAACATCGCGCATAATCCAGAATCGTTTGTCTGTCCTCGTCGGACAGCTGCCCGGTGCAGTCGATTTTCGTGCAAAGATCTGTGAGATCGTCCCTTACGGCTGCAAGCAGACCGCGACTGCACTCGGGAATTTTTGGGGCAGGAATATCAACAAAAACATGACCCAATGCGGCAACCAGCAAAATCACCTGTTCATGCTGTGCATACGGATGATACTGCTCCTGACAGAGCAGACGCATCAGGCCCTGACCGTAGCGCAGCTGCCGCTTAGTAGCGTCGTCCAGATCGCTGGAAAACTGCATAAATACTTCCATTTCCCGATACTGGGCAAGGTCGAGGCGGATAGCCCCGGTCGCCTTTTTCATTGCTTTTGTCTGTGCTGCGCCGCCTACTCGGGAAACAGACAACCCCACATTTACAGCCGGACGCTGTCCTGCGTGAAACAAATCGCTTTCCAGAAAAATCTGTCCGTCGGTAATGGATATGATATTGGTCGGAATATAGGCGGACACATCCCCTGCCTGGGTTTCTACAATCGGCAGCGCCGTCATGCTGCCGCCGCCCAACGCATCCGAAAGATGCGCCGAACGCTCCAGAAGCCGGGAATGCAGATAAAATACATCGCCGGGATAAGCTTCACGGCCCGGAGAACGTTCCAGCAGAAGGCTGAGGGTTCGGTATGCAATGGCATGCTTGGACAGATCGTCATAAACGATCAGCACATCTTTTCCCATGTGCATAAAATATTCGCCCATGGCGCAGCCGGCGTATGGCGCAATGTACTGTAGCGTAGCAGAGTCGCTTGCCGGTGCATTGATAATAATGGAATATTCCATTGCATCCCGGCGCCGCAGTGTTTCTGCAAGCTGTGCTACAGAGGATGCCTTCTGGCCGATAGCTACATAGATACAAATCGTTTCTTTTCCCTTTTGATTGAGAATCGTGTCCAGCGCAATTGCGGTTTTACCGGTCTGCCGGTCGCCGATGATCAGCTCACGCTGACCGCGGCCGATGGGGAACATAGAGTCGATGGCAAGCAGCCCGGTTTCCATAGGCTCGCAAACCGGCTGCCGGTCAATTATCCCAGGCGCAGGATTTTCGATCGGATAGTAATCAGCCTCTTTGATCGGGCCTTTACCATCCACCGGATTTCCAAGCGCGTCTACTACACGTCCCAAAAAGTCTTCGCCCACCGGAATGCCGGCGACCTTTTTGGTACGGCACACCATGCTGCCTTCGACGATCTCGCTTTCATCTCCGAATATGATACATCCGATCTCCGTCTCTTTCAGATCCAGGATCATGCCTTTTATGCCGCATGCAAACACCACCACCTCGCCGTATTCGGCCTTTTCCAGACCGCTTACGGTTGCGATACCGTCTCCCACCGTCAGCACTGCTCCCACTTCTTCTGCCAGGGGCACAGGTTCAAAGTCTGCAAGGGTTTGCTGGATCAGGGACATAACGTCCCCACGTCCCCGCATCGCCTGTTTAATTTGTTCCTTCAGCTGCCGGCTTTTTCCTGCGGCACTCCAGTCGTAGATTTTATCAGGACTCCATTTGGACCCGGGTATGGAAGGACCTGCTTCGATGCGAAAGCCGTTCCCGGCATTCGCATCCTCTTTCCAGATGATTTCTACGCTTTTGTGATACTGGTCCTCCAAAAAATTCTGGAGCCGCTTTTTCTGCTGATCTGTGGGCGCCTTGCGGCTGTAAAGGTATGCTTCGATCTCGATCTTTTTGGTTTCCTGATCTGCCATCGGGTCATTCCTCCTTTTCTGCCCGGTCAAGGAAATTGTCTAATGAATTTTCACCGGCAGAAACAAGCATTTTATCCATAGCAGCCGATACCATGCCTTCGATTTCTGCGTTTGCCTCCTGCATGATCTTTTCTTTTTCGGCCTGTGCTGCTTTTTTTGCGTCTTGGATGATCCTGCACTTCTGTTCATTGGCGTCTGCAAGATATGCCTGTGCTGTTTGCTCAGCTTCTTCAAGGGCCTTTTTCTTCATCTGTCCGATTTCCTCCTGGACGTCTGCAAGACGGTCTGCGTATTGCCTTTCTGTATTTTCTGCAGCAGCTATTTTTTCATTGGCGGCGTTGTCCATGTCCTTGTAATAGGTTGCGCGCTTGTCCATAAAACGCTTTACAGGTTTATAAAGCAGAAGATACAGCCCTCCGGCAAGGATCAAGAAGTTGAACAGATGAAGCAGTATCTGCTGCCAATCAATATTTAACGGAACTCCCATCTTGCTGCCTCCTTACAGAACGAATATAACCAAAATCGCAATAATCAGAGCATAGATAATAGCGGTTTCGATGAACACCAGACCCAGCATAAGGCTTGTACGGATATTCCCTGTAGCCTCAGGCTGACGGGAAATTCCCTCAGCCGATTTAGCGATGGCTATGCCCATACCGATTGCAGCTCCGGCTGCGGCAAGACCTACGCAGATCGCAGCGGCAATGGCTTTATCCCCGTCTGAATTGCTTTCTGTCGTCTGTGTTTCTACTACAGCGTTACCGTCTGCAGCACTGTCTGTGGATGCGGCAAAGGCGGTCAGACTGCAGAATGTGCAGATTAATACGGCAAGAATTCCCATAGTAATGATTCGTTTGGCTGTTTTTTTCATAATATACTCCTTCTGATTAACTTTTTACTTTTTTTGTTTTTTCTTTTTTATGAGGTTCACTGACTTCCCCGTAAAACAGGGCTGTCAGCATAGTTAGCACGTAAGTTTGAATCAGCGCGTGCAGCAATGTAAACATAACGCCTACGGCGACAGGCAGTACGAAGCTTAAACTTAAATAGTAATAAACAAGCTCGGTAACTAAAAGACCGCTGAGCAGCGCCCCGAACAGACGAAAGCTCATAGAGATGGGCAGGGAGAAATCTTTTAGCGTTTTGCCGATCCCTTTCAGTCCATTTCCGGCAATACCGCCGGACAAGATGATAAGATACGACAGGCATCCAAGCATGATCGCCCCGTTAATATCAGAAAGCGGCGCAGGAAGCGTAATATGCAGTCCCTGGGTGGTTGCCACCTGCAGACCAAACAGTTCAAACAGTGTGCCGACAAAGACATAAGCGCCGGCAGCAAACACATAGGCTCCCAAAAGGCCATTTCGATGCGGGCTGTTTGTTTTGGCAAGGTTGTCAAAAAAGCCCACCAATTCTTCTAAAATAAGCTGAAATTTTCCTGGCACCATTTTGAATCTTGGAATAACAAATATACGGACTGCGGCTGCAAATACAAGCAGTATCCCGGATACAGACAAGGCAGATATAACTGCCGGATTGACATCCTTTATTCCAAATAGACTGATCTTATTGCTGTCGTGCAGTACAGCGTCCCGCATAACCGCTTGAATAGACTCTTTTTCTCCGCTGCTGCCTACGGCAAAGGCGGCGGCGAGAATCAAAGCCATGAGAAGGATCCATACAGTGATGAATACGGCCCGTTTTCTCTTACTCATATGCATTTTCCTTTCTTCAATAATATTTAAAATATTCAAAATCCGGATTGATTTGGCTCTGTCAATGCAAAGAGCGGGGAAGTATCTGACAGACTTCCCAGTAATCTGCAGAAACAGAACCTTTAGGATTATGAACGGATTTATCCTGGCGACGATGACAATATCTCTATATGGAATACATACATCCGTCAAATATACCGGCAGACAATCGAACAAAGTCGAATGGGATTTTGCCGATAAAATTGCCCCCCTTTATCTCGGAAGGCTTTTCATATAAGCGGCAGCGCCCCCTTCTTGCTTACAGGAAGGGGGCTGCCTTTCTGGACAGCGTATCTTTGGGCGTTTATTGTTCTTCCGCGTCCTTTGCACGAATTTCTACCCGACGGATTTTGCCGCTAATGGTTTTGGGAAGTTCTTCTACAAATTCCACGATACGGGGATATTTGTAGGGAGCGGTGTGCTCCTTTACATAGGTCTGCACTTCTTTTTTCAGCGCGTCACTGCCTTCTTTGCCTTTTACCAGAACGATGGTGGCTTTGACAATCTGTCCGCGTACCGGATCCGGTACCGGAGTGATGGCGCATTCCAGCACATACGGCAGTTCCATGATTACGCTTTCGATTTCAAAGGGCCCGATCCGGTAGCCGGAGGATTTGATCACGTCGTCGGTACGGCCAACATACCAGATATATCCCTCTTCGTCCATCCAGGCAGTGTCGCCTGTATGATAATACCCGTCATGCCAGGCTTCTCTGGTATGCTCCTGGTCGCGGTAATATTCCAAAAACAGTCCGGGCGGGGTAGCCTCTTTGGTATTGATGCAAATCTCTCCCGTTTCTCCCGCAGGACAGCGGGTGCCGTCGGGACGGAGAATTTCCAGCTGATACATAGGGGAGGGCTTACCCATAGAACCGGGCTTTGGCGTACTTCCAACTAAGTTTCCGATGGAAAGCGTTGTCTCTGTTTGACCAAAGCCTTCCATGATGGTGAGTCCTGTAGCCGCTTTAAACTGATAGAATACTTCCGGGTTCAGCGCTTCTCCTGCGGTCGTTACGTATGACAGGGAGGAGAGGTCGTATTTGTTCAAATCTTCTTTGATAAAGAAGCGGAACATCGTTGGCGGTGCGCAGAACGTGGTGATATTGTACTGCTTGAACAGCGGCAGAATATCATGGGCGTCAAATTTATCAAAATCATAGGTGAAGACGGCACCCTCACACAGCCACTGGCCATAAAGCTTGCCCCACAGCGCCTTTCCCCATCCTGTATCGGAAATCGTAAAGTGGATGCCATCCGGATCGATATTGTGCCAGTACCGGGCAGTGATGTAGTGACCGATTGCGTACAGGAAGCTATGGGCGGCGATTTTCGGATATCCGGTGGTGCCGGAGGTGAAGAACATGATCATGGGCTTGCTGCCGCAGGCATCCGGTACGCGCTCCAGCGTGTCCGGTGCGCTTTGGATCCCCCGGTCAAAATCCAGCCAGCCCTCTGCCGTGCCGTTTGCCATAATCAGCTTTACAGGCTCCTTGCTTTTCTCGGAGGCGGTTTTTGCATGAATATGGGTGTCTCCGTCCGCGGTACACACGATGGCGCTGACGCCGGCTGCGTCGTACCGGTATACAAAGTCGTGCTCAACCAGCATATGGGTGGCGGGAATGGCAATGGCGCCCAGCTTATGCAGTCCCAAAATTGCCGCCCAGAACTGCCAGTGGCGCTTCAGCACCAGCATGACCCGGTCTCCCTGGCGAATTCCAACGGAGCGGAAGTAGTTGGCGGCCTGGTTGGACAGGCGGCTCATGTCACCGAAGGTAAAACGGCGCTCGTTTTTCAAATGATCCAAATGGACCATGGCCACTTTGCCCGGGCATTTTTTTGCAAGGGCATCTACGGTATCGTAGGCGAAGTTGTATCGCTCCAAATTGGAGAAACGGATATCCTGGAGCAGACCCTGCCCGTTTTCTGTGCATTGGATAAACGGTGCGATCACCGGATCTTTTGGAAGGGCGTGAAGCTTTGCAGTTTCAAATTTAGCAGGAGCGCTCTCCTCTGCCATGCTGTAGGCGCCGTCCCCATTGTTCATAACCAGGGCCAGAAATTCACAGTCTCCGTCCACGGCGATCATTCCATGGGGAAGTCCGGAGTTGTAGTAAATAGAGTCTCCTTCATGGAGAATTTCCGTCTTACCGTCCACCTCGACCTTCAGCGTTCCCTTAAAAATTAGATCAAATTCTTGCCCCGTGTGGCGGCTGGTCCGGATTTTCGCCGTTTGCTCTTCTTTGCTGTACTTTGCTGTTACATAAAAGGGTTCGGCAATTTTGTCTTTAAACAGGGGCGCCAGATTATTATAATGAAACCCCTTGCGGCGAACGATCGGAAGTCCGTCGCCGGCGCGATTGACGCAGTACTCAGAGAGGGTAGGACTGGAACCTTTCAAAATATCTGTGGGATCCGCACCCAGCCGCTGGGCACATTTATAAATAAATGTAAAGGTAAAATCTGACTCTCCCGCTTCCAAAGCCCGATAAGCCTCTACTGTGGTGTCGGTACAGGCGGCCATTTCTTCTTCCGTAACCTCGCAGCTTTCCCGCAGCGCACGGATCCGTCCTGCAACATCCTGAATGGCAGTGTTCACATTGTTTTCCATAACGAAATCCTTTCAAAATATAGAAATTTTTGTGATGGATGGGAGACGGACAAAAAAAGAAACCCGTCTCATGTTTGAGACGAGTTTGAAACCCGCGGTACCACTCAAATTGCACAATATAAATATTTGTGCCACTTTACGGGCTCCATCAAGCCCCTTGCCGTTACGCCGCAATCACGAGAGACATCTACTTGTACAGCGTCCGCCATAGGTTCGGGTCTCCGGCTCGGAAGGGATCGCTTCAAGGACTCATACCTGCTTACACCACCCGCAGGCTCTCTGCGATGAGGGGACTTGTCGCCGTCTTCGTCACAGCCTTTTATTTAATTCATCCACAGTATACGCCGGCTTTTTTTATTTGTCAAGAGGGTTTAAAAAAATCATAAAAATTTTTTTGTCTCCTGGCAATTGACTTGAATCTGGAGGATGAGTATAATAGGAAAAGAAAGCAAAAGAAAATTTTTTGAAGTAGCGTGGGAATTTTTGTTTATAGCTGTATTCTGCATTTCATATGTTGGAAAGGAAGTTTGTTATGGCATATAAGTATAAAACGGAGATGCACTGCCACACAAAATATGTAAGTGCTTGTGCTGATGTGGGAGCTAAAGAAATTGTTGAACAGTATCTTGAATTTGGATACAGTACAGTGGTAATTACAGACCACCTTCGTGAGTATACCTTTCAGCATTGGATGCCACAAGCCAGTCTGGAGGAGCGGATGGAATTTTATTTGGACGGCTACAGAAAGGTAAAGGAATATGCCAAAGACAGATTAAACATACTTTTGGGATGCGAAATTGGGTTTCCCGATACAGGCGGAACCGATTTTCTCGTATATGGGGCGGACGAAGACTTCTTCCGAAACAATCCGGATATGTATCGGCATGAGCGCTACTGGATGGGCAGTCTGGTACACAATAACAATTATATGTTTTTCCAGGCGCATCCCTTCCGGTTTGGAATGATGCTGGCGGAGGATTATGTAATTGATGGAATCGAGGTATTCAACGGGAATCCCTATCAGAATTCCCACAACCGCATGGCCCAGGAATGGATGCGGGAATATCCGCATTTTATCGGTATTTCCGGAAGCGATCATCACGGAGTGGAGCAGCATCCGGACGCAGGGATTCTGACGGAGGAGCCTATTACCTCCAACGCGCAGCTGCTTGATGTTCTACGCAGAGGTGCATTCCAGTGTATTCAAGATGCGGAAACGATGGAACGCTGTCGAAAGCAGATTTTGGGAGACAATGCGTAAAGCAGCCTATGTACGATCTTACAAGGATAAAGCAGAACATCCCTCAGTAGTCAGTTGCGCTGAAAGCTCCCCTTACACAGGGGGGCTTTTCTTACGGCTGCGTTGATAGATCCCCTTATATGGCTTTGGGTACTATGGGTACGCTGGCAGTTGCTTTTCTATTTTGGGAGAATTAATTTGTATGTACTCCGGTTGCAGCGCCATTAAGTATCTCTCGACGAGCTCGCTATATGGGCAGGACAAGCTACGTGTAGTATGCATGCGGTTTATCGCCGCCTGTACACATAATAACAAGCTTTCCCAATATAAGGACTTGCTTTTTCGCTGCCGCTTGCTGCATATAAAGCAGCCTCCCCTTAGTAAGAAAGGGATCACAAGCCGTAATGGAAGAGAGTTTTCCCAGCAGTGACTGGGGCTTTAACGCATCGGACAATAAATCGTAATTGGTTCCGGATACGTAAGAATAGGCGAGAATTTATAAGAAATCAGAAGATAAAAAGAGCAAATATAATATTAAATTAAAATAATGAAATAATTTTGACGAAATCTATTGACATGCCAATAGATATTTGCTATAATGCAACTTGCTGAAAAAATAACCAAATTGCAAATCGGAGGATATCTTATGTCTACTTACATGGCAAAGAAAGAAACCGTTGAGCGCAAGTGGTATATTATCGATGCGGCTGGCAAGCCCCTTGGTAAAACTGCTGCGGCAGCGGCTACGATTCTTCGTGGAAAACACCGTCCTGAATTTACACCGCATGTTGACTGCGGCGAGTTTGTTGTAATTGTAAATGCAAGCAAGGCTGTTCTCACGGGGAAAAAATTGGAGCAGAAATTCTATCGCCGTCACTCCGGCTATATCGGAGGACTCAAGGAAGTTTCCTACAAAACGCTGATGGCTACCAAGCCTGAGTTTGCTATGGAACGTGCTGTAAAGGGCATGCTTCCCCACAATTCTATCGGCGCAAAGGCGATCACCCGCTTGAAGGTATACGCAGGCGAAGCCCATAAGCAGCAGGCGCAAAAACCTGTTCCTTACGAAATCTGAGAGGAGGATGAACGAAAATGTATACAAGTGCAAAACCTTATTTTTACGGTACCGGCAGAAGAAAAAGTTCTGTTGCCCGCGTTCGTCTTTATCCCGGAACAGGCAGCATAACCATCAATGGCCGTGATATTGACGACTACTTCGGTCTGGAAACCATGAAGCTGATCATCAATCAGCCTTTTGAAGTAACCGGTACAGTGGGCAAGTTTGATATAGTTGCCAGTGTAAAGGGCGGCGGATTTTCCGGTCAGGCCGGCGCCATCCGTCACGGCGCTTCCCGCGCACTGCTTCTGGCAGACGAGACCTTCCGTCCCGCGTTAAAGAAAGCAGGCTTCCTGACTCGTGACCCGAGAATGAAGGAAAGAAAGAAGTACGGACTCAAAGCGGCTCGCCGTGCAAGTCAGTTCTCCAAGAGATAAACAAGTCCCGTCTATGGAATATAACACCCCAAAGGCAAACCGCCTCTGGGGTGTTTTGCTTTGCGGAAAAGGCAACTTTCCTGTCGTCAGACTTTCCCCGAGAGATGTATTAAAAGAACGCGCAGTTGCTTTTTGTTTCAAAATACAGTATACTATAATCATATTTTTCAGAGGGGGATGAAGCATGAAGATTTTTAGACGAATGCTCAGCGCGGTATTGGTACTGCTTTTGCTTTTTTCTGCCGCTCTGCCTGGCGCAGCTGCGTCAGACCCTTCCTCTGTCCCGCTGGACATTTTGGATCCCCAGCTTTGGGAAGGAAACGATGCAGTAGAGCGGATCGACTCCCGTCCCTCCGGCGATGGCAGCATGCTGTATGTAGCCGCTGGAGATGCGGGAGATGCAACGCTTTCCATTTCCGCTGCCCTGGCGCAGCCTTTGGATCTTACGTCAATGCGTGAGCTTGCCTTTTCCATGTATATCAGCGGAAGCGGTACGTGCAGCTTTACTGTAACCTTTTTGTGCGGCGGCGTGTACTACAACGCATCCACTACAGTGGCCGCCGGGGGAAGAACCGCAGCATATGTACTCCTTCCCCAACAGGTAAGGGGAACAGTAGATGCCCTAGCGCTAACATTGACTCGACAGAATGAACCGATCCAGTCCTTCTCTCTTTTATCTGCATCAGGAGACAACCGGTACAGCTATGCACATGTGGAGCGGTTTATGAGTGCCGGTTTTGAGCCGATAAACGGTGTACTTCGGGAAGAGGAGGACCGCCTCCTCGTTAGTACAGAAAACGGCAGCGCTTCGTTTTATCCACATTATATCCGTAAGGGAGCGGCAGAAGGAGGTGCTACAGTGTGTCTGCGTATGCGAAGCAGTCATGCTACAGGAACGCTTTCTATAGAAGGTGCCACAGGAACTGCCCCGCTCCCCCTTGTGTCCGGAGAACATACGTATGTGTTTGTTATAGAAGGATCTTATGCAGATTTGCAGTATGTGTTGAGCGGCGCTACGGCAACACAGGAAGACCCGCTGATCATCACAGGTGCAGCCGTCTATCCTTCCAAAGGATCCTCTTTCGGAGGAATCGGCAGTATCACATCCTGTCGGTCGGATGGCAAAACCGTGACGGTAAAGGGGACTCTTTCTTCAGATACGGTAGTAAACTATATCGATGGCCAGCTGGCATTATATCTTATTCCGGTTTGGGAAGAGGAAGAGGCGGTGCTCCAGGAAGAACCTGCAGCGAAAATGAGTATATCTACCCGATTTGAGTTGTCGGCGGTGCCTCAGGATTTGGATGCTTTGTATAAGTACAGGGTGATGATTTTATCCGGGAAAGACAAAATATCTGTGGCGCCGGCTGCTTATCTGAACAGCGGCGTGGCAGTGTCTGCTGTGGATGCGTCCGTCACAGGCATTCATGGAACAGACACAGTCGGTGTTTTTGAATCCAATGTTTCCAATGTGGTTTTGGATATTTATGCTGACCTGCTCTTAGAAACTGAAGATGTGTATACAGCGCTTTTGCATACTGTAGGCAGATCGCATTATTATTTCAACCGCGCTTACGTGGAAGAACTGGATGCACAGATTTCCGTATACAAATCCTCTGGAACGCATGTGTATATCCGCCTGCTGTCATCCCAGAAGGACGGATTTGCATATACGGCGGCGGACCAGGGAAGCGTGCTGCAGATGTGTGCGCTCACCTCGTTTCTGGCACAGCGTTATCAGGGAATGGCAGGATTTATCATGGGTACTGGAGCCAACCTGCAATACTGGGATACTATAGAAGATTTTGCAAGCCTTACGGCTATTTTTGCAGAAATTGTACAGAAGAACTGCCCGGGTGCGGCAGTTGTGGTACCGGTAGGAAACGTGTATGACGGTCTGGATACAGTATATCCCAATATGGGTATTTTGGAAAAAGACCCTGCCTTATTTCTCAGTCGCCTGTCTTTTATACTCAGCCGGCGACATGCCGGCAGCATCCTTCTTGCTTATGAAACAATTTTTCATCCTGAAGGAGCAGTTTTGGAGACTTCTTATCTTGCATCACTTATAGCAGCCAGCGGGCATACATGTGACGGCGGCATGCTGTTTTTGCAGCCGGAAATAGGAGACGATACGGATATAAGCGCGCTTTTTGAAGGTGTCTGCCTGGAGGCGATGCAGGTGGGACTGCGCAGCGTGGTGCTATCTGTTGCAAATTTGCATGTTTCTGATACGCTGTTTGAAGAGATCAAAGAGATCGTCTTCGAAAATACCTCCGCCCAGCTATTGCAGCGTCTGGTGGATGAAGGCCAAAATGCGGATTATGTTGGAACCTATACCCTGTGGGACTATACAGATTCTTACGATATTGGCGGTTGGGTATCCGGCGGAGGAATGGGAAGGGTATTTTCCGCATCCGCAGAAAACGGTGCTGGCCGTGTTTTGAAAACCAAACTGGAAAATGTAGATGGGGAAGCAGGACTTTTACTGTGCTGGCTGGACAGGCCTTTGGATCTTTCCGGGGATAGTGTTGAATTCTCCCTTGGTCTGCACGACTTAGGCGAGGGAGGACTTTCCATTATATTTGGAAGCGGAGATTCCAGAGCGGAGTATTTCCTTACCCAGCCGGAGGAGACGTATTTTACCGTGACTTGTGACCTGCAGGACTTTGCTGCCGCATCTACTGTGGAGTATATTGCCATTATTCTGCGGGGAGACCGGGACACATTGCTGGAAATTTCCAATGTAAAGATTTGCAGCATGAATAAAACCGATCAGCAGCTGCAGCAGCTCATAGCAGGGGAAAAGGAAAAAATACAGCCTGCCGATCCGGTTTATTATGTTATCATCGTTTCGATGGCTGCAGGAACCGTTGCAATATTTTCAATACTTGGCAGACGGGGCGGTGGTCGAAAAGCACACAAAAATATGCAGCGGAAAAGATAATGTATCGGCAAAGTAAAAAAGCTTGATATGCTTTTTCGGGATTTTGTCATTCTTGCTATTGCAATGAGGTCGTCTGCATTATATAATAAAAGAGTACATTTTGTAAAAATCTGCATAACTCGAAAGTTTTAACGGACGGGTGCTGGTTATATTCATGTGAATATATACCGCATCATGCGGTATGGGAGGATTTATGGAACGTAAGGTTGGTACTGTATCACGGGGGATACGCTGCCCTATTATTCGTGAAGGAGACGATCTCTCCTCCATTGTGGTAAACAGCGTTTTAGATGCTGCAAGGCAAGATAGCTTTGCGCTGCGTGACAGGGATGTCATTGCAATCACCGAATCCATAGTTGCGCGTGCACAGGGTAATTATGCCAGTGTTACAGATGTGGCAGCAGATGTAAAAACCAAATTGGGTGGGGAGACCATTGGCGTAATTTTCCCGATCCTTTCCCGAAACCGCTTTGCGATTTGCCTGCGGGGCGTTGCACAGGGAGCAAAGAAAATCGTTTTGATGCTCAGTTACCCCAGTGACGAGGTCGGAAACCAATTGGTCAGCTTGGACCAGCTTGACGAGGCTGGCATCAATCCTTATACAGATCTTCTCACACTGGAGCAGTACAGGGATTTGTTCGGGGAAAATAAGCATCCCTTCACCGGCGTGGATTATGTAGCGTACTATGGTGATCTGATTCGTCAGTCCGGTGCTGAATGTGAAATCATTTTTGCAAATGATCCCCGGAGGATATTGGATTATACCAAAAATGTGCTGCACTGCGATATCCACTCCCGTGCCAGAACTAAGCGATTGCTGCAGGCGGCAGGAGCCCAGCGCGTATATGGCTTGGATGAGATTTTGAATGCACCTGTAAACGGCAGTGGCTGTAATGAGCGGTTTGGGCTCCTGGGATCCAATAAATCAACAGAGGAGAAAATTAAGTTGTTTCCCAGAGATTGCACCGATTTGGTTATGGGAATACAAAAGCAGATACTGGAGAAAACCGGGAAGCATGTGGAAGTGATGGTATATGGAGACGGCGCCTTCAAAGACCCGGTGGGACAAATTTGGGAGCTGGCTGATCCGTGTGTTTCTGCAGCCAATACCCCCGGCCTGGAAGGCACACCAAATGAAATTAAACTGAAATATCTGGCGGATAATGATTTTGCCGCTCTTTCCGGACAAGCGCTGCAAAAGGCGATTGAGGAGCAGATCAAGGAAAAGAAAGAGAATCTTGTGGGTGATATGGCGTCTCAGGGTACTACTCCTCGGCGGTTTACCGATCTTTTAGGCTCCCTCAGTGACTTGACCAGCGGATCCGGAGATAAGGGAACGCCGGTGGTTTTGATCCAAGGCTATTTTGATAACTTTACCAACATATAAAAGGAGTAAGGCTGCAGCGTGAAAATCACATGGGATGGAGCCTAAAGGACAGTGTTTTTGCGCGTCAATTCTCCTGAAAATGGCGGCCCCTATTTTTGTTTCCCTCGGAAACGCCGTCAAATTGTAATGTTTTTTATACCGCCGCCACGCGGCAGAACGGAGATTATTATGAAACAGGACATGATCCTAATCCTTGATTTAGGAAGCGAAGAAAACCCAACAATCGCCCGTGAAATCCGTGCCTTGGGTGTATATTCTGAAATTTATCCCCACGATATTTCAGCGGATGCACTGGCGGCTCTGCCGGGTGTGAAAGGGATTATTTTAAACGGGGGCCCCAACCGGGTAGTGGACGGGGTAGAGATCGACGCGTCCCCGGCAGTTTATGCATCCGGTTATCCGATCCTGTGCGTAGATCATAAGGGAGAGCCAGGATGGCCGAAGGAGGATGCTGCACGTAGAGATACGCTGTCCCGGTTTATCTTTGATACATGCAAAGCAGATGCCAACTGGAATATGGAAAACTTTATCGCCGATCAGGTAGAGCTGATCCGCCGTCAGGTGGGTGACAGGAAAGTATTGCTGGCCTTGTCCGGCGGTGTGGACTCTTCCGTCGTGGCCGCCCTGCTGATTCGTGCCATCGGCAAACAGCTTACCTGTGTCCATGTGAATCACGGCCTTTTACGCAAGGGAGAACCGGAGCAGGTAGTAGATGTGTTCCGCAATCAGATGGATGCAAATTTGATTTATGTTGATGCGGTAGATCGTTTTCTGAACAAGCTGGCTGGTGTAGCAGAACCAGAGCAAAAACGGAAAATCATTGGTGCAGAGTTTATTCGGGTATTTGAGGAGGAAGCCAGAAAGCTGGACGACATGGAATTTTTGGCGCAGGGGACGATTTATCCTGATATTATTGAATCCGGCACTAAGACGGTAAAGGCAGTGAAGAGCCATCATAACGTAGGGGGACTGCCTGACGATTTGCAGTTCGAACTGGTGGAACCGCTGAAAATGCTGTTTAAGGATGAGGTGAGAGCTTGCGGAACGGCTCTTGGCCTTCCGGATACAATGGTATACCGTCAGCCGTTCCCCGGGCCGGGACTGGGTGTGCGGTGTCTTGGTGCGATCACCAGAGATCGTCTGGAAGCTGTACGGGAGTCTGATGCAATTTTGCGTGAGGAGTTTTCGAAGGCCGGCTTAGAGGGAAAAGTTTGGCAGTATTTTACCGTTGTTCCTGACTTTAAATCTGTAGGTGTACGGGATAATGCCCGCACTTATGAATGGCCTGTCATTCTGCGGGCGGTCAACACCGTGGATGCGATGACTGCTGCTGTGGAGGAGGTTCCTTTTTCCTTGCTGCAGCGTATTACCCAGCGTATTACTACCGAGGTGCAGGGTATCAGCCGCGTGCTGTATGATTTGACGCCAAAGCCTACCGGAACGATTGAATGGGAATAATTTTGGAGGCTTGAAAAAGCCTGGAATGACTAGGTTTTCTAAGGTTTAATGCCCGACCCTGGCAACGATTTGGCAACATTTTTTCATGATTCATAAAAAGAGCGCTAACTGAGTTAGATTTGTCAGCAGCGCTCTTTTTGGTATGCTAAATTTTTTCTTCAGTAAATTTTATAGACTTGTTCTCTTCTGCTTTCCACACTGTTCTCCCGCTCGCAGAGCTGCCATTACTACAGCTATTGAGGCTTTGCACGCCTTCATCATGGCGGCAGTCTGTCGTCAGGAACAGAGCATTTTATGCAAATGAGCTCCATTTTGTCTTTACAAACATCAACTTTCAGACAGATCTTTGCCAATCTGGAGTCTGCATCAGTCTTTCAATGTGAAATGTGTGCGTCAGCCACCCATAGGAAGTCTATAATAAGACGCTTCTGCCTGTTTTTGCGGAGTTCTACATCGGGTCGTCTTCCTGCTTTTTTTTACCGCGCTTTCGTACGCACTCTGTAAGAAGGTATTCGATCTGCCCGTTGATAGAGCGAAATTCATCTTCTGCCCAAGCGGCCAGCTGCGCGTAAAGCGACGCAGATATACGCAGAGGAATCTGCTTTTTCTCGTCCCGCTGTGCCATGATCAATACAGACTTCCGGAATTGACGATGGGTTGTGCGTCTTTATTGCCGCAGAGAACGACCAGTAAATTGGATACCATGGCAGCCTTGCGCTCTTCGTCCAGATTTACAATCTCCCGCTCTCCCAATTTATCCAGTGCCATTTCTACCATACCTACTGCCCCGTCTACAATCATTTTTCTCGCGTCGATAATTGCGGACGCCTGCTGGCGTTGGAGCATGACCGCCGCGATTTCAGGAGCATATGCCAAGTATGTGATTCTGGCTTCGATAATTTCCAGTCCTGCACTGTAGACTCTGGATTGGATTTCGTCCCGAATCCGCTGGGCTACAATCTCGCTGGAGCCACGCAGAGACCCTTCATCCGGTTCGCCATCGCCGGTAGTATCTACATTTTGTGCCACATCATATGGATAAAGCCGAACAATGTTGCGAAGTGCTGCGTCACATTGAAGAGAGAGAAATTCTTTGTAATTGTCTACGTGAAAGACAGCTTTGGCAGTATCCGACACCCGCCAAATCACTGCAATGCCGATTTCCACCGGGTTTCCCAGACAATCGTTGATTTTTTGTTTGTTATTGTTCAGAGTCATTACTTTCAGGGAGATCACTTTGCTGGGAGAATTCTGCATGCCCGTAGAATTCCCGGTTCCAAGCACCAACTGTGCTCCTTTGCCTTTGTCAGATTCCACATCTCCGCTTTGGCGCAGTGCAGTTTTTGCGGCAGGGTTGACGGCACAGACAAAAGGATTGACATAGTAGAAGCCTTCTCCCTTCAGGGTGCCTACATATTCTCCGAACAGGGTCAGTACCAGCGCTTCCTGGGGCTTTAAAATTTTCAGTCCGAGAAACAGAATCCAGCCAAGGCACATCCACAGCCCGCCTGCGAGGAGCATCACCGTACCGAGAACAGCGGCCTCCTCTACAATCACACAGCCCATAACAAAGACTGCGATAGAAAGCAGATATACCAGCACCGATAGAAAAAACATAGCCATACCGTTTTTTGCTTTCAAAATTTTCTCTTCCATGACAACACGCTCCTTATGTATTAAAGTGATATCATTATAATATCAAAATAAATGTTTGTCAAGGGGGATGCAAAAAAATATCGGGGGCAGCTGCCCCCGATGATCGGTATAGGTATGTAGGGAAGGACTTAGTCCAGCGGGACGAAAGTGATGGAATGAGATGCTGCATAGGTCTCGGCAGTGGAGCCCTTATAGCCGTAGATGACAAGGTTGTCTTGTTTTACGGCAACCGTATTACTTTTAAAGCTCAGATTCGAATTCCATATTGTAATAGAGGTACAGTTTTCTTGATTAAAATATGTAAAACCTGGCAAATTTATAATGCCTGCAGCTACATCTATGCTGGTAATGTCGTCTCGGAATGCATCCCATGGAATATCGAATGGGGTTTTATCGGATACGGTCGTAGGTCCCCTGCCGGTTATTCGTAATTCTCCGTTTGCATATACGGTCCACGTTGACTCTGGAAAGGGGCCTGTACCAAGAATGAAAGGCTTGAAATTGGCATTGATATTATTCGCATAAGCCTGCGCGGTAGAATCGATATCACCGTAAATGACCAAACTATCTAAAATATTTGCTATAGTTCCGGAGGAAATATAGGTATCAGGATTTCTGATAGCAAATTTGGTACAGTTGGCAGAACCAAAGTATAAATGACCAGATAGATAAGTGATTCCTTTGCCAACATTTATTTCAGTGGACATTGCAGGGTAGTTTCCCCAAACCGCCGAATTAACTGCACCGGTGCCGCAGATATTGAACATACCGGTTTCGTGAAACCACCAAGATGCATTTTCTCCACAGGAGCCGCTGGCCAGAATCGGCACTGGTGCAAAAGGAATATTGTTTTCTTCCGCGTAAGCCTGCGCGGTAGATTCGTAATACCCTTGAATTTCTACATTTTGCGGCATGGCAATTGCTTCTTCAGGCATAATTGCTCCCGGATTTAAAACCGTAAAGGAAGTACAAGCTTCATTTGCATAATAGGTATATTTAGAAATCTTTGTAATATTTGGTCCAATTTCTATTGCTGAAATTTTATCTGCATAGTCATAAAAGGCAAGATCTTCAGCACTGTCGGACTTTGCCATTGCATATTCTCCGTCAATCCGTAGCAACCCATTGGTATACAGTGTCCAAGTCACATTCGGTCCGCATGTACCATCAGCAATGGTGAACGCTTCAAACTGGTATCCTCTCTCCTGGGCTACTTCCTGGGCGGAGGAATCCAAATGACCGTAAATAGTAAAGTTTACATTTACCATTTGAAAGGCTGTATTGCTTACCTGCGTGTCGGCGCCAAGAATGGTCGCGGACATACAGGCGCTTGCCGAAAATATGGTGTAAGGGGAAACGAAGGTGATGCCTTCATCTACCAGCACCTTTGTAATGGTAGAAGCATAGCTGTACCAAGGGGTAGACGTGGGATCTCTGTAATAGTCGGTCATGGCTCCGCTACCTATGATATGCAGGGTGCCGTCAGGATAAATCTTCCAACGGGCGTTTTCGCCGCAGTCGCCGGACGCCACAGGGATTCCCTCAAAGGCCAGGTCATGCTCCTTCGCATATGTATGGACAGGAGAGTTGAATACGCTAACAATCACAAAATTTTCTCCTGCATTGTCAAAGGCGTGTTCTGCTATGGTAGTGTTTCCATTATCGATTTGTACGGTAGCATTCAGGTTGTTCAGTGCATACGCACCGATATAGGAGACTTCCGGGTCGATGGAAACGATGGTGATGAGGGAGGCAAGCCTTTTTTTCGGCACAAAACCACTTTAAGCCTCCCCTTCTTTACGAAGGGGAGGGGGACCGCGGCAGCGGTGGAGGGGTTGGTACCATTGAATGATATGCAGCCTTTAAATGAAACAACCCCTCAGTCAGCTACGCAGACAGCTCCCCTTACACAGGGGAGCCTATATTCCCGCTGAGCAACTCCCATCGATGCTGCCTCCTCCTTTCTCAAATATTGGAATTGTTCTGCGTAAACTGTATAATATAAACAGATATTCTGCTATTTTTCTTTATTTTATTGGCAATATCTACATGTGTCAACAGATTCGCTAAAAGAACAATTAAAGCGACAAAAAATACGGGAAACAGTCAAATTATGCATGCCTGCCTTAGGTATAAACAACAACTGGATCTCCTTATTCCCTTTTGACAGATCTGACTTACCCGACAAATCTTTCGCGTATTTCAAGAAGCTTTAAGCATAAAAAGAACTCCCAATCTTAGCGATGGGAGCCTTGTCTTAATTTAGCGGGTGTACCATTTTAGAAAATGCCTTTATTGTATTTGAACATAGCGTAGAGACTCACAGCAAGACCTGCAGCGATTCCGATGATGGCAATAGCAGAACCAATCGCTATAAAGACTTCCCTATGTGTCATTTCAAATATTAAGGCAAAACAGCCAAAGGCCACAATAGACGTACCGACGAGAATCGTTCCTAATCCAATGAGTCTGCCAAACTGCAATCTGTTTTCCTCTGTCACCCGTGTTCTGTGATACCAATGAACAGATGCAATGTTGCCTTTCATGTTCGAAAAGCCAAGCACTACAATAAGAGCACCTAAAACAATAGGCCCAACCACCGAACCCATACAATTTCCTCCTACGTAGTTTTTTATAATATATCATATACCAATACTTCTGTCAACGCTATTAAATAGGGCGTTTTAGTAAAATTGACGGAGATATACCTTATGCGTCCAAAAGGTAAAAGGGCGGGCTGGATTTATCTCTTGACAAATCTCACATTTTATTTTATAATACACTCTGTGAAACAGCCAAAAGAGCGTAAAATTTCTCACAAATTCTACGTTCTTTTTTTACGGCCGGCGCAGTTTTCAGGCAGCTTTTTCTCTGATAAAGACTCCAAAATCAAAACCCAGGGGGAGACTATGGATCAGATAGAAAACAGTAAGTTTTTGGGGACAGAGAAAATTTCCAGACTAATGCTGAAATTTTCTGTGCCCTGTGTACTTTCTCTTTTGGTAAGTGCGCTTTATAATATTGTAGACCAGATTTTTATCGGTAACAGTGAGCTGAGTACGCTTGGCAACGCAGCTACTGGCGTGGTATTTCCCATTTTCGTAATTGCCCAGGCGTTTGCATGGTGTATCGGAGATGGATGCGCCGCGTATCTCAATATTTGTCAAGGCAGAAACGATACGCAAACGTCTCATAAGGCTATCGGTACTGGAATTACGTTGACACTTGCGGCAAGCGTTCTTTTGCTGCTTGTTTTTTATCCCTTGAAGACACCGGTTCTAATGCTGTTTGGCGCGTCGGAAAACAGCATCGGTATGGCAGTGGAATATCTGGAAGTGATTCTTGCGTTTTTTCCTGTCTACATGCTGTCCAATATGATGAACTCCGTAATACGGGCCGACGGCAGTCCTGCCTGGGCTATGGCTTCCATGCTGGTAGGCGCGGCAGTCAATATTATTTTGGACCCAGTATTTATTTTCGGCTGTCATTGGGGCATGACCGGCGCTGCTCTTGCCACGGGTATCGGACAGCTTTTATCCTTTTTCGTCAGCCTTTGGTATTTCTTCCACACAAAAACTTTCCGGCTGCAGTGGAAGAGCTTTCTTCCTGACTGGCACGCCTTTTCTGGAGCGTTGAAGCTGGGGATATCTTCCTTTATCGCACAGGTGACTATTGTGATCGTGGTGCTGATCTGTAATATTATGTTGGTAAAATACGGTGCCGCTTCCCAGTACGGTGTAGATATCCCCATTGCCGTTATCGGTATCGAGAGCAAGGTGTTTACCGTTGTGATCAATTTGGTGGTGGGGATCGTTCTCGGATGCCAGCCGATTATCGGCTATAACATCGGAGCGGGGAAGTATGACCGAGTAAAAAAAATATACAAGTCTATTCTTTTTTGCACGATCGTGATCGGAGTTGTATTTACTTTACTATTTGAACTGGCTCCTGACGTGGTTGCAGGAATGTTCGGTACACCCCGAAACATTCCCAATCCTGACGATTACTGGCTGTTTGCCGAAAAGACCTTCCGGATCTTTTTGTCCCTTGTTACCTTTACCTGTGTAGTGAAAATGACTTCTATTTTCTTTCAGGCGGCAGGGAAACCAGTGCGGGCTATTGTAGCGTCTTTGATTCGGAATATTGTGTGCTTTATTCCACTGATCATTATTTTGCCCATGTTCTTTGGAATTGAAGGAATTTTATATGCGGCTCCTGTTGCCGATGCGATTTCTATTCTTGTGGCTGCAGGACTCACGGTTACTTATATGAAAAAGCTGAAATAAATGCGATCTGATAAGGGGCAGGGCCTATATTTTACAAATGTAAATATAGGCCCTGCCTTACTGAATCTTTGAGGGACTGAGTCAAAGGAAGACGTTACCGAAAAAGCCACTATATGTGTGGGGCAGCCGCATGGCTTTCAGGGCGGTGCTTCCATTACTAATAAAGAGGCATTCTACATCCCATAAAAGTCTGTAAAGCGATGTACTTTTCATATTTTTGTTGACTTTTCTGTCTCTTTATGTTATACTACCCCTGCATTTGAGGGAGTAGATGGCTCTGATTAGAGTGGTAAGTCAACAGACTGACGGTCTTGACCGTCTGGCTTGCCTTAAACAACGAGACTCAAGTACAGCGTAGGCTGTACTTGGGCTTTTTTATATTTTTCATATATTTGCTGGAGGAAAGATATGGGAATACTGGAACTGTGCTTCATCGCTGTGGGGCTGTCTATGGATGCGTTTGCAGTTTCTGTGTGTAAGGGTCTGTCAGCGCAGAAGCTGTGCTGGAAACATTACCTAATCATTGGCACCTGGTTTGGCGGATTTCAGGCGCTGATGCCTACAATTGGATTTTTCCTTGGCTCTGCTTTTGAAAAATACATTACCTCTTTTGATCACTGGATTGCTTTTGCACTATTGGTCTTTATCGGCGGCAATATGCTGCGAGAGGGATTTTCCAAAGAAGAAGAAAAGCGGGATGCTTCCTTTGCATGTCGCACAATGGCTGTCCTTGCTGTAGCTACCAGCATCGATGCGCTGGCAGTGGGAATCACTTTTGCACTGCTTCCAGATGTTAACATTATTGCAGCGGTGGCGCTGATCGGGGTTACAACCTGTATTCTTTCAGCGATTGGCTTGAAAATCGGCAATATTTTTGGGGCAAAATACGAAAGCCGGGCACAGATCGCCGGAGGCGTTATTTTGATACTTATGGGCCTAAAAATTTTGCTGGAGCATTTGGGTGTACTCCATTTTTAATTTTTCATTGCTCAACCGGGGTTTCATATGTGGATTATCCTTGCATTTTTATCGGCTTTATTTGCAGGACTGACTGCAGTTCTTGCCAAATGTGGAATTCGAAAAACAGATTCTACTGTTGCGACAGCCATTCGAACTGTTGTGGTTCTTGGTATGTCTTTAGTCGTCGTTTTGACCGTGGGGTCTCTGGGAGAGATTTCACAGATCAGTGGTATCTCCTGGTTTTTCTTGATACTGTCCGGTCTTGCCACCGGCGCGTCGTGGCTTTGCTACTTCAGGGCCCTGCAGCTGGGCGACGTTAACAAGGTTGTACCCATCGATAAGTCCAGCACGATTTTGACAATTCTCTTTGCGTCTTTTTTCCTGGATGAGCCTATTATACCCATACAGGGCGTGTGTGTAGTGCTAATTGGTGTGGGCACCTACCTGATGATAGAAAAAAAGGAGACAACGGGGAAAAAGAAGAGTAAATCTTGGCTGCTTTATGCGTTCTTAGCTGCTGTATTCGCCGCGCTCACGTCTATTTTAGGGAAAATCGGGATTGCGGACGTAGAATCCAATTTGGGTACGATGATCCGCACCTCGGTGGTCCTTATAATGGCTTGGATGATGGTTATTGTAACTGGCAAGGCGGATCAAGTGCTTGTTGTACCAGGGCGGGAACTGCTATTTATATGCTTATCCGGTATTGCTACTGGCGCTTCCTGGCTTTGTTTTTATAAAGCGCTGCAGCAAGGGCCTTCCAGTATTGTAGTTCCCATCGATAAGTTGAGCATTTTGGTCACTATTTTCTTTTCGTATTTTGTATTTCACGAAAAACTTACAAAAAAATCTGCCGTTGGGCTGCTGCTGATTGTAAGCGGCACACTGGGTATGCTGGTGGATTTCGCATAAAAAGGCAGCTTTGAAGGCTGCCTTTTTATGCGCGCCTTTTCTCTTTTGCGGAAAGCTCTATCCATGCGGGATAAAATCCGCTGCGCAGCGCATTGCGGACAGAAGGAATGTTTGACCAGACGCGGCAGTAATACGGTACTTTGCCACGCTGCAGAACTTCCCACGCAAGGGTACTGGTAAGGGCGGAAATCCCCCTCCGCCGATACCCCGGCAGAACATCGATGCCGATCTGCCACATGGTATCGCAGTCCGCACTGCATCCGGCCAGACCGATCAGCCGGTCCCCATCATATGCGCCTACAGCCAGCACATCTAAGTGGGCAAAATCCTTGCATAGGGCATTGTCGCTCCAGGGAGGCATATACAAATGGGCAAAATCAGACGTGGTCAGAACTTTCATAGGGTAGGGGCAGGGCAGGGGATGCAAAAGATCTGCATCCGGGAGAAACGCTTCTCTGGTAAATCCGATCTACATATTATAAGGACGCAGCAAAGCTGCAAGCTTATATAGATACGGCGTTTCAAAACAGCGATAAAAAGGAACGTCCCTGATATACTCTGCAACCGCGTCCACTAGACATGCATCTGCAGAGGCTATGACATTGTTTCCATAGGAGATAAGACTGCAGAAAAAAGGCGGCCTGACAAAGTTTTTTCTCGCATCGGGATGCTCCTTGGACAAGACCACTTTGTTTTCAGTCCTGCAGAAATCTTCCGCCTGACAGGCGGCATCTATTGCGGACTGCCCCATTGCAATGTGCAAAATTTCCTGATTGGTCATGTTCTGCCTCCTCATCTATGGGCAAGGATAGCATAGATCCTTTTGCCTGTCAAGGTGTGTATCTATTGACAAGTATGGGTATTTGTGCTATGATATAATTATATTTGCGAATGATTTGCAAATTTGATACCGATGGGCGAAAGCAGGAATCAGGCCAGTATCATGCCTGAAACTGCAGCAATACGGTAGAATGGAGAGCACTATGAAAAAATATCATACCGAGCAGCGCCGGCGGCTGCTTTCCTTTTTGCAGGAGCACAGCGATCGGCAATTCTCGGTGGAAGAAATTGCAGAGTATCTGTGCGGGGATGGAACCATCAGCGTCAGCTCCATCTACAGAAATATCAACGCCATGGCGGCGGAGGGAATGATTCAGCGGTTTCCCCGGGAGGGCAGCAGAACATTTCTTTATCAGTATATCGGGGACGGAGACTGCAGGGAACACATCCATATGAAGTGTGAGATATGCGGCAGCATCTTTCATTTGGATCAAGAGGCTATGGCAGCGATTGACGCGTCAGCATCTGCCGCTGCGGCTGGATTTCATATTAACAAAAAGAAAACGATATTATATGGCGCATGCGGGAAATGCAAATGAGGTTCCGCGTCTGGAGGTTATTTATGAAGAAAATAATTGCCCTTGTCCTGGCCTTTTTCACGCTTTCCCTTTCTCTTGGGGCATGCAGCGGCACAGAAAAGAAAAGTACAGACAAACTAAAAATTGTGTCTGCCATATTCCCCGCATACGACTGGGTCCGGGAAATCCTGGGAGAGGAGACGAAGGACGTGGAGCTATCTCTTCTTGTGAAAAACGGTGTAGATCTGCACAGCTATCAGCCATCTGCAGAAGATATCGTGACTATATCGGACAGCGATGTGTTTCTGTACGTGGGCGGTGAATCCGACGGCTGGGTACAGGACGCCCTGTCGGCATCTGAGAAAGAGGATCGAATAGCGATCGATTTGCTTGAGGTGCTTGGAGATGCAGCGGACGCGGACGAGCATGTGTGGCTGTCCCTGAAAAACGCAGAAATTCTTTGTACACATATCGAGGAAAAGCTTGCCGCGGTGCGTCCGGAGAAAGCAGAAACGTACGCAGCCAATCTGGCAGCATACATGGAAAAACTGCAGAGCTTAGATGGCAAGTACCAGCAGACAGTGGAGGAAGCAGCCAGAGATACGCTGGTCTTTGGGGATCGGTTTGCCTTCCTGTATATGTTTGACGATTATGGAATAGCGTGTGATGCAGCGTTTACAGGCTGCTCTGCTGAAGCAGAGGTGAGCTTTGATACCGTGATTTCTCTGGCACAAAAGATCGATGCTCTGCAGCTTCCGTATGTTCTGGTGTCAGAAACCTCAGATCAGACGCTGGCCCAGACGATCATTCAAAGCACAAAGGAAAAAAATCAGAAAATTCTTGTGCTGGATTCTATGCAGTCTGTAACAGAAGAACAGATCGATAACGGGATGACCTACTATTCTGTTATGGAAAATAATTTGAACGTGCTGGGCAGTGCGCTGCAGTAAATTGCAGAATGGAGATTATTATGGCACAGATTACCTGCGATGCTCTTGCGTTGGGTTATGACGGCAAACGAATTGCAGAAAATATTTATTTTACAGTACAGGCTGGGGATTATGTTTGTGTTGTAGGGGAAAATGGATCTGGGAAAAGCACTCTTATCAAAACGATCCTGCATTTGGTGCCTCCTGCCGCCGGCAGTATTCGGCTTGGAGACGGTTTGCGGCAGAAGGAGATCGGATATCTGCCCCAGCAAATGGCCGCTCGGCGGGATTTTCCCGCTTCTGTAGAGGAGATCGTGTTGTCCGGATGCCTGAACCGCTGTGGGCTGCGCCCCTTTTATAATCGGGAGGAAAAAGAGCTGGCTGCTTTCAACATGGAACGATTGGGAATTCTCCAGCTTGCACGGAGGCGGTATCGGGAGCTGTCGGGAGGACAGCAGCGGCGGGTACTTTTGGCCAGGGCCCTATGTGCCACCCGCAAGCTTTTGCTTTTGGACGAGCCGGTGGCTGGGCTGGATCCCACAGCAACAGAGGAAATGTACCAAATCATTGAAAAGCTGAACCGGGAAGATGGGATCACGGTGATGATGGTTTCCCACGACTTGGAAGCGGCCCTGCAATATGCCAGTCATATTTTGCATATTGGTACAAAGACGCAGATGTATTACGGATCTGCAGCGGCATATGCGCAGTGGAGGGACAAAGATGGCAGCGCTATTTGAAAAACTTTCTTTTTATTTTTCCTATCCAATCCTGCGGTATGCTTTGATTGCCGGTGTGCTGATCGCTCTGTGCGCTTCCTTGCTGGGGGTGACGCTGGTACTCAAACGCTATTCTTTTATTGGAGACGGACTTTCGCATGTGGCCTTTGGGGCGGTATCCGCCGCGTCTGTGCTGCAGCTTTCCAATAACATGCTCTTAGTGATGCCTGTTACAATTTTGGTTGCGGTTTTTCTTCTTTGCGCCAGGCAAGGCGCAAAGATCAAAGGCGATGCAGCTATCGCAATGCTGTCGGTAGGCGCGCTTGGGGTGGGCTATTTGATTATGCATGTGTTCGGCACTTCTTCCAATTTGGCCGGGGACGTATGCACCACCTTGTTTGGCTCCACCTCCATTTTGACGTTGACCCAGACAGACGTTTGGATGTGCGTGGTTATGTCTGTAGTTGTAATTTCTGCATATCTTTTGTTTTACAATAAAATTTTTGCAGTAACCTTTGATGAAACATTTGCGCATGCTACTGGTATACGCTCCGGTATATACAAACTGATTCTTGCAGTCATTACTGCCGTAGTCATTGTGCTTGCCATGCGCTTGGTTGGCTCGTTGCTGATTTCCGCGCTAATTATTTTTCCCGCATTGTCTGCAATGCGATTATTTGGAAGTTTTCGCGGTGTTGTGCTCTGCAGTGGCGTCCTCTCCGTTGTCTGTGCACTGCTGGGAATTTTCATTTCGATTTTGTGGGCGTCTCCTATGGGTGCTACTGTGGTTTGTGTGGACATCGCTATGTTTGGAATCTGTACCTTTTTGGGATGGACCCGCAGGGAAATCGGATAAATGTCCATGTGCAAATTCTAAAAAATAAAATTTGATAGATTTGTTCATTTTTTCATGGTACAATTTTCTTTATGAGTTTTTTCCGGATGGTACTGGAAAGGAAACTTTTTACGTATGTATAAAATGAAAAAGATTTGCCGCTATGCGGTATGGAGTTGTTATGTGGATCAAAGTTACACCTGAAAAAAAGAGAAGGAATATTATTATTTATAGTATTGTTTCTGTATTGTTTGCTACGGCTGTCCTGCTTTGCGGGGCGTACCCGGTGATCGCGATCGGCGGAGCTGTGCTGATGTTCTGCGCGTTGTTTTTTCAGATTCATTTGTCGGAAACGCTGCCTTCCTGGGCTGGATTTTTGATTTTGGCAGCGCTGACGCTGATCGTTTTTATATTGATGCAGGTTACGATCAGTTGTGGCATTTTTCTAATCGGTCCCCTGAAGTTTGTTTTGAATCTGCTGCTGATGGTAGGCGCTGCATCTCTTTTGTGGATTTTTACCGGCAGTATCCGGATTTCCACATTGATCCTGCTTGTATTTTGTACCATCGTCGCCGTAATCGACCATGTGGTGGTCCAGGCCAGAAGCTTTGAAATTCAGTTCTCCGACATTAGTGCCATTGGAACAGCTGCCAAGGTGGCGGGAGATTATTCCTTCGAGTTGTCTTTGGTGACAATGATCGGGCTGGTGCTAAGCATTTGCTTTGGCGTTTTTTTGGTGCGTACCCGTTATCCACGACAAAAGCGTAATCGGAGTATGATGCTAATGAGCATGAGTTCTGTTGTTCTGATGATTTTGAGTACGGTTGTAATTTACACCCAATTTATGGCGCCGGTGATCGGATACCAGGACAAATACTGGAAATATCGGGGCAGCGAGCGCAACGGATTTTGGGTAAATCTGATTTATTCTGCATCTGCTACCCGGGTACAGGTACCGGACGGATATGATCCGGATACTCTGGAAGAGGACTTGGACTCCTATCTTGGCGATGAGGAAAAAACGGATACGGAGTCGGGAGCGCCGGCGGAAGAAAAGAAGCTGCCGAACGTGATTGTAATCATGAATGAAACCTTTTCTGATGTGCACAACATTGCAAAATATCTTGGCAATGAAATGCCGACGTCTGTTCCGGTCACTCCTTTTTTAGACTCTCTTTCCGATGAAGCAGACAATGTCATCAAGGGCCATTCCCTTGTATCTGTTTACGGGGGCAACACGGCAAACTCGGAACTGGAATTTTTATCAGGACTTTCGATACAGTTTATTCCCCGCAATACAGTTGCTTATAACCTTTATATGACGCAGGATAATAGCTTTACCATAATAGATCTGTTTAAAAACGCAGGGTACCACACCTTTGCAGTCCATCCGGAGGATCGTACCAACTGGCAGCGGGAGAAAATTTACGGATATTTTGGCTTTGATGAAACCTGTTTCAAAGATGACTTTACGGATTTGACAGAGGAAGATTATTACAGAGGACATGTCAGCGACCGGGCAATTTACGACAAGCTGATTGAAACCTATGAAAATCGAGATTCCGAAGAACCGTTTTTTGCCTTTGCGGTAACGATGCAGAATCATGGCGGATTTTCTTCCTCCAACTTTGATTATACGGTTACGTTGGATGGATATGAGCGGTATACTGGTGTGCAGGAATATCTGTCCTCGATCCATAATGCGGATCAGGCTTTTCAGTCATTTGTAGAATATTTTGAGTCCGTAGAGGAGGATACGCTAATCCTGTTTTACGGGGATCATCAGCCCTCTCTTACCAACATCGGTGCGCTGTTTTTTGATGTGACGGATGATTCTTCCACAGAGGCGCAGCTCTCCAAATATGTAGTGCCGTATGTTTTCTGGGCCAACTACGATTTGGATGCTGCGGCAGGAGATCGTTTGCCGGAAGATCGCAATCTTACAAGTTTGAATTTCCTTTCCAGCTGGCTTTTGGAAATTTTGGATATGGAGCAGGAACCCAGCAAATTTCTGCAGTTTGTAGATGCAATCAATGAAGAGGTAAAAGCGATAAATGCTATGGGCTGGTATGACTATGAGGGCGTTTTCCATGAAACTTCGTATAATGTGCCTGTTCTGACAGATTCTTTGAAGCTGTATAGCTATTTGCAGTATAACGTGCTGTATGATAATGCGCACCGCGTTCCGGAAATCTTTGACATGGACTGAGCTTACAAGGAAAAAGAAAAGGAGGGGAAAACCCCTCCTTTATTAATTACAGCCTTTTCTCCCGTCAGCTAACGCTGACATCCTCCTCTGTTGCGTGTTGCGAGCGTAGCGCACACTTCAAAAGCTCCCTGTGACGAGGGGGTGGATTTCGCCACAGGCAAAAGACGGAGGGAGTGACTGTACAAAATGAGCGGAAGAAATCTCTCCCCCTTTGTGGAACGCAAAGGGTTTGTCCCTGCGTTTTGTTTGCGCAATGCTACAGTGGGAGGTATCCTTTCCAAGGGAAAAGGGGGAAGCTGCTTTTGTGATGTGACAAAAGTAGCCAAAAAGACAGAAAAGGGAAGGCAATTTCCATTCCCTTTTCGATCCCTACCCCTTTGACAAAGGAAGGATAAGGAAACTGCAAGGTATGCGCTGGGATTGAGAAGGTGCAAGACAGATAGGAAACAAAAGGATATAGAAAAGCAGAGAGAAACAGAGTATACAGAGACTTTATAAGCCCCCCTGCGGGGAGTTGCGTAGTAACCCTGAAGAGAAGTCAGCGTAGGTGACGGGGGCTTACAAAGTCTGTGCAGCCTTCCGCGTAAAATGGATCAACAAAGCAAAACATTTTAGGACCTGCAAAGACACCGGAGTTCCTTAGTCTGGTGCAGGTAAAAAGTCTGTACCAAACGGACGCGATAGCGAAGACGGATTGCGGCTTTGCCCTACGGATCACAGCGCGATCCGAAAAAAGCGTTTTTGGGTACGCGTACTTTGCGCGGCAAAGTACCATTTTGTTTTGGAAAAGTACCACCCATTCCCCCTGCTTGGGGAACGGGAATCTCCTCTGTAGGGATAGCGGAGGACTATCTCTCCTTTCGCCTCGCCTGCAGCGATCTCCACTTGTCAATAAGGAGGCAGCACGAAATACAGCTAGGTTATGCTGCAGTGACAGATACGTGGTAAGTATTAAAAAGCCCCCTTTTATAAGGGGGCTTTTTAAGTTTTCGCTCGGATAAAGAACACGCTCGCTTATCCTGCTGCTTTTTCAAACTGGCTGTTGTACAGATCCGCGTAAAAACCGTTTTGCGCCATCAGTACTTCGTGGCTGCCGCTTTCGATAATATCGCCATCTTTCATAACCAGAATCAAGTCTGCATTTTTGATAGTGGACAAACGGTGTGCAATGATAATAGAGGTGCGTCCCATCATCAGCTTATCCATGGCTTCCTGAATTTGAATTTCTGTGCGGGTGTCTACGGAACTGGTTGCTTCATCCAAAATCAGCATGGGTGCGTTTTCCACCATCGCCCGGGCGATGGTGATCAGCTGCTTTTGTCCTGCGGACAGGCTGTCATTTTCGTGAAGAATTGTATTGTATCCTTCCGGCAGAGTTTGAATAAAGTGGTGGATCCCCACCGCCTTACATGCGGCAATGACTTCGTCCTGGGATACGCCTTTTTTGCTGTATACGATATTATCCCAAATGGTTCCCTCAAATAACCAGGTGTCCTGGAGCACCATACAGAACAGGGCATGCACATTTTCCCGGGTGAGACTGCTAAGAGGGGTACCATCCACAAGGATCTCTCCCTTATTTGTTTCATAGAAGCGCATAAGCAAGTTTACCATGGTGGTTTTTCCCGCTCCGGTGGGTCCAACGATGGCTACCTTTTGTCCTGCTTTTACTTTTGCTGAAAAATTTTGGATAATCATTTTATCCGGGTTGTAGCCAAACTGTACATTTTTAAATTCAATATCTCCTCTTGCCGTTTCCAACCGTGCCGTTTTACCCCGTTCATCAGAAAGCTCTTCCTCTTCTAAGAATTCAAATACCCGATAGCTTGCAGCGCTGGTGGACTGCAGGCTGGTTGCAGATTGTGCAATGGTGGACAGGGGCTGTGTGAACAGGCGTACATAAATCATAAAGGCTACGATTACGCCAAAGGAAATGGTGCCGTTCATTGCTAGGGTGGCGCCTACCACGCATACAGCCACATATCCGAAGTTCCCAATAAAGTTCATCAGCGGCATCATTAGGCCCGACATAAACTGGGATTTCCACATACAGGCATACAGCTCCGCATTGATTTTGTAAAACTTTTTATACAGATTGTGTTCTGCGTTATAGGCTTTTACTACATTGTGACCGGCATAAACCTCTTCTACATGGCCGTTGATTTCGCCTACCAACTTTTGCTGGCGGGTAAAATATTTCTGAGAGTGGGCGATAATAAACATCATGAGGGCAAAGCCGATCAGGGAAGCCCCCATAGCCACCACAGCCATAATCCAGTTGGTTTTGAACATCATAAAGACAGAGCCGATTAAAAGGGTAATGGCGGACACCAGACTGCCGATGCTTTGATTCAGCGTCTGCCCGATTGTGTCCACATCGTTGGTCACACGGGAGAGAATATCCCCAAAGCTGGTGGAATCAAAATATTTCAGCGGCAGTACATTGATTTTTTGAGAGATGTCCCTGCGCATGCTTTTGGACACCTTTTGGGTGACGGTGGCCATAATAAAGCTTTGTGCGTAGGAAAGCAGGATGCTGGAGGCGTAATATGCAACCAGCGTCCATGCCACGGCTGCAACCGCGTCCATATCGATGCTGCCCATAATCCCTTTGGTGATCGTGTCGGTCATCTCGCTGATCTTATCCGGTCCGAGAATGGTAAAGATCGTACCGCCTACTGCAAAAAGCAGGGCAACGATGACGGCAGGCAGCCAGGGAATACAGTAGCGAATCAATCTTCCCCATGTGGAGGAAAAGGATCGTTTTGCACCGCCGGCCATGGGCATATTTCCGTGTGGGCCTCTCATTGCTGGTCCGTTATGCATTTCCCAGTTCCTCCTTTGAAAGCTGTGAATAAGCGATTTCCTGATATACTTTACAATTTTGCATCAGTTCGTCATGAGTACCGATACCTGCCACGTGTCCTTCATCCAGTACGATGATCTGGTCCGCGTGACGGATGGTACCGATTCGCTGGGCAACGATAAAGGTCGTGGCGTTGGTAGTTTCCTCTGCCAGACGCCGGCGCAGGATGCTGTCTGTTTTATAGTCCAGAGCGGAGAAGGAATCGTCGAAAATGAAGATCTCCGGCTGCCGGTATACTGCTCTGGCAATTGCCATGCGCTGTTTTTGGCCGCCGGACAGGTTGGTTCCGTTTTGGGCGATGGGTGCGTCGTACTTTTCCTGTTTTTTCTCGATAAAGTCAGCTGCCTGTGCGATATCCGCCGCTTTTTTCAGGGCCTCTATGTCAGGTTCGGACTTTCCGTTTTCTCCAAAAGCGATGTTGGATTTAACGGTGCCTGAAAAAAGTACAGCTTTTTGGGGCACATAGCCGATTTTGTTGTGAAGCTCTTCCAGCGTATATTCCTGCACGTCATGTCCGCCGATTCGTATCTGCCCGTCTGTGGCATCATAAAAACGGGGGATCAGATTAATCAGGGTGCTTTTGCCGCTTCCGGTGGAGCCGATAAAGGCTACGGTTTCCCCAGGTTTTGCTTTGAAAGAAACATTATGCAATACATAGTCTGCTGCGCCGGGGTACTTGAAGCTGACATTTTGAAATTCCACTTCTCCCATAGGCCGGATCGCCTCTGTTTCTTTTCCGTCCAAAATCCGGGGCTTGGTATCCAGGACTTCATTGATACGGTTTGCAGACACAGTGGCACGGGGCAGCATGATAAAAATCATGACCAGCATCATAAAAGCCATTACAACCTGCATGGCGTAAGAAGAATAGACCACCATATCGGAGAAAAGGCGAAGCCGGTCTGTCATAGCTGCTGCGTTGATCAGATATGCGCCGATCCAGTAGATGGAAAGGGACAGGCCGTTCATCGCCAGGTTCATCGAGGGCATCAGCAAGGCAAAGGTTCGCTGGTTAAAAAGCTGGGTGTTGGTCAGGGCGTTGTTTGCCTGCTGGAACTTGTGGTTTTGATACTGCTCAGCATTAAAGGCGTGAACCACCCGGATGCCGCCCAGATTTTCCCGGGCGATCCGGTTGATATCATCGGTTTGTTTTTGCACCAGCTTAAAGCGGGGGATCAGGATGAACATAATGATGATCATCAGCGTCAGCAGCACAGCGACAAAACAGGCGGTGACTGCGGAAAGCTCCCAGCTTTTGCCGATGATTTTCAGCACTGCCCACACCGCCATGATGGGGGATTTGACCAGGATCTGCAGCCCCATGGAGATGAGCATCTGAACCTGGGTGACGTCGTTGGTGGTGCGGTTGATCAGACTGGGAACAGAAAACTGATTCATTTCCTGCTGGGAAAAATCCGCCACCTTCTCAAAAACCTTTTCTCTGATGGTAAAGCTAAAGCCGGCAGCGACCTGCGCCGCCAGATAGCCGCAGGCGATGGTCAGCGCCATGCTGCTCAGGGCGCAGCCCAGCATTTTCAGCCCCACACGCCATACCTGGGATACAGAGCTGCCGGGCGTCTGAATCATGACGGTCAGTTCGCTCATATAGTCGGGCAAGGTCAGGTCAAAATAGATCTGGCCCATCACCAGTACCACGCAGGCAAGGGACATGATTAGTTCCCTTGGCCGCATTTTTTTAAATAGACTGAGCATATTGGGTGATTCTCCTTTCGCTGCTTGATAGATTAGACTTAAAAATTTGCAGCCTTCTGTCCGGTAAATGTCGTATACCAGCGTATCAAATTTAGTTTGCCGAAATATTAATATATGTTTAATATATAGACGGTGGAGGGATATTGCTGATCGACCAATTAT